>DATMJE010000350.1:0-9798 GCA_035553995.1 Usitatibacter sp. | reverse complement strand
TGGTCCACTTCCGTCATCGGGGCGTGCTGTACCGGCATGCCTTTGCGGCAATCGGCACGCTGGATCAATGGACAGTGTGGGGGCCGCGTGGCCTTCGGAAGAAGGCTGTAGCGGCGTGCTACGCGATAGCGTGGACGAGCGAAGCCGTGTGGCGTCCAGAGGGACCTCGACGGGGCGCGTCCCTTTCGAGAGGACCCCGAGGTGGTTGCTCGCAGAATCGACGCCCAAATGAAGGTTTTTGCCGGCTACGTCGTCAATGCGGTGGTTGCCTGTTACTTCCCCGCTAAAGTCCTGCAAAACATCTTCAAGTGATTCCAACACCGTCAAAGGTCCGGCTCGACAAGGGACCGCCCCGTCGAGGTCCGGCCTGAATCCCGCGGCAGCGCGCGAGGCACCGGCTACAATGCCGCCGCATGTACGCACAGCCTGTGATGCTGGGCCCCGTCCCGGTCGACTTTCTCCTCTTCGCCCTCATCCTCGCGGGCATCGCGTTCTTCCAGCACCAGACGTTTCGCGTGGCCGTCATAGGCCTCGTCATCGTCACGCTCTACAAGATCGCGTTCACGGGCTTTCCGCAGGGCGCGGGCGTGGCGGGCTTCGTGGGCCTGCTCGGCCACGAGTGGGTCACCCTCGCGAACCTGTTCTTCCTGCTGATGGGCTTCGCGCTGCTCTCGAAGCACTTCGAGGATTCGCACGTCCCGATCGAGCTGCCGAAGATCCTGCCCGACGACTGGAAGGGCGGCTTCATGCTGCTGGTGATGGTGTTCGTGCTCTCGTCCTTCCTCGACAACATCGCGGCGGCGCTGATCGGCGGCACCATCGCGCGGGCGGTGTTCCGCGGCAAGGTGCACATCGGCTACCTCGCCGCGATCGTCGCCGCCTCCAACGGCGGCGGCTCCGGCAGCGTGGTCGGCGATACCACCACGACCATGATGTGGATCTCGGGCGTGGATCCGCTCGACGTGCTCGAGGCCTTCATCGCCTCGGGAACCGCGCTCGCGATCTTCGGCGTGGTCGCGGCGAAACAGCAGCACGCGTGGTCGCCGATCCTGAAGGACCCGCCGCCCGGCGTGCGCGTGGACTACGTGCGGGTGGCGGTGGTGGCATTCATCCTCGTTGCCGCGATCGTCGCCAACGTATTCGCGAACGTGAAATATCCCGAGGCGCTCGACCGCTTCCCGGTCATCGGGCTCGCCGTCTGGGCGGCCATCGTGGTGAGCGCCCCGATCCGCCGCCCCGACTGGGCGCTGCTGGGGCCCTCGTTGAAGGGGACCATCTTCCTGCTGTCGCTCGTGCTCACCGCCTCGATGATGCCGGTCGAGAAGCTGCCGGCGGCATCGTGGCCGACGGCGCTCGGCCTGGGCTTCCTCTCCGCGGTCTTCGACAACATCCCGCTCACGGCGCTGGCGCTCCACCAGGGTGGGTACGACTGGGGATTCCTCGCGTATGCGGTGGGCTTCGGCGGCTCGATGATCTGGTTCGGGTCCTCCGCCGGTGTGGCGCTATCCAATACCTTCCCCGAGGCGAAGTCCGTCGGCCTCTGGGTGCGGCATGGCTGGCACGTGGCGGTCGCCTACGTCGTGGGCTTCTTCGTGCTGCTGGCGCTGCACGGCTGGGAGCCGCACGCGCAACGCACGCCCGCGGCGACTTCGACGCCGGCGATCACACCCGCGAAATAACGCGCTCGCGCAGGACGTTTCGGCCTGCTGCGCGTGTTTACTGCGCAGAGTCCGCATGCGTCTGTTGCCTTTGCCATTTGCGGGGCATACGATGCCAGCGACCCAAGGACCCCAAGAGTCCACGGCGCCTGAAGGCCTGGCGCGGCGGCATTCACAAATGCAGAGGAGGAGAGCCATGAAAGACCCGAAGGCGAGCGCCGCGGTCCCGGCGCCGAATCCCGTACGTCGCAAGTTCCTGGCCGCCGGCGCGGGCGGTGCCGCGCTGGCTTTCCCGATGATCGGCAAGGGACAGCAGGCGACCGGTCCCACGTCGATGCGCTGGCAGTCCACGTGGCCGTCGAAGGACATCTTCCACGAGTACGCGCTCGACTACGCCAAGAAGGTCAACGACATGACCGGGGGCGAGCTGAAGATCGAGGTGCTGCCCGCCGGTGCGGTGGTGCCGGCCTTCGGCCTCCTCGACGGTGTGTCCAAGGGCACGCTCGACGGCGGCCACGGCGTGCTCGTCTATCACTACGGCAAGCAGAACGCGCTCGCACTCTGGGGATCGGGCCCCGCGTTCGGCATGGATGCCAACATGCTGCTCGCCTGGCATCGCTACGGCGGCGGCAAGGAGCTGCTGCAGAAGCTCTACCAGTCGATCAACGCGAACGTGGTGTCCTTCCCGTACGGGCCGATGTACACGCAGCCGCTCGGCTGGTTCAAGAAGCCGATCACGAAGAGCGCCGACTTCAAGGGGCTCAAGTACCGCACGGTCGGCATCTCGATCGACATGTTCACCAACATGGGCGCCTCGGTGAACGCGCTGCCGGGCGGCGAGATCGTCCCGGCGATGGATCGCGGCCTGCTCGACGCGGCCGAGTACAACAACATGAGCTCCGACCGGCTGCTGGGATTCCCCGACGTGGCCAAGGTCTGCATGCTGCAGAGCTATCACCAGAACGCCGAGCAGTTCGAGATCATGTTCAACAAGGACAAGTTCAACGCGCTGCCGCAGAAGCTCCAGGCGATCCTCGCCAACGCGGTGGACGCGGCCTCGGCGGACCTCTGCTGGAAGGCCATCGACCGGTATTCGAAGGACTACATCGAGATGGAGACCAAGCAGGGCGTGAAGTTCTACAAGACGCCCGATGCGCTGCTCCAGGAGCAGCTGGTCGCCTATGACAAGGTTTCCGACAAGAAGTCGGGCGAGAACGCCATCTTCAAGGAGATCGTCGACTCGCAGAAGGTCTTCGCACAGCGCGCGGTTCGCTGGGACATGGACAACAACGTGAACCGGCGGATGGCCTACGTGCACTACTTCGGCAAGCAGGCCGGCGGCGCCGCGGCACCGAAGAAGACCTGAGGCATCGATAGCCCGAGAGGCACCATCCGGCCGGGCCGGATGGTGCTTTTTTTCGAGGACGCCATAAATGCAGAACGTACTGCTTTTCGTCGACAAGGTGAGCACCTGGGTGGGACAGGCGCTGTCGTGGCTGATCCTGTCGCTCACCCTGCTGATCTCGTGGGAAGTGTTCTCGCGCTACGTCCTGAACCACCCGCACCCGTGGGCGTTCGACGTGATGATCATGATGTACGGCACGCTCTTCATGATGGCGGGCGCGTACACGCTGGCGAAGGAAGGCCACGTCCGCGGCGACGTGCTCTACGGGTTCTTCCCGCCGCGGCTGCAGGCGTGGATCGACCTCGTGCTCTTCATCTGCTTCTTCATCCCCGGGGTGGTCGCGCTCTGCTGGGCGGGATACATCTACGCGGGCGAATCCTGGGCGATCAACGAGCATTCGAACATCACCTCCGAGGGCCCGCCGATCTATCCCTTCAAGACGGTGATCCCGGTGGCGGGCGCCTTCGTGCTGCTGCAGGGCATCGTCGAGATCATCCGCTGCGTGATCTGCATCAAGCAGGGCGAATGGCCCTCGCGCGAGCAGGACGTGGAGGAGGTCGACGTCGACAAGCTGAAGAAGATGGTGCACGTGAAGGACGAGGACATCGCGAAGCTCGACCGGTACCTGCAGCAGGGGGGCGGAAAATGAGGAAGGAAGTCTGGTTCGGCCTCGCCATCATGGCCTTCGTGGTCATCCTCACCTTCTGGGCGCTGCCGCCGCCGTCGCAGATCACGCAGGGCCACCTCGGCCTGCTGATGCTGTCGCTCATCGTGGTCGCCATCATGCTGGGCTTCCCGACGGCGTTCACGCTCATGGGCATGGGCATCATCTTCGCGTTCGGCTCGTACTACATGCAGACGGGCGGGCACACGCAGGTCTCGATCAGGAACACGCTCGACCTCATGGTGCAGCGCGCCTACTACGTGATGTCGAACGACGTGCTGATCTCGATCCCGCTGTTCGTGTTCATGGGCTATCTCGTCGAGCGCTCGAACCTGATCGAGAAGCTCTTCAAGAGCCTGCACGTGGCGCTCGCGCGCATTCCCGCGTCCCTCGCGGTGGCGAGCCTGGTGACGTGCGCCGTGTTCGCGACCGCCACCGGGATCGTGGGCGCCGTGGTCACGCTGATGGGCCTGCTCGCCTTTCCGGCGATGCTCAAGGCGGGCTACAACGTGAAGGTCTCGGCGGGCGTCATCACCGCGGGAGGGTGCCTCGGCATCCTGATCCCGCCTTCGGTGATGCTGATCGTGTACGGCGCCACGGCGGGCGTGTCCGTGGTGCAGCTCTACGCCGGGGCATTCCTGCCCGGCATCATGCTGGCCGGCCTCTACATCGGCTACGTGATGGTGCTGGCCAAGATCAAGCCGCAGTTCGCGCCGCCGCTGCCGGAAAGCGAGCGCTTCGTGCCGATTCCGCCGGCCAACGCGGCGATCGCCGCATCCTACGGGCCGAAGGCGGTGCCGAGCCTGTTCAGGTCGCTCAAGGCCACGGCGGCGCCCGGCGTGCCCGAGGGCCACGCGCGCCGCCAGCTCCTCGTGGCGCTCTCGCCGGCGATCGCGTTCGTGGTGCTCATGGGCCTCACGTGGCACGCCATCACCAAGCCGGATTTCGCGGCCGACATCAGCGGCATCGCGATCAGCACCGGCGGCACGGAATCGACCGGCGAGCCCGGCGCTGAAGGCGCCCAGGGCGGCGGCCTTGCCGAGCCCCCGCAGGATTCCGGCGGGCTCGCGGAGCCGCCCACGGAGCCGACGGCCGCCGACCAGCCGAAGGAACGCGCCGAGGCCATCGCCGCTGCCGAGCAGAAGAAGGTCGAGCAGAAGTCCGCCGAGGCGGCCAGGACCGCCAAGGCCGCCGCCCCGGCCGACTGGGTGCGCGATCCCACGCCCGAAGCATTCTGGATCGTCCTCGGCATCGGCGTGGCGCTGCTCGCGGTGCTCTACGTGATGATGAACTTCGCGCGGCTGGAAATCTTCAAGATGCTGCTCGCGTCGTTCTTCCCGCTCGCGTTGCTGATCCTCGCGGTGCTGGGATCGATCGTGTTCGGCCTTGCGACACCCACGGAGGCGGCGGCGATCGGCGCATTCGGCGGCTTCGCGCTCGCGGCGGTCTACGCGCTGGTGGCCAAGCCGCGGGAGGTGAGCCGCCCCGTCTGGCGCACCTGGATCCCGCTATGGGTGCTTTTCGGCGTTTCGGTGGTGTGGTTCCTGCTCCTCAAGTTCGAGGTGCTCACGTCCGGCCCGCCGGTGTGGGTGGGGTGGATGTCGATCATCGCGATCGCCGCCTAGTGCGTGGTGGCCACGTGGCAGATGAAGATCTTCGGCATCGTGAGGGAATCGGCATTCCTCACCGCCAAGACCTCGGCGATGGTGTGCTGGCTCTTCGTCGGATCGTCGATCTTCTCGGCAGCCTTCGCGCTGCTGGGCGGCCAGGAGATCGTGGAGCGCTGGGTGCTCTCGATGGGCCTCACGCCGGTGCAGTTCATGATCATGGCGCAGGTGATCATCTTCCTGCTGGGCTGGCCGCTCGAGTGGACCGAGATCATCGTGATCTTCATGCCGATCTTCATCCCGCTGCTGGCCAAGTTCAACATCGACCCGCTCTTCTTCGGGCTGCTGGTGGCGCTCAACCTGCAGACGGCGTTCCTGTCGCCGCCGGTGGCGATGGCCGCGTTCTACCTCAAGGGCGTGTCGCCGCCGCATGTGACGCTGAACGCGATCTTCGCGGGGATGATGCCGTTCATGGCGATCCAGGTGATCGCGCTCGCGCTGCTGTACATCTTCCCCGACATCGGGTTGTGGCTGCCGCGGGTATTGTACAAATAGGAGATTGGACCCCGGCCCGTTGCTGCAACAGCAGCGGCCGGGGTGACGAAACAGGCCATGAAAAAAGTCCTCATCACGCGCAGCATCCTTCCCGAGGTCGTCGAGTCGCTTTCGCAGCGCTTCGAGGTCGATCACAACGCCGACGACCGGCCGTGGGCTCCGGCGGAGCTGGTGCGGCGGCTCGAGGGCGCGAGCGGCGCCATGGCGACCGTGATGGACCGCTTCGACGATGCCGTCCTCGCCCAATGTCCGGAGCTCAAGGTGATCTCGAACATCGCCGTGGGCTACAACAACATCGACGTCCCCGCGGCGACGAAGCGGGGCGTCCGCGTCACGAACACGCCCGGCGTGCTCGACGACACGACGGCCGACCTCACCTGGGCGCTCCTCATGGCCGCGGCACGCCGCATCGCCGAAGGGGACGCCTACGTGCGCGCCGGCGAATGGAAGATCGCGTTCGGCGTGCAGTACTTCCTCGGCCAGGACATCCACCACGCCACGCTCGGCGTGATCGGCATGGGGCGCATCGGCCAGGCGATTGCGCGCCGCGCGGGCGGCTTCGACATGCGCGTCCTGTACCACAACCGCTCGCGCCTGCCGGAAGACGAGGAGAAGCGCCTCAACGCCACCTGGGTCGAGCGCGACCGGCTGCTCGCCGAATCGGATTTCGTGGTCGTCATGGCACCTTATTCGCCGGCGACTCACCACCTCATCGGCGCGGCCGAGATCGCGAAGATGAAGCCCACGGCCATCCTCGTGAACACCGCGCGCGGCGGCGTCGTGGACGATGCGGCGCTCGTGGAGGCGCTGCGTGAAAAGCGCATCGCGGGCGCGGGGCTCGATGTCTTCGAAGGCGAGCCGAAGGTGAACCCGGGCTACCTCGGCCTGCGCAACGTGGTGATGACCCCGCACATCGGCAGCGCCTCGCGCGCGACGCGCCTCGTGATGTGCAACACGGCAGCCGCCAACATGGTCGCCGTGCTCGAAGGACGCGAGCCGCCGAACGCGGTGAACTGAACCCGTCAAAGTAAAATCGTCATTCCAGGCGCGCCATCCCGCGCAAGTAAAATCGTCATCCGACGCGCCCATCGGCGCCACGTAAAATCGTCATCCGATGCGCCCATCGGCGCCACGTAAAATCGTCATCCCGGACGCGCCAGCCGGCGCAACGGTCCGGGATCCAATCTGGAGAAAAGCATGTCCGCGAAAGTCGCATTCATCGGCCTGGGCGTCATGGGCTTCCCCATGGCCGGCCACCTCAAGGCGAAGGGCTACGACGTCGTGGTGTACAACCGCACCGCTTCGAAGGCGCAGCAGTGGGTCGAGAAGCATGGCGGCAAGTCGGCCCCCACGCCGGCGGCAGCGGCGAAGGATTGCGACTTCGTGATGACCATGGTCGGCAACGACGACGACGTGCTCGCGGTGACCACCGGCAGCGAGGGCGTCCTCGCGGGGATGAAGAAGGGCGCGATCCTGGTCGACCACACCACGGCCTCCGCGGACGTTGCGCGCAGGGTGTTCGCGGCGGCGAAGGAGAAGGGCATCGGCTTCGTCGATGCGCCCGTTTCCGGCGGCCAGGCGGGCGCCGAGAATGGCAAGCTCACCGTCATGTGCGGCGGCGAGAAGGAGCCGTTCGAGCGCGCCCGTCCGCTGATGGATTCGTATGCGCGGGCCGTCACGCTCCTCGGCGAGAGCGGCGCGGGGCAGCTCACCAAGATGGTGAACCAGATCTGCATCGCGGGCCTCGTGCAGGCGCTCTCCGAAGGCATCGCCTTCGCCGAGAAGGCCGGGCTCGATGCCGAGCAGGTGCTCGAGGTCATCTCCAAGGGGGCGGCGCAGTCGTGGCAGATGGAGAACCGCGGCAAGACCATGCACGCGCGCAAGTTCGACTTCGGCTTCGCCGTCGACTGGATGCGCAAGGACCTGGGCATCGCGATGGCGGAAGCGAAGCGCAATGGCGCGAGCCTTCCGGTGACTGCGCTGGTGGACCAGTTCTATGGCGACGTGCAGAAGAAGGGCGGCAACCGCTTCGACACGTCGTCGCTCATCCTGAGGCTGTGATAAGTTCAATGCAGGAAAAATAGAAGGAGGAGACGGCAATGATCCGCAAGACAATCGCGGCGTGCGTGGCAGCGGCCACGGCATTCGCATTCGGCAGCACCCAGGCGCTGGCCTGGGAGCCCACCAAGCCGGTGGAGATCGTGGTCGCGGCGGGGGCGGGCGGCGCCTCGGACCAGATGGCGCGCATGATGCAGGCGGCCATCCAGAAGAACAAGCTCATGAAGGCGCCCGTCATCGTGACGCTCAAGGGCGGCGCCTCCGGGGCCGAAGCGTTGATGTACATGAAGGGCGAGCCCGACGACACCAACAAGGTGCTGATCGCCTACTCGCTCATCTACATGCTGCCGCTGTCCGCGAAGGTGCCGTTCGACTGGCGCGAGCTCACCCCGGTGGCCGTGGTCGCCCTCGACGAGTTCGTGTTGTGGACGAACAACGACGTGCCGGCGAAGACCACGAAGGAGTTCGTCGACCTCGCGAAGAAGGCGAGCCCGCAGTTCAAGATGGGGGGCACGGGCTCCAAGCGCGAGGACCATGTCCTCACCGTCTTCCTGGAGAAGAAGACCGGCGCCAAGTTCGCGTACCTGCCGTACAAATCGGGCGGCGAGGCGGCGACACAGCTCGTCGGCAACCACATCCAGTCGAACGTGAACAACCCCTCCGAGAACCTGGAAGTCTGGCGCGCAGGACAGGTGAAGCCGCTCTGCCTCTTCTCGAAGGAGCGCATCCAGTACAAGACCAAGGTCACGGACAAGATGGCCTGGAGCGACATCCCGACGTGCAAGGAAGAAGGCGTCGATGTGGACTACCAGATGCTGCGGGCGATGTTCCTTCCCGGCAAGGTGGCGCCGGAGGTGACCGCGTTCTACGTCGATCTCTTCAGGAAGATCGCGCAGACGGCCGAGTACAAGGACTACATGGAGAAGCAGGCGCTGAAGCCGGTCTTCATCACCGGCAAGGACATGGTCAAGTTCCTCGAGCAGGATGAAGCGCTCAACAAGAGCCTCATGACCGAAGCGGGCTTCGTCGCGAAGTGAGCGCGCCCGTTCCGGAAGCGGCGCCGCAGGGCGCCGCGGATAGCCCCGCGGCGCAGCGGCGCACGGTGGAAGTCATCACGCTCGCGGTGGTCCTCGCATTCTCCGCGCTGCTCATGTGGGACAACTGGCGCACCGGCATCGGCTGGGAGTCCACCGGTCCCAAGCCGGGGTACTTCCCGTTCTACGTGGCGCTCATCTGCGCGGGCGCGAGCCTCTACGGGCTCGTGCGCGAGATCTTCTTCCCGCCCGACGCGGGTGAGCCCTTCGTGATGCGCAGCCAGTTCAGGCGCGTGCTGCAGGTCTTCGTGCCCACGCTCGTGTTCGTGCCGGTCACGCAGGTGCTCGGCCTCTACGTGGCCGCTTTCCTGCTGATCGCCGGCTTCATGATCTGGGTCGGCCACATCAAGGCGTGGATATCGCTGCTCACGGGCTTCATCTTCTCCCTCACCATGTTCCTCACCTTCGAGGTCGCGTTCGACGTGATCATGCCCAAGGGCCCGCTCGAGCGGATGCTCGGCTACTAGCGCATGGAATCACTCGGGCTGTTGCTGCTGGGCTTCAAGGTCCTGCTCACGTGGAAGACGCTCGCGCTGATGATGGTCGGGCTGACACTCGGCATCTTCGTGGGCGTGCTGCCGGGCCTGGGCGGGCCGAACGGGGTGGCGATCCTGCTGCCGCTCACGTTCACGATGGATCCCACGTCGGCGATCGTGATGCTGTCGTGCATCTACTGGGGCGCGCTCTTCGGCGGCGCCATCACGTCGATCCTGTTCAACATCCCGGGGGAGGCGTGGTCGGTCGCGACCACGTTCGA
>DATMJE010000349.1:0-7303 GCA_035553995.1 Usitatibacter sp. | reverse complement strand
GCATGGGTGCGGCGCCGTTCCTCGCCGGCTCCGACGAGCTGAACCACCTCGAATACTTCATCACGCACTCGTCGAACGGGACGGTCATGCGGACCGCGGTGAAGCGCGAGTCGTGATGCCTTACCGGCAGCGCGCGGCCGCAGCAGCCGCCGCCGGATCGCGCGAGACCGAGACCAGGTAGCGCAACTGCGTCGATTTCTCCCCGCGGCGTAGTGCCTTTCCGACCGTGCGGTCCATGACCTCGTTCGCATGGACGCTTTCGCCCTTGCAGATGAGCGCCGTGACCGTCGCGAGGAACGCATATTCGGATGCCGCCGACGGCCCTGCCGCCGTATCCAGGAGCGCTTCGCCCAGGCGCGCCATGCGAGTGGCGTCGCGCGCTGCGACGGCTTCGAAGAGCTGCAGCCAGCGGCTGTCATCCGCGGAAAGCTCGCGCCCGCAACGCGAGCTGCCCACGGCGTTCCACGCCTTGCTCGCGTAGGCCGATTGCACCTGCGGCGAGATCGCCTCCGCCACGCGCACCATCGTCGGCAGCATCTGTGGGAAGCCCCACTCGGCGCCGCAGCCGCCGGTCCACAGGCGCACCATGCGGCCCGCATCCTGGTCGCCCCGCATGGCCGAAGCGGCCTCGCGCGGCAGGCCGCCCACCAGGCCCTCGTACATCGACCATGCGTTCATCGACAGCATCCCCGTGGCGCTCATGCCGTGCCCCAGGCGGGGCTGCGAGTCGGGCGTGAAGTTGCCGTCGAGCATCTCGAGGATCGGCACGCTGGAGCCCTGCAGCTCGGCGAAGTCCTGCACGCGCACCTTCGTGAAGCGGGTCTTGGAGGCGCGATGGTCCACCAGCGGGAAGTAGTCCGAGTTCGCCGGCGCGCCGTAGGTGGCGAAGAACGGGCGCAGCGTCGCGGACGACCCCACCGCCAGCCGGCGCACCGCTTCCACGTCGGTGAGGCCGAGCTTCGCAAGCGTCGGCTGCAGCTTCGGCAACGCCAGCACGCGCGGGTCGAACGGGGCGGGCATCGCGTTCTTGCGCGCGATCACCACCACGTCGCCGTCGATCGGCGTGTACATGACGAAATCGGGGAAGGTCTTCTCGAGGGCGGCGATGATCGAGGCGAACGTGGGCGCGTCCATCTCGTAGATGTGCAGCCACTGCGACAGCACCGCGCCGTCGTTCATGTAGAGCGCGAGGCGCCGGTAGAACTCTTCGGTGAAGAGCGACGACACGCCGCTCACCCAGGGGTTGGAGGGCTCCGACACGACGATGTCGTACTTGCCGTGGCCGCGCGCGAAGTACGACTTGGCGTCGTCGATCACGATGTGGCTGCGGGGATCGGTGAACGCGGCATCGACGAACGGGCGGAAGTGCTGCGCGCCCTCGACCATGGCGGGCTCGATCTCGATCGTGTCCACGCGCTCGAGCCTGTCGGAAGCGAGCAGCAGCGTGGTCGACGCGCCGGAACCGAAGCCGATCACCGCGGCACTGCGCGCGTCGGGCTTGTGGCCCAGCGGCAGCGCCGCGAGCAGCGCCATCGTGTATTCGTCCGGGAGCGTCTTGCCCGGCTGGACGGCCATGGAGGCATCGGCCTTGCCGTTGGTGCGGATGCTGCGGAATTCGGAGGAGCCCACCACGTCCACGGTCGCGGTCTTGCCGTCGCGGTGCGAAAGGATCTCGGCGCCGGTAACGCGCGCGACTCCGGTGCGGAACACGCCCGACGCGCCACGCATGCCGTCCACCGGGAACGCCACCGCGATCACGAGCACCATGAGCACTGCGACCGCGCCGGGCCACGGCACCATGCGGGCCGCAGCGCTGCGCCCGCGCGGCATGAGCAGCACCACGCCCAGGACCACATCGATGGCCGCGCCCACGAGCAGCGTGTGTCCCGTGCCGACGTGCGTGAGCAGCAGGTGCACGGCGACGATCACGCCGGCGATGGAACCGAGCGTGTTGACCGCGTAGACGGTTCCCAGCGAACGCTCCCCAGCGGCGGAGCGCAACAGGCGATAGGTGATGAGCGGCAGTGTCATGCCGGCGCAGAACGTGGCCGGCAGCATCACCACGAGCGAGATGAGCGTCGAGGCGAGGTTGAAGAGCACGAAGCCCGCGTCGTTGCGCGACAGCGCCGAGAGCAGCCATGCCATGAAGTCGAACGCCGCGTTGTAGAACGGCAGCGTCGCCATCGCGAGCACACCCATGCAGAGCTGCACGATGGCCAGGAATCGCACGGTATCCGTCGCCAGGTCCACCCGGCTGCGGACCCACAGGCCGCCCAGCGCGATGCCGAGGATGAAGCTCGCCAGCATCAGCTCGAACGAATGCGTGGAGGCGCCGAGCACCAGGCTCAGCATGCGGATCCAGACGATCTCGTAGATGAACGAGGACAGGCCCGTGAGCAACGCCACCACGAGCAGCAGGCGAATGAGGCGGCGGTCGTCGAGCCCCGTTGCGCCGCTGGCATCCGTCACCGGCTGTACGGCGAGCGGCGCCACCGGCGTCTTCGAAAGCGTGAACGCCACCAGCGCGATCGCGAGATTGGCGCAGCCCGCGACCTTGAGCGTGCCGGGCAGCCCGATGGCGGGAATCAGCACGAAGGCCGAAGCCATCACGCCCATGACCGCGCCGAGGCTGTTCAGGAAATAGAGGCTCGCGATGTCGTGGCCGGGATGCTCGGCCGACATGCGCAGCACCGCGGAGCTCACCAGCGGGAAGGTGGCGCCGAGGAGGATCGATTGCGGCGCCAGCAGCAGCGCCGAGAGCATCCATTGGCCCGCGCAGAACGTCGACGCCTGGTCGCAGGTGGCGGGCAACAGGGACGCATAGCCCCAATCCACCGCCGATACGAACACCGCATGGAAACCGAGCGCCATGAGGCCGATCGCGGCCTCCACCAGCGCATAGAGCCGCAGCGGATTGCGGATACGCTCCGCGACCCGCGCGCAGAGCCACGAGCCCAGCGCCAGCCCGCCGATGAAGACCACCAGCACCAGCGTCTGCGCGTACGCCGCGTGCCCGAGGAAGAGCTTCACGTAATGCGACCAGACCGACTCGTAGATGAGCCCCGCGAGCCCGGAGAAGAAGAAGATGACGAAGACGAGCTCGGTCCTGCGCTGCGTGCTGACGGAGGCCATCGGATCAATACTCCCAGGGACGGAGGTTTGCGATGTCGATGACATCGCCGCGTTGCCTGTCGACGAGCACGGCGAGGTCCGCCTTGCCCGCGCGCATGGGCAGGAAACCCAGCCCCTGCTCGGGCTTGCCGCTCTGCGCCACGATGCGGTCGATCTCGGCAGCGGACTGCGGATTCAGGCTGCGGAGCTTCGCGATCGGCGCGGCATGCGCTTTCACCTCGTCGCGAACGTCGTCATAGCTTACGTAGTACTGCGGGAACGACTGCACGTCCTGCCCCGCGGCGCCCGAGACGAACAGCCTGTATTGCTGGTCCTGATCCTTCGGCAGCCTCGTGCCCACGCGCATGGGCCCGCCCAGCGGCGGCCTTGCATAGGCGTTGGCGCCAGGGTTCGAGCCGGGCAGCACGTTGAGCTCGTTGGCGCGCACGAGATCGAAGCGGTCGCGCGTGAAGACGATGTACGCCGGGCGCGATTCGAACAGGACCCACGTTCCATAGGCGAGGGCCGCAACCTGCAGCACCGCGATCACCGCAAGGTCGAAGACGAGGCCCTTCTTGCCGGGCTTGAAGACGACGGCCGTGAGCAGGGGGCCGATGGTCGCGTCCACGAAGGCAATCAGCATGAAAAGCGTCCGGCCGCCGGCGGACTCGAACAGCACGCCCGGATACCAGACCAAAAAGATGATCGCGAAAACAGTGGTTGCGACGAGGAAGGTCAGCGCCAGGTGGACGCCGGCGGCGCCCCAGCGGGTCATGCGGTTCGGCATGTCCTTCTCCGGAAAACGGGTCTGCAAAAGACAACGGGCCGCTCGCGCGGCCCGTCGTCAACCAGCTTGCTGCGATTAGCCGCGGCAGATGGCCGGCAGGTACTTGGGCGGGACGTTCGTGCCCGCCGTGGTCTTGTCGCAGGCCCACGCCGTGATGGCGGGCGCCGCGGTCGCACCGGCGGTCGTCGGGCAGGCAACACCACCCGCGCACTGCGCGACGTAGTGGAAGTCGGCCGTGCCGGCACCGAGTTGCGAGGCGAGGCCACCGTCAGCCGTCACCTTGATGTCGCCAGCGGTCACGATGGGCGCCTTCGAGTTCGCCGTGCCGTCGGTCGAGCAACCGGCGTCGCCCGTGTTCGCGGGCAGGAAGCCCTTGGTCTGGTAGTACTCGGCAACGCTGGTCTTGCAAACGCCGGCGGCGTTCACGAGCTCGGTAACCTTCGAGCGAACGATGTAATCCTGGTACGCCGGGATCGCGATCGCGGCGAGGATGCCGATGATGGCAACGACGATCATCAGTTCGATCAGCGTGAAGCCTTGCTGGACTTTCTTCATCTGTGACTCCTAAGTAGTGAGTTGGGTGAACCGTGTTGCTGAATCTGGTCGCACGGCAGTGTGCGCGGTAGACATATGCAACCGGTGTGCCACCGCCGTTTTTGCGTCCCGACGGACTATGCGATAGCTCACAGCGACCAAACTCGCTGCTATATCAAGCCCTTGGGAGGGGCTTTCGCGGCCTGTGAACCGGCCGGCGCGCGCTTCGTGTGAGCTGCCTCACAACGGCCGGAACGTGCGCGCCGGGGGGTGCCGCGCTTTGGCGACATTAGTGACGTACCGCGTCACTTTGCCGCAGGCGCGGCGTCGTATCCGGGGATGCGGGACTCGTCGACCGCGTCGATCTGCTCGGGATCGAGGAATTCGCGGGCGTACGCGAGGTACACCTTCTCGCGCACGAAGATATCGAAGAGGTCCGGGTCGATGTGGCCCGCCAGCCGGAAGCGGCCGAGGATATCGAGCGACTCGGAAAGGGTCTTGCCGGGCTTGTAGGGCCGGTCCTTCGCAGTCAGGGCCTCGAAGATGTCGGCGATGCCCATGACGCGCGCCGGCACGCTCATCTGCTCGCGCGTGAGGCCGCGCGGATAGCCCTTCCCGTCCATGCGCTCGTGGTGGCCGCCCGCATACTCGGGCACGTGCGCCAGGTGCCGCGGCCAGGGCAGCGCTTCGAGCATCTTGATCGTGGCCACGATGTGGTGGTGGATGATCTCGCGCTCTTCCGTATTGAGCGTGCCGTGGGCGATGCTGAGGTTCTCTTCCTCGTCGGGCGTGAGGAAGCGGCTCTCCAGGCCCTGGGCGTCACGCACCGTGTAGCGCGCGATGCGGGCGACACGTGCCTGGTCCGCGAGGCTCATCCGTTCGGAGCCCATGTTCACGCGCCGCAGGAATTCGCGGTCGTCGTCGTACTGGCGTATCTGGCGGGCATAGGCTTCCCCGGCACGGCGCGCGCTGTCCTCGTCGCCGATGGCCATGGCATCGAGGCGCGCGCGCAGCATCTGCACCTCGGCCTCGCGCTTGAGCACCTCGAAGCGCGTGGCCACGAGCTCGATGCGATCGAAGATGGTCTGGAGCTTGGTGGCCTTGTCCACCACGTGCACGGGTGTCGTGATCTTGCCGCAGTCGTGCAGCAGGCTCGCGATCTTGAGCTCGTAGCGGTCCGCCTCGGACATGCGGAAATCGGCGAGCGGCCCTTCCTCGGCCCGCGCTGCCGCCTCGGCCAGCATCATGGTGAGCACGGGCACGCGCTTGCAGTGGCCGCCGGTATAAGGGCTCTTGTCGTCGATCGCGGTGTTGATGAGGCCGATGAGGGACTCGAACAGCACCTCGAGCTGCTGGATGAGGAGCCGGTTGGTGAGCGCGATGGCCGCCTGCGAGGCGAGCGATTCGGCGAGGCGTTCGTCCTCGATGCTGAACGTCGTCACCCGGCCCGTGGCGGGATCGGTGGCGTTCAGGAGCTGCAGCACGCCGATGATGTCGCCCTCGTGGTTCTTCATCGGCACCGTGAGGAACGAGGTCGAGCGGTAGCCGGTGCGCTTGTCGAAGCTGCGCGTGCCGGAAAAGTCGAAGCCTTCGGCGGTGTACGCATCCGCGATGTTCACGGTGCGGTGCGTCAGGGCCGCGTGGGCGGCGACCATGGAGTAGTTGGGCTCGCCATCCTCGCGATGCAGCGGGATCGGGTAGAACGGCACGGGGTTCCCCGACGTGCCGCCCATGGCGATATGGAGGCTGTCGGTGCGCACGATCTCGAACTGCAGCTTGTCGTCCACGAGGCGGTAAAGCGTGCCGCCGTCCGCATGCGTGAGCTTCTTCGCGGCGACGAGGATGGTTTCCAGCAGGCGGCCGATGTCGCGCTCCTGCGAGAGCGCCACGCCGCAGGTGTTCAGGTATTCGAACTTGTCGAGGAAGGGCGACTCGGGGCGGCCGGCCTCCGCCGCGAGGCGCGACACCACCCGGGCCGTGTCTTCCCCGATCGTCATTTGATGCAGACGGCGCGCACCTGCGCCATGTCGGTCACGCCCTGCAGCACCTTTTCCATGCCGTCCATCTTGAGGGTCGACATGCCCTCGGCGAGCGAGAGCGCGAGCACGTCGGACACCCGCGCGCGTTCCTGGATCATCTTCTTGATGCCGTCGGTGCCCACGAGCAGCTCGTGCAGGCCGACGCGTCCGCGATAGCCGGTGCCGCCGCACGCATCGCAGCCGACCGGCCTGTAGAGCGTGAAGTCCGGCTTGCCGAGGCCATGGTCTTTCTGCAGGCGGTCTAACACGCGCTTGTAGGCCGCGTTGGGGTCCGCCTTGAACTCGGGTGTTGCCTGCAGCTCCGTGCAGTATTCGGTGACGAAGTGCTTCGCCTCCGCCGCATCCGGCGTGTACGGCTTCTTGCACTTGCACAGGCGCTTGGCGAGGCGTTGCGCCAGCACGCCCAGCAGCGCGTCGGAGAAGTTGAACGGGTCCATGCCCATGTCGAGCAGGCGCACGATCGATTCCGGCGCGGAATTGGTGTGCAGCGTGGCGAACACGAGGTGGCCGGTGAGCGACGCCTCGATGCCGATGGCGGTGGTCTCCTTGTCGCGCATCTCGCCCACCATGATGATGTCCGGGTCGGCTCGCAGGAAGGCCTTCATCGCGGTCGCGAAGGTGAAGCCCGCCTTCGGGTTCACCTGGCACTGGCGCAGGCCCTTCTGCGTGATCTCGACCGGATCTTCCGCGGTCCAGATCTTGGTCTCGGGCGTGTTGAGGTAGCCGAGCACCGAGTGCAGCGTGGTCGTCTTTCCGGAGCCCGTCGGCCCGCACACGAAGAACAGCCCATAGGGCTTCGAGATGCACCCCTTGAGGCGCTCCATGTTGATGG
>DATMJE010000348.1:0-16566 GCA_035553995.1 Usitatibacter sp. | reverse complement strand
GAGGCTGTTGTCGAAGCTGTCGTCGACGTTCACTTCGTCGTACCATTTGCCGTGGAAAACCATCTAAACTCCAAAAAAACAAAAAGAGCATGCGGAAATGACGCCCCAGAGACGAATCGAACGTCCGACCTGCCCCTTAGGAGGGGGCTGCTCTATCCACTGAGCTACCGGGGCGCTGCGGGGGAAATTATCGCATGGGGCATTTTTGTCTCCCTCGAAACCGTCCACGCGTTGCACGTCGCGCAGGGCGCAACCATGACGTGTGACCACTGTCATCGACCCCTCTGCACCCCCCGACCTTTTCTGCTATAGTGAACGCGCTGGATCATTGCTAGAGAAGTTGAAGTCCCTCCCGATCCGCCTTTCAATAGGCGGCCTGTAGTGGCAGTCAATTCCCCTTCCGTGATCGTGCGACCCGCCGCCGGGGTCGGGTATTCATCCCGGACATTCGATAGAGGAAATTGACACAATGGCTACAGGTACCGTTAAGTGGTTCAACGACGCGAAGGGTTTCGGATTCATCACGCCGGATGACGGCGGCAAGGATCTGTTCGCGCACCACACGGAGATCCAGATGCAGGGCTACAAGTCCCTGAAAGAGGGTCAAAAAGTCGAGTTCGACGTGCAGCAGGGCCAGAAGGGCCCGGCCGCCGGCAAGATCCGCGCGATCTGACGAATTCGCAGTTGCAGTGACGAAAAGCCCGGGCGACCGGGCTTTTTTGCGTCTGTTCCTCCAGGCGGGAAATCGGGACGGACCCCATTTCCCGCGGGCCAGAACGCTGGCCCGCTATCCGGGAAATCGGGACGGACCCGATTTTCGTCAGCGGAGGTCGAGGCCCTCGGAGAGCTTGTGGATGATGGGGCACTGCGCCGGCTGGCCCGTCTTGTTGCAGCGGGCGATGAGGCCCTGCAGCGAGCGGCGGACGCGGTTGAGCTCGGCGATGCGCCCGCGGACCACCTCGAGCTTGTGCTCGGCGAGCTTCCGGGTCGCCGCGCAGCTGGTCTCGCCATGGAAGGGCAGGATCTTGCGCACTTCCTCGAGCGTGAAGCCGAGCTGCTGCGCGCGCTTGATGAAGACGAGCTGCGAGACAACGGTGGGCGGGTAGCGCCGCACCGTGCCGTGCCGCCGCGGCGGCTCTTCCACCAGCCCCAGGCTCTGGTAATAGCGAATCGTTTCCGTGTGGACGCCGGCGCTCTTGGCGACCTGGCCGATGGTGAGTGTCTCCAACTCGCGGACCCCCTTGATCCTGTAGTCGGGTACAGAGCTTATCTTTTCCGGATGAACACTAAACCGTTTTCGACGGGCGCCGCGTGGGCCCAGGCGGACGAGGCCCGCGTGGTGAACCTTGTCGTCGAGGGCATGACGGGCCTGGTGCACGCCACTGCGGTGAGCGACGTCCTGGGCAGGCTCTCTGGCGTGAGCGACGTGAGCATCGACATGCCGCGGCGCACGGTTTCCATGACGACCGATTCGCGCCGCCTGAACCCCGAAGCGCTCGCACGGGTGCTCACCGAAGCGGGCTATCCTGCGAGACCTCTCTAGCCGTCACGGGATTTCCCCGATCGCCGAAAGAACCAGGGGCGCCCGAGGGCGCCCTTGTTCATGAAAGGCCGCCGGGGCGCTGCAAGCGACTTGCCTGCAACGCCCGGTTGCCCCGCGCGGCCGATCCGTGGACCGCGCGCCCGACGACGCTTAGTGCGCTTGAATGTAGTAGGCCTGTTGTGTGTCTTGCTGTTTCGCGTCGTTCGTCGTTCCGCCTTGCCGCGGGGCAAGGATCACCAGCAGCGAGCAGGCGAGGGCGAGCCATGCCGCGCGCGCCATTCGATTCGTCTTCATTTGCACGTATCCCCCGCCAGCACCGCCGCTTGCATCAATGATGATGGATGTGATGCGAGTGGTCTTCCACGTTCGACGCAGCCTTCGTCGTCGTCTTCACGCCCCGCACCTTGTCGCTTTCCTGGCCGACGTAGCCGAGGATCTGCTCCACGTCCTGGTCGCTCAGCCGCAGGTTCGGCATCAGCACCTTGTTGTACTTCTCGTGCAGCGACATCGCGATCGGATCCTTCTCGGCGAGCACCTCGTTGGGCGCCTGCACGTAGCGCTTGAGCCAGGCGGCGTCGCGCTTCTCGGTCACGCCAACCAGGTCCGGCCCGATGGCGTCGCCACGGCCGATGGTGTGGCAATCCTGGCAACGGCGGCGATACAGGTCCTCGCCCGGATGCAGCGCGAAGACGTGCGATTTCGCGCCGTAGCTTTCGCCCGCGACGTCGAGCCCCAGGAGGCGATCCGCGACCACGGCGGCGAGCTTCTTCGGGTTGTCGAACGACGTCTTGCGGATCCACACGCCCTTCGCGTCGTTGCCGATCATCATGTTCATCGTGTGCGCGTTCGTCGCCTCGCCCTCTTCCATGAGGCCCAGCTTCATGCGGATCGCGTTGATCTCGTCCAGGTTGCCGGTGAAGAACTGCCAGCCCGGTCCGACCTTGTACTTCTTCATGTATTCGCGCAGCACTTCCGGCGTGTCCTGCTCCGGCGTGATGCTGATGGAATACATGTGCACGTCGCGCCCCACGAGGTCGCCGAGCTGCTCCTGCACCTGGCGCAGCTTCGCCGTCTCGAGCGGGCACGCATCCTCGCACGAGGCGAAGATGAAATTGATCATGAAGGCCTTGCCCTTGATGAGGTCGTCGTAGAACCTCATCTTCTCGCCGTCCTGGTTGATGAGCGTGGCGTTGCCGAAGTACTGCGCGTTCCACGGTGAGCCGGCGGGCGCGCTGGAGGCGTTGCCCGCGCCGAACGCGAGCAGGGCCACTGCGACGAGGAAAACGATGCCTTCCATGCAGCCGAACGTTTTCTGGTGCGCTTTCATCTTGTTTGTCTCTCCCTTTTAAGTCCGGAGTCAAGGCCCGGCCGGACGGAGGTCCGGCCGGGCTTGCACTTCTACTGCCTACTGGCTATTGCCTACCGACTGCTGACGTTGTGCAAATCAAGGACCCGTCAGCTCGACGTAGTCGACGCCGTAGTTGCTGGATGCCACGCACACGTCGATCGGGCCCACCAGACCGCTCTTGCTGAACATCCAGCCGCCCTTGCTGTCGACGTTCACCGTGCCCGCCGGCGTGCCCATGCAAGCGGTCCACGAGGCGTTGATCTCGGCCACGTACACCGTCACCGTCTTCGCGAACGTGTTGTTGAGCGCGCTCACGGTGCCCCACATCTGCAGCTGACCACCCGAGTACGAGTCCTTGGTGATCGTCACGACGTCACGAGTGCTGGACGGCTGCACGGTCACGCTGACGGTCGCGGGAAGGGACGTGCCCGCCGCATTCGTCGCCGTGTACGAGAAGCTGTCCGGACCCGCGTAGCCCGGGGCCGACAGGTAGGTCACCTGGCCGACATTGGGCTTGTTCGGCACGATCGTGCCGCCGTTCGCCGACGGCGTGGTGATCGTCACGCTGCACGCACCCGCCGGGCAGTTGCCGTCGTTCGCCGTCACGTCGATGCCCGTCACGACTTCCGTGATGGCCACTGCGGTGTCCTTCACCGCGGGCGGCGCGGCCAGCACGCCGAGCGTCAGCGTGCCGAAGTTCGAGTCCGCCAGGCCGTTGGTCGTGTCGCGCACCGTGTACTTCAGGCTGTCGCTGCCCGTGAACTTCGCGCCCGGCTTGTACGTGATCGTGCCGTTCGCATTCACCGTGGCGGTGCCCTTGCCGGGCGCGGTCTTGATGCTGACCGTGCGCGGGTCGCAGGCGCCGATGCAAGTGTCGTTGTCGATCACGTTGACCGTCACCGAGCCGTTCACGCCCACGAACGCCTGGTCGTCCTTCGCAACCGGGGCCACCACGCGCTTCGCGATGAAGTCCGTGGCAAGACCGGTCTTGTAGGTCGGCACATCCGTCGTGTTGCTATTGACGTAGGTCACGCCATTCCAGGTCGGGAACGGGGTATGGATCGCCACCGTCTGGCCCGGAGCCTGGCTGTCCCAACGCAGCAGCATCGCGTTGTCTTCGTGCTGCGTGTTGTGGCAGTGCTCGACGTACGTGCCGAGGAACTCACGCACGCGGATCGCGAGGTCGACGCTGTCCGTGCTGGTCGACAGCGGGCCGATCCGGTACATGTCCTTCCGCGCGCCTTTTTCCCACGAGAACGGAGCCTTGCCGCCGCGCTCGAGGATCTGGCCTTCTTCGAAGTGGATGTGCACCGGGTGCGCCCAGCCCTGGCCACCGTTGCGCAGGTGCCAGATCTCGACGTTGCCACGGGTGGGTGCGGCCGAGATGCGATCGAAGATCTTGAGATCGCCTTCGCCCGGCGTGGTGCTGGCGTTGAACGCCTGGCCGCCGTTGGTCTTGATGGTCCACGGCTTCACGTCGCCGCCACGGTCGAATTCGAACGTGCGCTCGGTGGCAGTGGCGAGCTCCTGCGCGGTGAATCCCGGCAGCGGGATCATCTTCTTCTTGCCGACGACATAGTCGGCCGGGTTCATCGACAGGTCCGTGCCGGCGTACGAGTGGACGCGGATCTCCATGAACTTGCCGACCACCGGGTCGCACGTCGCGGGGCAACCGCCGGCCGAATACGCGCCGGAGAGCACCGTGTTGAGTGCGATCGCCTGGTTGGGCGTCTTGCCATCCTGGTGCTCGAGCAGGTTGACGGCGTAGATCTTGTCGCCGTCCTTGAACTTGCTGAAGTCCATGACGATGTCGTAACGCTCGGCGATGCCCTGCTCGGGCAGGCCTTCCGGCGATTCGACGTTCGGGAACGCAACCGCGTGCTCGAGGATGTTGCCGTCGTTGCCGATCAGGTGGAACGGAACCTGGTTGCCGGTCGAATCGACGAAGGCGATCTTCCAGTAGCGCGACACGGAGCCGTTCAGGATCCGGAAGCGATACTTGCGCGCGCGCACGTCGAGGAACGGCTTGTACAGGAAGTTCACCGTCGGCACGTCGCCGAGGAAGCCGTCCGTCTGGAAGATGTTGAAGTAGAGCTGGCCGTTCGCGTCGAACGCCTTGTCGGCCACGACCAGGTTCAGGTCATAGTCGCGGTTGCCCCAGTCGAGCGCGTTGCCCGACGGGAAGCACAGGTTCACGTTGTTCGGATTCACATCCGTCGGATCGGCGTAGTTGCAGCCGTAGCCCGGCGTGGTGGCGCTGCCCGCCGCTTCCGCAGCGCTCGCAGGCTCGTGGCCGCGGTCGATGGCGGAGTAGTAGTTCATCATCGCCGCGTTGCCCTTGTAGACGTTCTGGGCGGTCGCGTCGAGCATGTGGTCGTGGAACCAGTGCGTGGACATCGTCTCGTGCCAGTTGCCGCGCACCTTGCGGATGCCACCGTTGCCATCGGGCGTGCCGGACTTGAGGTTCTTCTCGGCCAGCACCGGATCGGTCGAGCCGATCGGGAAGCTGTCGTGGCCGGCGAGGATCATCGGCCAGTGGTAGTCGTAGAACTCGCCCGGGTAGAAGTACGCGCCCGCGAAGCCGTCGCTCTCGGCCGGGTTGTGGCCGTTGTGCTCGTGCGTCGTGATGGTATGCGCACCGAAGCCGCCATTCGCGCCTTCGTCGATCGGCAGCAGGTTGTAGTTGCGGAACGCGATGGTCGTGCCGTACGGCGCCATCAGCAGCTTCGGCGGCAGCGTGCCGTCGAACGTCCACAGGTGGGTCTGGTCCTGCAGGGGCATGTTCGGGTGGAACTTGATCGAGATGCCCTTCGTGGTGCCGTCGAAGCCCGGGGCGCCGACGGTGTTGTGGTACAGGCCGCCCACACCAAATTCACCGACCGCGTAGTGGTGACGCTGCAGGCTGTCGCGGATGCCGCCGTTCGGACGCGAAGGCGCGAGGCCGGTCTGGAAGTACACCGAGGGCGTGAACTCGGCCCAGCGCTGGTGCGCGAAGTCCACTCCAGGCGGACGGCCTTCCATCACGCCGGTGATGGTGCGGCCCAGGCAGCTGCTGATCGTCGCACGCCACGGGTTCGGGCCGCTGGTATTGGCCTGCTCCTGCGGCGCGGGAAAGATGGGCTGGGCCAGGAACTGGTCGACCTGGCCGGACCAGGTGGTGAGATCCACTGCGCCGGCGCACCCGAGCGGATCGGGCATCGACGTGCCGGCACTGAACGTGGCCGGCAGCGGCTGCGTGCCGAATTCCTCGAACAGCAGGATCTGCTGCGAGAACGGTGCGGCGCCGAACAACGGGCTGGACGTGCCCGGAACGCCGCCGGCGCCGCCGGTCGGAATATCAAAGCCGGCTTGCCCCGGAACGGCGGCCATGCTGAGCAGCGCGGCCATCGTTGCCAGGAACAGCGGGCGTGGTGCGAGTTGATTTGTTGCGCGTTTCATTCTTGTCTCCCTCGACGGGGTTGATGTGTGATGACGGCGCCGGCGCTTCAAGGCTTCGGGTCGCATTCGCCGTGAAATAAATCTAGCGATTGGTAACTGCGACAAGTGCGGTCGGATGTCGCAAAAAGCCGTTCGAGGTGTGGCATATGGCCGCAAAAATATTGCGCATTTGATATTTGTCTGATTCGGCGCGAGGCTGGGTGAAACGCCCCACGCGAAAACAACCTGCGGCATGCCCGCGATCAATCGCATCGCAAATAGAATGAGAATTCTTGTCATGTGCATCACGCTTGTCGCGATGCACGCAAGACCGGTCGCAAACGCGCATGGCGGGCAGCGACTTCTTGCGGCAAATCGAGGATGTGTCCAGGCGGCCTGGCCAGGCGAGCCCGGGCTAACGAGAGATCTGGACCTTAAAGTTGGTCGGAGCAGCCGGGGCGCTGCACGCAGGGGATGCGTGCAGCGCCCGGTTGCCCGCGCGGCCGATGCGTAAGCCGCGCGCCAGACGACGCTTAGTGCGCGTGCATGTGGTATTGGTGTTGGTTCGTTTCGTTTTTGGCGTCGTTCGTTTTTTTCCCCACCAGCCGCTGGTTCTCGTTCTCGAGGTAGCCGACCACCTGGTCGACCTCGTCCCCGGTCAAGCTCAGGTTGGGCATGGGCAGCTTCCTGTACTTCTCGTTCAGCGCGACCGCGATGGCATCGCCCTGCTCGAGCAGCTTGTTGGGCGCCTGGATGTAGCGTTACAGCCAGGTACGGCCGCGCCGCGTCGTCACACCCGCGAGGTCGGGCCCGATCGCTTCGCCCCGTCCCACCGTGTGGCACTCCTGGCAGCGGCGGCGGAAGAGGTCCTCGCCCGGGTCGACATTGATCTGCGTGGGCGCCTCCGCGTAGCTGACGCCACCGATCCGGACCTTGCCGCCCATGAGCCGGTCGAGCATCACCTGCGAGAGCACCCTGGGGTTGTCGAACGACGAGCGCTTCATCCACGTGCCCGAGCTCTCGTTGCCGATCATGAGGCTCTGCGTGTGGTCGCTGTTCACCTCGCCCTCCTCGTAGAGGCCGAGCTTCTTGCGGATGAGGTTGATGTCCTCGATCTTCCCGGTCATGAACTGCCAGCCGGGAGCGACCTTGAACTGCTCCATGTATTCCTTCAGCACCTCGGGCGTGTCGTGCTCGGGCGTGATGGTGATCGAGTACATGAACACTTCCTTGCCCACGCGGTCGCCGAGCTGCTCCTGCACCTGCCGCAGCTTCGCGGTCTCGAGGGGGCACGCGTCGTGGCACGTCGCGAACATGAAATTGATCAACACGATCTTCCCCTTGATCATGTCGTCGTAGAAACGCATTTCCTTGCCGTCCTGGCTCACCAGGGTCACGTTGGGAAAGTAGTTCTCGTTCCAGGGCGAGCCCTTGGGTGCGGCACTCACGCGTGGGGCGAGGAATATCAGCAGTGCGCACGCGAAAGCGACGAAACTGGCGCGTGCCATCGGTTGCAGCGTCTTCATTTGACGGTTCTCCTTGTCGGGTCGGAGTTGTCGCGGGGTTCGAAAGCCCGGCCGGACTTTCGTCCGGCCGGGCCTTCACTTCCCTGTTGCACCTACATGCTTCGGCTTGCGCTTACTCTCACGGCAGCGAGACGTAGTCCACGCCGAAGTAGTTCGACGACACGCACACCTCGGCGGAGGCCGGCTGGCCCGACGCCTGGAACACCCAGTTGCCCTGCTTGCCAACTACTGCGGTACCCACCGGCGTGCCCATGCAGGAGGTCCAGGAGGCGTTGATGTCGTTCATGTAGATCGACACCGACGGCGAGAACACACCGTTGATGGGAGTGACACTCCCGCTGACCGACAGGAAGCCGCTCGACAGCGATGCCTTCGCGATGGTGACCACGTCACGCACCGCGGCCGAGACCACGTTCACGCTGACGTTCGCCGGCAGCGAGGTGCCGCCGCCGTTGGTCGCCGTGTACGTGAAGCTGTCCGGGCCGATGAAGCCGGGCGCGCCCAGGTAGGTCGCCTGGCCGGGGTTCGGCACGTTCGGCACGAGGGTTCCGTTCGCGGGTTGCGTCACCACCGTGATCGAGCACGGGATCGTGAGCGAGCAGTTGGTGTCGTTCGCGACGAGGTCGATACCGAAGACGGTTTCGGTCACGCCGGCCACTGCGTCGGCCTTGGAGACCGGGACGGCCGGGACCGGCTTCACCGATACCGAGACCGTCGCGGCGTTGGACGCCACCTTGCCCGTCGCCGTGTCCTTCACCGTGTACGTGAAGGTATCCACGCCAGTGAAGTTCGCGGCCGACGTGTAGGTGACCGTGCCGTCGCCGTTGCTGGCCGCCGTGCCCTTCTTCGGAGCCTGGAAGATCGCAACCGACTTGTTGTCGCAGTCGCCGATGCACACGTCGTTGGTCGTGACGTCGATCTTCGTCGCCTTGCCGGAGACCGCGATGGATGCATCGTTGTTCGCGACGGGCGCCGGGATGCTCGTGAGGAAGCTGGTCGCCTTGCCGGTCTTGAACGTCGGGATATCCGTCGTGTTGCTGTTGGTGTAGATCACGCCGTCCCAGGTCGGGAACGGGGTCTGGATCGCCACCGTCTGGCCGGGGTTCTGGCTGTCCCAACGCAGCAGCATCGCGTGGTCCTCGTGCTGCGTGTTGTGGCAGTGCTCGACATACGTGCCCAGGAACTCGCGGACGCGAATCGCAAAGTCGACGCTGTCGGTGCTGTCAAGCAGCGGTCCGATGCGGTACATGTCCTTGCGAGCGCCTTTTTCCCAGATGGGCGGAGCCTTGCCGCCGCGGGCGAGGATCTGGCCTTCCTCGAAGTGGACGTGGATCGGATGGCTCCAACCCTGGCCACCGTTCTTCAGGTGCCAGATCTCGACGCTGCCCTTGGTGGGCGCAGCGCTCACGCGGTCGAAGAGGCCTTCGACGCTGGTTGCGTTGTATCCCGGGCCGCCGTCAGTCTTGATGACCCAGGGCTGGACGTCGCCGCCGCGTCCGAACTCGAACGTGCGCTCCTTCGCCGTCGCGAGCTCCTGCGGGGTGAATCCGGGCAGCGGGATCATCGACTTCTTGCCCTCGACATAGTCGCCCGGCTTCATCGAGAAGTCCTGGCCGGCGTACGCATGCACGCGCAGCTCCATGAACTTGCCCACCACCGGATCGCAGCTCTGCGGACAGCCGCCTGCGGAGTACTTGCCGCTCAGCACCATGTCGAGCGGGATCGCCTGGTTGGGCGTCTTGCCGTCCTGGTGCTCGAGCAGGTTCACGAAGTACAGCTTGTCGCCATCCTGGAACTTGCTGAAGTCCACGATGATGTCGTAACGCTCCGCGATGCCTTGCTCGGGCAGGCCCTCGGCCGACTGCGCGTTGGGGAACGGAACCGCGTGCTCGAGGATGTTGCCGTCGTTCGCGATCATGTGGAAGGGCACTTGGTGGCCGGCGGAATCAACCAGCGCGATCTTCCAGTAGCGCGACACGGAGCCGTTCAGGATCCGGAAACGATACTTGCGGGCGCGCACGTCCATGTACGGCTTGTAGCCGAAGTTGACGGTGGCCACGTCACCCAGGAAGCCGTCGAGGTTGAAGATGTTGAAGAACAACTGGCCGCTCTGGTCGAACGCCTTGTCGGCCACGACGAGGTTCACGTCGTAGTCGCGGTTACCCCAGTCGAGCGCGTTGCCGCTCGGGAAGCACAGGTTCACGTTGTTCGGGTTCACGTCCGTCGCGTCGGCGTAGTTGCAGCCGTAGCCCGGGGTGTTGGCGCTGCCCTGCGCTTCGGCGGGCGAAGCGGGCTCGCGGCCGCGATCGATGGCCGAGTAGTAGTTCATCATCACGGCGTTGCCCTTGTAGACGTTCTGCGCCGTGAAGTCGACCATGTGGTCGTGGAACCAGTGCGTGCTCATGGTCTCGTGCCAGTCGCCGCGCACCTTGCGGATGCCGCCGTTGCCGTCCGGCGTGCCGGACTTGAGGTTCTTCTCGGCGAGGATCGGATCGGTCGAGCCGATCGGCACCGAGTCGTTGCCCGCGAGGAGCATCGCCCAGCGATAGTCGTAGTACTCGCCCGGGAAGAAGTACGCGCCGGCGAAGCCGTCGCTCTCGGCCCCGTTGTGGCCGTTATGCTCGTGCGTCGTGATCGTGTGGCGACCGAAGCCGCCGTTCGCACCTTCGTCGATCGGCAACGCGTTGTAGTTGCGGAACGTGAGGGTGGTGCCGTACGGCGCCATCAGCAGCTTCGGCGGCAGCGTGCCGTCGAACGTCCACACCTTGAGCGGGTCCTGCACGGGCATGTTCGGGTGGAACCTGATGGTGATGCCCTTGGTCGTGCCGTCGAAGCCGGGCGCGCCCGCGGTGTTGTGGTACAGGCCGCCGGGCCCGAACTCACCCAGGCTGTATTGGTGGCGCTGCAGGCTGTCGCGGATGCCGCCGTTGGGGCGCGCACCTGCGAGCATCGTCTGGAAGTAGACGCTCGGCGTGAACTCGGCCCAGCGTTGGTGTGCGAAGTTGGCTCCCGGCGGACGGCCTTCCACCACACCGGTCACGGTGCGGCCGAGGCAGTTGCTCACCGTGGCGGCGAACGCGTTCGGCAGCGAGGTGTTCGCCTGCTCTTGCGGCGGCGGGAAGATGGGCTGCGTGAGGAACGTGTCGAGCGCGGTGGTGTAGGCGGCGGGGTTGGCGGGGCCGGCGCAACCGGAGGGATCCGGCAGCGAGTGAGCGGGCGCGTTGGTGGGCAGGGGCTGCACACCGAATTCCTCGAACAACAGCATCTGCTGCGTGAACGGCAGCGCGCCGAAGAGCGGGCTGGGCGGCGCGTCGGTCGGAACGTTGAAACCGGCGTAGCCGGGGACGGCCGCCATGCTGAGCAGGGCTGCCATCGTTGCCAGGACGAGCGGACGGGGGATGAAGCTCTTGCTTGCGTGGTGAGTCATTTTCTTGTCTCCCTTGACGGGTTTGATGTTATGAAGCGGCGGGAGCGGATCCGGATCCACGACCGTGACCCAATCTAGCGGTCGGTCGCTGCGACAGGTGCGGTCGGATGTCGCGGAAGTGCGTCCGCGGTGCGGCATATGGCCGCAGAAATCTTGCGCACTTGATGTGTGTCTGGTACGCCGCCGGGAGTGGGTGAAACGCCCCACGCCGCGATGCACGCATTCGCGGCTAAGTCCGGAACAGTGCGAGGACCTTTTCTTCGCGCGCGATACTTAATATTGCGAAGAGCCTCGCCTTCTCGCCCACGGGGCGGCGCGAGCCCGAGACTTATATCGACGGTTTCATCGAAGGAAACGAAGCTCTTTCAGATGAAACGTTCGTGCCGGCGGCGTTGCGCGTCGCGGTCTTTGGGCAAAGCGCGCACGAGGCGTGCACGGCCGCGGCCTGCTGCGAGAGCATGCGGGCCTGCGCGCGGCCGGCTCGCCTGGTTGACGCGACGGCCCCACCGGACCGCCGCGGGATTATTCGAAACCCTCGGCGCGCTTCACGGTACCGGGCAGCACGCGCCCGGTGCGGGCACGGCTGCCGCGATAGTGATCGATGTCATTGCGCTTGATCGTCACCACGTTGCGCTTGTCGCCGCGGCCGATCACCACGGCGCGGATCTCGTCGCCGAGGGGCTGGATGCCGACCATCGCTTCGCCCTCGTGCACGCGCAGCGCCATCACGCCCTTGCCGCCATTGGGCAGCTCCGGCACTTCCTCGAGCGGGAAGACGAGGAGCCGGCCATCGCGGGAGAGTGCCGCGACTTCCTTCGCCGGCGCGGGAATCTGCGCAGGCGCGAGCAGCGACTCGCCTTCGCCCACGCCGACGAACTGCTTGCCGGCGCGCTGCCGCGTGATGAACGCTTCGATCTTCGCGTGCAGCACGTTGCCCCCGGAGGTGCCGAGCAGCACCGGCGTCTCGGGCGCGGCGGAGAGCATGCCGACGATCGCGGTGCCCTGCGTTTCCACGAGCGACGCGACCGGCACGCCGTCACCCTTGCCGCCGGGCAGGTCGGTGGGGCGCAGGTTGAACACGCGGCCATTCGCGCCGAAGACGACTACAGGCGTAACGGTGCGCGTCTCGACGATCGCGAGCGGGCCGTCGCCTTCCTTCCACGACAGCACGCTGCGGTCGATGCCGTGTCCCGACCGCGAGCGCAGGAAGCCGTTGCGCGACAGGATCACGGTCACCGGCTCGTCGAGCACCGTCTGCACGTCGGACACCGTGATACGTTCGGCCTCCTCGATGAACGTGCGGCGCTTGTCGCCGAAGCGCTCGGCGTCCTCGCGCACTTCCTTCGCGGCAAGCTTGCGGCGCTCCGCCGGCGAGCCGAGCAGGCGCTTCAACGACGCGGCTTCCTTCTTCAGCTCGTCGAGCTCGCGCTCGATCCTGATGCCCTCGAGCCGGGCGAGCTGGCGCAGGCGGATCTCGAGGATGTCCTCGGCCTGGCGCTCGGAGAGCTTGAACGCCGCGATGAGCTCGGGCTTGGGCTCGTCGGCGTTGCGGATGACCTTGATGACCTTGTCGATGTTGAGGAAGGCGATCATGCGGCCTTCCAGGATGTGCACGCGATCCGCCACTTCGTCGGCGCGGTGCCTCAGGCGCCGCTCCAGCACGACGAGGCGGAACGCGGCCCATTGACCGATCACCTCGGCGAGCCCCATCTGCCGCGGGCGCCCGTCGGTGCCGATCGCCACGAGGTTCATGGCGACGTTGCCTTCCATCGACGTGTGCGCGAGGAGGAAGGCCATCAGCTCGTCGCATTCGACTTTGCTCGTGCGCGGGTCGAGCACGATGCGCACCGGATGCTCGCCGTCGGAGTCGTCGCGCGCAGTCTCGAGCAGCGCGAGCGTCGCGGTCTTGAGGCTCGCCTGGTCGGGCGTGAGCGATTTCTTGCCGGCCTTGGGCTTCGGGTTGACCAGCTCGTCGATCTCCGCGAGCACCCGCGCGGCCGACGTGTTCGGAGGCAGCTGCGTGACGGCCACGCGGTATTGTCCGCGCGCGAGCTTCTCGACCGTCCAGCGCGCGCGCACGCGGATACTGCCGCGGCCGGTCTCGTAGGCGCGCTTGATCTCCTCGCGCGATGAGATGATCTGGCCGCCGCCGGGAAAGTCGGGGCCCTTGATCTGGCGGATCACGGGCTTCGCATCGCGCTCGTTCTCGAGCGTCTGTGCGCAAGCCTCGGCGACCTCCTTCAGGTTGTGTGGCGGGATCTCGGTCGCCATGCCGACGGCAATGCCCGATGCGCCGTTGAGCAACATCACCGGCAGGCGCGCGGGAAGGAGCTTCGGCTCCTGGAACTCGCCGTTGTAGTTGTCGATGAAGTCGACCGTGCCCCGGTCGAGCTCCGAGAGCAGCACGTGCTCCGCGAACGCGGTGAGGCGCACCTCGGTGTAGCGGTAGGCCGCGGGGCTGTCGCCGTCGCGCGAGCCGAAGTTGCCCTGGCCGTCGATCAGCGGATAGCGCAGCGTGAAATCCTGCGCCATGCGCACCGCGGCGTCGTAGACCGCCACGTCGCCGTGCGGATGGTACTTGCCGATGACGTCGCCCACGACGCGCGCGCTCTTCTTGTGCGGCGCGTCGAAGCGATTGCCCATCTCGCGCATGGTGTAAAGGATGCGGCGCTGCACCGGCTTCTGCCCGTCCTCGACCGAGGGCAGGGCGCGGCCCTTCACGACGCTCATGGCATACGCGAGGTACGCGCGCGATGCGAATTCCGAGAGCGACGGCCCTTCCGGCGCGCGTTGCGGCGGCTCGCCGCCTTGCACCGGCGGAGGGGCGGGCGGCTGCGAGAAAAGGTCGCCGGAAAGGTCTGCGGCCTTCGGCTTCTTGCTCTTCGTCGCAGTGCTCATACGTCGGCTTCGATGATGTGGCCTTCCTTCTCCATCCACGCGCGCCGTCCCGCCGCCTCGGTCTTGCCCATGAGAAGCTTGAACACCGGCGGCGCCGCTTCGTATTCCGCGGAGTCCAGCCGCATCTCGATGAGGCGGCGTGTGTCCGGGTTCATGGTCGTCTCGCGCAACTGGTCGGGATTCATCTCGCCCAGGCCCTTGAATCGCCCGATCTGGATCGACGAATCGCGAACGCCTTCGTCGCGCAGTTTCGCCACGATCTGGTCGCGCTCGGCCTCGTCCAGCGCATAGAGCCGCCGCTCGGCCTTGGTCTTTCCATGGGGTGCGACCCGGATACTGAAGAGCGGCGCCTGCGCGATGTACAGATGCCGCTCCTCGATGAGCTTCGGGAAGTGGCGATAGAAAAGCGTGAGCAGCAGCGTCTGGATGTGCGCGCCGTCGACGTCCGCATCCGCCATGATGATTACCTTGCCGTAGCGCAGGTTGTCCAGCACGCTCGACGGCGCCTCGCGCGCGTGCGGGTCGATGCCGAGCGCCACGGCGATGTCGTGCACCTCGGTATTGGCGTAGAGCTCCTGGGCCGCGACCTCGAACGTGTTGAGCACCTTTCCCTTCAACGGCAGGATCGCCTGGTAGGTGCGATCGCGGCCCTGCTTGGCCGAGCCGCCCGCGGAGTCGCCTTCCACCAGGAAGACCTCGTTGCGATCGGTGTCCTGGGACTCGCAATCGGTGAGCTTGCCGGGCAGCACCGCCACACCCGAGCTCTTGCGCTTCTCCACCGCCTTGCCGGCGCGCTGGCGCGCGGTCGCGGCGCTGATGGCGAGCTGCGCGATCTTCTTGCCTTCCTCGACGTTCTGGTTGAGCCAGGCATCGAGCGGATCCTTCACCCGGGAGGAGACGAGCTTCAGCGCCTCGCGCGAGGAGAGGCGCTCCTTCGTCTGTCCCTGGAACTGCGGATCGAGGATGCGCGCCGAGAGCACGAAGCGCAGCGGCTTCCACGCGTCTTCCGACTGCAGCGAGACGCCGCGCGTGAGCAGCTCGTGGTGCTCGCAGAACTCCTTGATCGATTCGTAGACCGCGTTGCGCAAGCCCGCCTCGTGCGTGCCGCCGAGCGTGGTGGGGATGAGGTTCACGAAGGACTCGCCTTCGCCGCCCGCTTCGGACCACGCGATCGCCCACGAGGCGCCTTCGCCTTGCGCATAAGTGCCATCCTCGGCGCCGCAATAGGATTCGCCCGCGAAGATGGGGCTCACGTAGCCGTCGACGCCGTCGATGCGCTCGCGCATGTATGCGGACAGCCCCCCTTCGTACTTCCACTCGCGCTCGTCCTTCGAGGCCTCGTCGCGCAGCACGACGCGCAGACCCGGAAGCAGCACCGCCTTGGCGCGCAGCAGCAGCTCCAGCTCGCGCTTGCCGATCTTCGGGCTGTCGAAATATTTAGGGTCGGGCCACGCGCGCACCACGGTGCCCGTTTCCCGCGGCCCCGCCTTGCCGACCTTCTTCAGCTTCTGCGCGACCTCGCCGCCTTCGAAGGCGATCTCCCACTCGGCGCCGTCGCGCTTCACGCGCACCTCGAGGCGCTTCGAGAGGGCGTTGGTCACGGAAACACCGACGCCGTGCAGGCCGCCGGAGAATGCGTACGCGCCGCCGCCTTTCTTGTCGAACTTGCCGCCCGCGTGCAGGCGCGTGTAGACGACCTCCACAGTGGGCGCCTTCTCGACCGGGTGCGGACCCACGGGGATGCCGCGGCCGTCGTCCTCGACGCTCACCGAGCCATCCGCGTGCATGGTCACCACGAGGTTCTTCGCCGCGCCCGCGAGCGCTTCGTCCGCGGCGTTGTCGATGACCTCCTGGATGATGTGCAGGGGGCTATCGGTGCGGGTGTACATGCCGGGGCGAGCACGCACCGGCTCCAGGCCCTTCAGGACCTTGATGGACTGTTCGTCGTAACGCATCGGCTGGGGGGATTTCCTGCGATCCAACCGATTTTACAGCCTCACGCGTCGCCCCAGACCTCGGAGGCCGTCTCGACGATGAGTCCGAGCTTGCGCGCCTGCGATTCCTGCGCGATCTCGTTGCCGTGCACCGTGCTGGAAAACCCGCATTGCGGCGACAGGCAAAGCTGCTCCAGCGGCACGTAGCGCGTGGCCTCGTCGATGCGATGCTTGATCAGGTCCTTGGACTCGAGGTCGCCAACCTTGGTGGTGACGAGGCCCAGCACGACCGTCTTTCCCTTCGGCACGAAACGCAGCGGCCCGAAGCCGCCCGAGCGCGCATCGTCGTACTCGAGGAAGTAGCCGTCGACCTTCAGCTCGTTGAAGAGCACTTCGGCGACGGGCTCGTAGCCGCCCTCGGCGACCCAGGCGCTCTTGAAGTTGCCGCGGCAACTTCAAGAGCGCCTGGGTCG
>DATMJE010000347.1:0-16837 GCA_035553995.1 Usitatibacter sp. | reverse complement strand
GCGGTCTTCGTGGTGATCGCCTTCTACTACCTCACCGGCCTCTACTGAGGAACACCGTTCCTTCATGCAGAAAATCGGGTCCGTCCCGATTTTCTGCGCAGAGGAAAGTCGTTCCTCGATGCGGAAAATGGGGACGGACCCGATTTTCTGCCCTGCGGGAAATGGGCGTTACGGGGTCAGCGCGCCCTGGCTGGAGGCGCTGCGGGTCCAGACGAAGCGCGCATCGGGGGTGGCCTTCCGCAGCCAGAATGAGCCGCACGTGCGGCACTTCAGCATGAGGTCGCCGCCGTGGAACGACTCGGTGAAGAGGTCATCGTGGCCGCCGGCGTCCGACGGGCCCGCTTCGCATTTGGGGCAAGCGTTGGTCATTCATTTTCTCCCTGTGTATCCGACAAGGCTACGCCCTTTCGGGCCAGGGACGCGAACGATTGATCGGAGGGTGGTGCCCGGAGCCGGACTCGAACCGGCACGGCCTTGCGGCCTGGGAATTTTCGTCCCACTTCGGCTTTCGCCGCCTCGAACCGAGTTCGTGGGCTGGAGCACGCCTTCGCCATGGCCTCGCGGCTTTAGGCGCCCGCCGTCTGCTCTCTACACCTTCCCTCTTCTCGCGAAGCGGGCTTGGCTCGGCGTTCGCTCGCACGCACCTCGCGCGCAGGGCATTCGCCGAATTTGACGGGATCCGCTCCGCGCGTTTCCGCGCGGGCGCTCATCGTTGCAAGTCCCCTGTGTCTACCAGTTTCACCATCCGGGCTGGGTGGGATGTTACTGCACTGCGTAGACCGCGACGATGCCCACGCCCGTCGTCCCGCCCGCCCCCGACACGATGGCGGTGTACGCGCCCGGCTGCAGCGTCACCATGATCGCCGACTCCGCCGCATTCGCGGGCGCGAGCCCGACCGCGCGGATCTGCGAAGCATTGGGCGCGGCCTCCCAGTCGTCGTTCGCGGCGATGATGGCATGGTCGGACGAGCGCACCAGAGTCAGTGTCGGGTTCGCGAGCGCGTTCGGGATGCCGACCCCCACGAGCGACGGGCCGATCGCGGTGACCACCACGGTCTGCGGCCCGCTGCCCTGCACGATGAAGCCGCCGATCATGACGTCGTTGCCGGTGAGCACCTCGCCGCGCGTGGATATGTTGATGAGCGGCACCTCGGGATGATCGACCTCGTAGACCGCGACGATGCCTACGCCGGTGCCGCCGCCGGCGCCCTGCACGATCGCCGTGTACGCGCCGGGGGCCAGCGTGACCATGATCGCGGACTCGAGCGCGTTCGCGGGCGCGAGCCCCACCGCCTGGATCTGCGCGGCGTTCGCGGCCGTGCCCCAGTCGTCGTTCGTCGCGATCACCTGCTGGTCGGACGAGCGCACCAGGGTGAGCGTCGGATTGGCGAGCGGGTCGCCGATGCCGGCCGCGGCGAGCGACGGTCCGAGCGCCGCGATGACCACCGTCTTCGGTGAGGCGCCGCCCACGATGAAACCGCCGATCATCACGTCGTCGCCGGTGAGGACCTGCATGCGCGTCGAGATGTTGGCCAGCCGCGGCGGATCCGGCGGCGGCGCGGGCGCGGCCACGCCGATCGACTGCGAGAAGGTGGGTGCGGCAAGGTGCGTGGCGTCGCCGGCCTGGTTCGCGTCGATCGTGCACGTGCCGGGCGCGGTGAAGGACACGGTCGCCGCCGCGATCGTGCATACCGCCGACGAGGCGGCGTCGATCGAGAAAGCCACCGCGAGCCCCGAGCTCGCCGTAGCCTTCACGTCGTACGTGTCGCCCACGGTCGCCGCAGCGGGCGGCGTGGACGTGAACGCGATCGATTGCGCGAGCTTCAGCAGCACGCCATTGGTGGGCGCGGATGCGGGGCCCGTGCCCACCGCATTGGTGGCGGCCACGACGCAGGTGTACGTGAAGCCCGCCGCGATGCCCGCGACCGTGATCGGAGACGCCGTACCGTTCGCGCTGCGGCTGGACGCGCCGGATGCGGTGCAGGTCGCAACGTATCCGGTGACAGGCGAGCCGCCGTCGCTCGCGGGCGCGGAGAATGTCACGACGATGCTCGCGTCGCCAGCCGCCGCGGTGCCGATCGCCGGCGCGCCGGGCACCGTGGTCGCCTCGACGATGGTCACCGTGGCGGCGGCCGCGGCACCCAGCGCCGACCCATTGGTCGCGTTCGAGAGCGTGACCGCGAAGGTCCGGTTGCCGCCGGCCACGCCGTCGTTCAGGATCGGCACGGTGACGGTCCTGTCGCCCGCGTCGCCGTCGGCCCAGGCGAGCGTGCCCTGCGTGGCCGTGTAGTTGACGCCCGCGCGGCCGGTGCCGTCCGATGTCCCGTACGAAACGCCGACCGCCCCTGCATTGCCGCCGGTGCGCGTCACGGTGAGCGCGACCGACCCCGCGTTCTCGCCCACCGAGGCTGCGACCTGCGAGAGCTGCAGCGAGCCGGGCGAGATCGTGGCGGCGAACATGCCGCGCCCGAAGGTCGCCGCGACGAGGCTCGCGTCGTTCATCCAGAAAAGCTGCCGCGTGGACACGTTGCTCGCGCCGTCGTTGGTCGGGCTCCACGACACGCCGCCGTTGGCCGAGGCGAAGATGCCCACCTCGGTGCCCGCATACAGGAGCTGCGGGTTGAGCGGGTGGCGCACGACGCTGTACACCGGCGCGAGCGGCAGGTTCGCATGGCGGTCGATCGCCCGCGGCGCTGCCTTGCAGGCCTGGACCGGGTCGGTCAGCTCCCACACGTTGGAGCCGTTGAAGCCCCCGAACGTGACGAAGATGCGATTCACGTTCGCGGGATCGATCGTGATGCCGGTCACCATGCGCGCCGCGGGCAGCGGCACGCGCGTCCACGCCGGGAAAGTGGCCGTGCCATCGAGGGTGCAATAAAGGTCGCCGTCGTTGTGCCCGACCCAGATCACGTCGGAGTTGCCGTTCGCCACGGCGATCGCGCTGATGAAGGAGGACACCGACGGCTTGATCACGAACCAGTCGGGCGGCTCGGCCAGCCGGACGTTGGTGGTGCGCCAGAGCGACAATGCGCCGAAGAGCATCGTGTCGCGGTTGTTCGGGTCCAGCATGAACGGGCTGATGAAGTTGGTGCTGTTCGTGCCGTGGCAGATGGCCGAGCTCGCTTCCGTGATGCCGTGGGTGCCGGCGCAGATGTTCGGGTTGAATTCCCCGACTCGCCGCCGGATGAGCGCACCGAACTGGCTCTCCACGTAGATCGTGTCGGGCTCGACCGGGTCGATCGCGGTCCAGCCGCCGTCGCCGCCGCCGATCGCGGCCCACGCCGTGCCCGACGCGGGGGCGAGCAGGCTGCCGTTGTCCTGTGTGCCGCCGGCGATGCGCGTCGAAGCGTCCGGGAAGGTGCGCCCGGTGCCGAAGTAGAACTGCGTGACCTCCAGCCCATGGTTGAGCGCGGTCCATCCCAGGTTGAAGAACCCGCCCGCGGAGGACGTGATGTCGTCGCGCCGGTAGACGCCGCCGTCGTTGGTGAAATACACCGCGCGGTTGGTCGTGGCGTCGTAGCCGAGCGATTCCACGATCGCGTGCTGGTCCGGGTGCGCGGAGCCCGCGGTGAACGCGCTGATCTGCGTGATCGCGAGCGGCGTGTTGGTCGTCCACCAGTTGGCGGGGCCGTCGAGGCGGTAGAGGCTGTTGCCGCCCACGATGGCGCGCCGCGGATCGACGGGGTCCGCCCACGCCGCGTTGGCATAGAAGCCCTGGTCCAGGTGGCCGGGCGCGCAGTTGAAGGCCCACGTCGCGCCATGGTCGGTGGATACGTAGACAACGCCTCCGCCCTGGTCGAGCGACGCGAGGACGAGCCCCGGCACGGCCCGCGAGACGGCGAGCTCGACGCGCCCGAACAACCCGCCGGGATTGAGCGGCGTGCGCGCGTAGGTGAAGCCGGGTGCCGTGCCCGCGGTCCTCACGTTCGTGACGATGTCCATTGCGCTGGAGAGCTGCTCGCCCACCAGCACGCGATCCGGCACGAACGGGTCGAACTTCACGACCATGGCCGGCGCGTTGGAGATCTTCTGCCACGTGGGGCTCGGGCTCAGTGCATCGAGCGAGCGCCACACGCCGCCGCCGCCCGAGGCCGCGGAGGTCGCGACGACCACGATGTTGCCGTCGTTCGCATGCACGTCGATGCGCTCGACGTAGAAGAAATCGGACTTGCCGGGATCGTGCGGGTTGGTGCCGGGCATCTGCCGCCACGTGTCGCCGCCGTCGTCGGAGACGAACATGCCGAGCCCCTGGAACTGCACCGGGCCCTCGCCCGTGCCGGCATAGAGGCGCTGCGGGTTGTGCGGATCGCGCGCGAGCGACTCGATCACGATGCTCGGCATGAGGTCGGCCACCACGTGCCACGAGGCGCCTGCATCGGTCGATTTCCACAGCCCGCCGGTCACGCTGCCCGCGAGCAGCCAGCCGGGATCCGTCGGATGGGTGAGGAGCGAGCGGATGCGCCCGCCGATGTTGCCGGGCCCGAGCGCCGTCCAGTTGCCCGAGGCGATGCCCGCGGCCTTGCGCCGCGCGGCCATCATGCGCTCGCGCTGCGCGAGCGCGTTCACCAGGCCGTCGGGGCGCACGAGCCCGTCGTCGCTCGACTGCTGCAGGCGGCGGTACTGCGCCGCCGGATCCTCATATCCCGCCGCGTGCACGGCGACGCACGCAATCGTCATTGCGGCCGCCAGCGCGATCTCGCGCAAAAGCACCCACGTCCGATGCATGGCGCCGCCCCGTCGCGGAAGGATTGCGCCATTCTTGTCGTCACGGCAACGACGGGTTTATCGGAGCGCGCCGGCAACGCGCGTCCGACGAGCCGCTGCCCGGGCGTCAGTCCGGTCCTACGCGGCGCAGATGGTGCGGGCCCAGCTCGGAGACGGAGTTCACGCCCAGCATCGCGAGGTCGCGGAGGATCTCCGTCTTCAGGATGGAGATCGCATGCTGCACGCCCGCATCGCCGCCGACCGAGGCCGCGTAGCCGAAGGGCCGCCCGAGGAAGACGAAGCTCGCGCCGAGCGCGAGCGCCTTCACCACGTCGGTGCCGCGGCGGATGCCGCTGTCCATCATGACGGGGATGTCGCGGCACGCCTCCACGATTTCCGGGAGCACGCGCAGCGGCGCGACCGTGCCGTCGAGCTGGCGGCCGCCATGGTTCGAGACGATGACGCCGTCCATGCCGAGGTCCCGCGCGATCACGGCGTCCTCGCGCGCGAGCAGGCCCTTGATGATGAGCCTGCCCTTCCACTCCGCGCGGATGCGCCGCAGGTGCGACCAGTCGATGTTCGCGCGGTCGGAGAAATCGCGCAGTACGTTCGCCGAGAGGATCGGGGCGCCGCGCGTGGCGAAGTTGTTCTCGAAGTGCGGCATGCCGTGCGTGGCGATCGTCTTCAGGAAAGAGCCGAAGAGCCAGCGTGGGTGCGTGATGCCATCCCAAGCGAGGCGCAGGCTGGGCTTGAGCGGCGCCGAGAATCCCGCGCGTACGTTGTTCTCGCGGTTCGCGCCGACCGCGCAGTCGACGGTCACCACGAGCGTGTGGAAGCCCGTGCGCCGGACGCGCTCGATGAGCGCGGCGATCTGCTCCCACGTGCCGGGCAGGTACGCCTGGAACCACGTGTCGGGCGCTTCCGCGTGCACGTCTTCCATGCGGATGAGCGAGGAGCCGGAAAGCGTCATGGGGATGTTCGCCTCGCGTGCGGCGCGCGCGAGCACGATGTCGCCGCGATAGGCGTAAAGCGCGCTCATGCCGATCGGGGCGATGCCGAAGGGCGCGGCATGGGTGCGGTCGAAGAGGCGCGTCTCGGCCGTGCGCCGGCTGACATCCACGAGCACGCGCGGCACGAAGCGGTATTCCGCAAAGGCCGCGCGGTTGTCGGCGCGTGACAGGTTGTCCTCGACGCCGCCGTGCACGTAGGCGAAGACGGGCGGCGGCAGGTAGCGCTGCGCGGCGATCTCGAAATCGTCGAGCGAAAGGATGTCCTTCAAGGCGGTCAACCCGAGTTTCGCAGGCCCGCCGCGAGGCCGTTGATGGTGAGGTGGATGCCGCGCCGCACGCGCTCCTCGGAGTCGCCGCTGCGATGGCGCTTGAGGAGCTCGATCTGCAGGTGGTTGAGCGGGTCCATGTAGGGAAAGCGGTTGCGGATGGAGCGCGCGAGCGCCGGGTTCGATTCCAGCAGCGATCCGGCCCGCGTGATGTCGAAGAAGGCGCGCGTCGCCGCCTCGAACTCGCCGCGGATGCGCGTGAAGATCGCGTCCGCGATGGCGGTGTCGTCCAGCAATTCCCGGTAGCGGGCTGCCACCGACAAATCCACCTTCGCCATCAGCATCTCGAGGTTCGAGAGCATCGCGCGGAAGAACGGCCACTCGCGCTCCATCTGCCGCAGGAGCTCGAGGCCTGCATCGCCGTGGCGCGCGCGAAAGCTGCGCACCGCGGTGCCGAAGCCGTACCAGCCCGGCAGCATCACGCGGCACTGGGCCCACGAGAACACCCACGGGATCGCACGCAGGTCCTCGATGCGCTGCGAGGCCTTGCGCGAGGCGGGACGCGAGCCGATGTTGAGCTGGCTGATCTCGACGATCGGCGTCGTGCCGCGGAAATACTCGACGAAGCCCGGCGTCTCGTACACGAGCGAGCGGTACGCGCGCATCGCCTCGGCGGAGAGCTCCTCCATCGCCGCCTGGAAGCGCTCGTGGCTCGCGGGCTCGACGCGGTCGAGCGTCGCGCGAACGGTGGCCGCGAACAGCGCCTCGAGGTTGCCGAGGCCGATGTCGCGATTGGCGTACTTGTGCGCGATGACTTCTCCCTGCTCGGTGAGCCGCAGCTCGCCCTGCACGCTGCCCGGGGGCTGCGAGAGGATCGCCTCGTAGCTGGGGCCGCCGCCGCGGCCGACGCTGCCGCCGCGGCCGTGGAAGAAGCGCAGGCGCACGTGCGCCGCGCCGAACACCTCGACCAGCGCGGACTCCGCCTGGTAGAGCTCCCAGTTCGAGGTGACGTAGCCGCCATCCTTGTTGCTGTCCGAATAGCCGAGCATCACTTCCTGCAGGTCGCCGAGCGAGGCCACGAGGCTGCGCGCCGCGGGAAGCGCGAACCATTCACGCATCGTCTCCGGCGCATTGCGCAGGTCCGCGATGGTCTCGAAGAGGGGCACGATCTGCAGGCGCGAGGCCGGATTCGCCCCGGGTGTCACGAGGCCCACCTCCTTCAGCAGCACGGCCACTTCGAGCAGGTCGGAAACGTTGTCCGTCTTCGAGATCACGTACTGCCCGATCGCCTCCTCGCCGAGCTGGCGATGCAATCGTGCGGCCGCCTCGAAGATCGCGAGCTCCGCGGTGGTCTCTTCCGAATAGTGCGCGAAGGGCGAACGCAACGGACGCGGCGAAGCGAGCTCCGCCAGCAGCAGCGCGCGCCGCCGGGCCTCGTCGCATTGCAGGTAGTCGTCCGCGACCGCCGCCGCCTGGAAGAGCTCGGCGAGCACCTTTTCGTGCACCTCCGAATTCTGGCGCAGGTCCACCTGCGCGAGATGGAAGCCGAACGTGCGGGCGGCATGGCGCAGCGTGCGCAGCCGGCCGTCGGCGAGCATGCCGTTGCCGTGCGCGCGCAGGCTCGCGTCGATCACGTCCAGGTCGCCGACGAACTGGTCCGCGGTCTCGTACGGGCTGGCACTGCCCACGGCGGCGCGGTGCTCGCGCCGCAAGCCGAGGCCGTCCGCGGTCGCGGCAAGGCGCGCGTAGATGCCCGTGAGCGCGCGACGATAAGGCTCATCCTGCCGGTGCGGCGAGCGGTCCGGCGACTTCTCGGCAACCTCGAGAAGCTCGGGCGAGACATGTGTGAGCAGGCCCGCCAGCGGCAGCTCCGCGCCCAGCGTGTGCAGCTGGTCGAGATAATGGTCGAAGGCGATCTCCCCCTGCCGCCGGAATGCCGCCTGCAGCGTCTCGGCCGTGACGAACGGATTGCCGTCGCGGTCGCCGCCCACCCAGCTTCCGATCGCCATCACCGCGGGCAGCTCGGGGCGCGTGCCTTGCGCAGACATGTGCGCGATCGCATCCTCGACGCTCGCGACCAGCCGCGGGATGGCATCGATGAAGGTGTAGTGGAAATACGCGAGCGCGTTCTCGATCTCGTCGTGCACGGCGAGCTTCACCGTGCGCAGCATGCGCGTCTGCCACAGGGTGGCTACCAGGCGCCGCAGCTCCGCTTCGTCCGCCTCGCGCTCTTCCTGCAGCCGGTCGTGCGAGTCCATTCGCGCGAGCACCGCCGCGATGCAGAGCTGCGCATCGAGGGTGCTCTTCCTCTGCACCTCGGTCGGATGCGCGGTGAGCACGGGGCGCACGCGGATGTCCGCCACCTGCCGCGCGATGTGGGCCGCGACGCACTGGCGCTGCGAGAGCTCGGCGAAAAGCCCGCGCACGGTGGAGGCCTGGGGCGGGCTGCCGCCGCGGCGATGCTCGCGGCGCCGGCGCAGGTGGTGCTGGTCCTCGGCGATGTTCGCGAGCAGCGAGAAGAAGCTGAACGCGCGCACCACGATCACGACCTGCTCGTCCGTCAGCGCATCGAGCGTGTGCGCGAGCGAGCGGCGCGAGGCCACGTCCTCGAGCCTGCGGCTCGCGACGGCGAGCTTGCGGATGGTCTCGAGCAGCTCGAAGGTGGCGCTGCCTTCGTACGTGCGGATGGTGTCGCCGAGGAGCCGGCCCAGCAGGCGGATGTCCTCGCCGAGCCGTGCTTCCTTGTCGGCCGGGGCATTCATGCCGGAATCTTATCAGCGCTGCGCCGCGGGCCTGTCGCTGCAGGGAAACCTCATCTTGACGGCGAAGACTGCGCCTTCAGGAATCCTCGCCCCGGGCAGCTTGTGCCGGCACCCCGCGCCTGTGTGGATCCGCGCGCGAAATGATCAAAGGTGCGTCGATCGCCTGCATGACGGCCGATACCGGAAGGTTGTTATCCAGCAGCGTGCCCATCGCGCGAAGGTACTTGCGGATGTGGCGGAAGAATTTCCTGTATCCCGCGCAGAGGTAATGCAGGCCGGGCTCGCCATCGGGTGTGGTCGCGAAACGGTGCTTGGGGCAGCCGCCCCAACACGCTTCCTTCACTTCGCACTCGCGGCAGTACTTCGGCAGCGACTTCTCCTTGTGCGGACCGAATCCGCCGGCGACGGAGCGCTCGACCATCTCGCCCAGGTTCCCCGAGAGCACATTGCCAAGCTTGTACTCGGGATAGACGTAGTGGTCGCAGGCGTAGACGCCGCCGTCGTGCTCGATCGCGACGGCGCGCCCGCAGGTTTTCGAGAAGATGCAGATGGGCGAGCCCGCACCGATCCAGGCGCTGAGGGCCCACTCGAAGTTCATGACAAAGGTGGTGCCCACGTCCTTGCGCACCCACTCCTCGTAGATGGCGATGAGGAAGTCGCCGTAGGCCTCCGGCTCGACGGTCCAGGGCGTCACCTTCGTATTCGGCTCCGGCCGGTCGAGCAACGCGGGCCGCGCGAGCCACAGCTTGATGACTTTCGTCGCCGCATCGGGCTCGCGCTCCACGATCGGCGTGAACTGGATGAAGCGGATGCCCGATTCCCTGAAGAAGCGATACACCTCGAGCGGACGACAGGCGGTGTCGCGCGCCACGCACGCAAGCGCATTGAACTCGACGCCGTGCTTCTGCAGCAGCCGCACGCCTGCCATCACGCGATCGAACGTGCCTTCCCCGTGGCGGTCCTTGCGATAGCGGTCGTGGACCTCTTTCGGGCCGTCGAGGCTCACGCCGATGAAGAAGTCGTTTTCCCTGAAGAACGTGCACCACGCGTCGTCGAGGCCGAGGGCGTTCGTCTGCAGCGTGTTGCGGATTTCCTTGCGGCCCCGATAAGGCTTCTGCATTTCCAGCACGCGGCGGTAGAACTCGATTCCAAGGAGGGTCGGCTCGCCGCCGTGCCAGACGAACTCGACGACGGGCGTGGGTTGCGCCTCGACGTACTGCTCGACGTATTTCGCGAGCACTTCGTCGGACATGCGGAACTGCCGCTCTCCCGGGAAGAGCTCGCGCTTCTCGAGGTAGAAGCAGTAATCGCACGCGATGTCGCAAATCGAGCCGATCGGCTTCGCCAGGACGTGGATGCCCCACTTCGCGGCCGCGTTCGACTCGCTCATGCCTCAACTCACCCGGTTCGATGTCGTCGGGCCGCGCGGCGATGACCGCCACAAGCACGAGCGAATGGTCGAAGGCATTGGGGTTGGTCTCCTGTCGAGGCGATGCCAGGCAGCTTCGACTATTTCGGTTCTTTCACTTCCACGGTGAGCTTCGGGATGCGCCCGGTGAACCTCGACTTCGCCTCGGCGCCGATAGCCTCGACCACGGGCGTTCCAAGATCGATGCCCACGTCGGCCGTCTCGTCGGCGGAGAAGAGTCCCGCTTCGGTGACGCCGATGCGCCCTTCGCCCACCTTCTCGCCATCCACGAGCAACGTCCCGTTGCCGCCCTTCGCGGGCCCGCCGCCGTCGTACGCGAAATCGAACACGACCGTGTGCTTGCCCGGCGAAAGCTTCTTCGCCGAGGCCACCGAGAAGCGCTGCAGGCCGAGGAAGTTGTAGTCGTAGGCGGGAACGCCGCCCTTCACGTAGAGCGACCAGCCGCCGAAGCGCCCGCCCTGCGCGATCAGCGTGCCGTTGCCGCCGTCCGCGGGAACCTCGATCTCGGCCGTGATGACCTTCGACCGGTTCTTCACGTTGGGGAAGACGCCTTCCATCATGCCGCTCATGCCTTCGGCGAGCACGATCGAGCTGCGCCCGGACATCAGGTCCGGACGACCCACGGCCGCGCCGTCCATCCGCTCGAAGAGGCGATCGTCCATCGGCAGCACGTGGTATTTGCGCGCCTCCTCGAGGAAGAGCAGCTGCATTTCCGCCACCTTCTTCGGATTCGTCCTGGCGAGGTCGTTCGCGAGACTGAAGTCGGCGCGCACGTCGAAGAGCTCCCAGGCCGAGTTGTCCTTGAGGGAACGGCGCGGCTTCGGCTCCCAGGGCGCGCGGTGGATCGTGCGGGCGTACCAGCCGTCGTGGTAGATCGCACGATTGCCGGCGATCTCGAAGTACTGCGTCGTGTGGCGCTCCTTCGCCTTCGCATTCTCGAAGGTGTATGCGAGGCTCGTGCCTTCCATCGGGATCTGCTTCACGCCGTTGACCATCTTCGGCTCCGGCAGGCCGACTGCCTGCAGGATGGTGGGCGCGACGTCGATCACGTGGCCGAATTGCGTGCGAATCTCGTTCTTCGCCTTGATCCCCTTGGGCCACGAGACCACGAGGCCGTTACGCGTGCCCCCGAAGTCCGACGGCACCTGTTTCATCCAGCCGAAGGGCGCGTCGAAGGCCACCGCCCAGCCGGCCGCCATGTGCGGATACGTCTCCGGGCCGCCCCACTTGTCGGCGAGCTTGAGCATGTCCTCGACCTTCTCCTGCACGCCGTTGAAGTAGGTGTACTCGTTGAACATCCCGTTCTGGCCGCCCTCGCCGCTGGTGCCGTTATCACCGACGACGTAAAGCACGAGCGTGTTGTCGCCCTGCCCGACTTCATCGAACGCCTTGAGCATTCGTCCGGTCTCGTAATCCGTGTACTCCACGAACGCGGCGAATACCTCGGCCTGGCGCGCGAAGAGCTTCTTCTCGTCGGCGGAGAGCGTGTCCCAGTCCTTGATGGCGGACGGCTTCGGCGCGAGCTTCGTGCCCGCAGGCACGACCCCGGCGGCGATCTGGCGCGCGAGCGTCTCCTCGCGGACCTTGTCCCAGCCCTGGTCGAACTTGCCCTTCCAGTGATCGATCCAGGACTTCGGCACGTGGTGCGGTGCGTGCGTGGCACCCGGTGCGAAGTAGACGAACGATGGCTTGTCCGGAGTGAGCGCCTTCTGGTACTTGATCCAGGCCCGCGCCTTCTCCGTCATATCGGTCATGAAGTGGTAGTTCGCGTCGTTCGGCAGCTCGACTTGCGCGACACCGTCGTACAGGTAAGGCGCCCACTGGTTCGTCTCGCCGCCGAGGAAGCCGTAGAACTTGTCGAACCCCTGGTGCATCGGCCAGCGATCGAAGGGTCCGGCGATGCTCGCTTCCCACGCGGCCGTCTCGTGCCACTTGCCGAACGCCGCAGTCGCATAGCCGTTCAGCCGCAGCGTCTCTGCGAGCGGTGCCGCAGAGCTGGGGACCTGTCCCGTCGCGCCCGGAAAGCCCGTTGCCATCTCGGTGATGAAGGCCATGTTCACCGTGTGGTGGTTGCGTCCGGACTTGAGCGCGGCGCGCGTGGGCGACGAAAGCGCCGTCGTATGAAAGTTGTTGTAGCGAAGCCCCTGCTGCGCGAGGCGATCGAGCGCCTCCGTCTTGATGGGACCGCCGAAGGTGCTGGTGGCGCCGAAGCCCAGGTCGTCGATGAGGATGATCACGACATTGGGCGCGCCCTTGGGGACCTTCACGTCCGTGCGCGCGGGCGGCTTCGCATCGCGCGCATCGATCTCGGAATAGCTCGGGCGCGTTCCCTCGGGGAGCGGCAGCGACCTGCGGTCCACCGTGGTCTGCGCGCCGGCCGTGGCCGCGCAGGCCATGCCGAGCGCCGGTCCCAGGACTTCGTAGAGGGTATTTCTCCTCATCTTCATCTTCTCCCTTTCCCGGGCAGTCTCTCCCCTTGCGCGCGAGACGGCTATCGGAATTTCCGCCAAATGCCGTATCGGCACCACAGTGCCATGGCAGCTGCTCGCGGCCACGCTGTCAGCTCACGACTTCGCCTTCGCAGGCTGGGGCTGTTTGCGTGCCGGCGTCATTCGGAGGGTATCCGACGGCAACTCGCCGAAGCAGTCCTTGTAGGTTCGCGAGAAATCCCCGAAGTGCCAAAAGCCCCATTTGAGCGCTTCGATCGAAACCGTCGTCGATCCGTGCGTCGCTTCCACCAGCGCCTCGCGCACCCGATGCAGCCTGAGCCGGGTCAGGTAGGCCACGGGCGTGAGCCCCATGATGTCCTTGCATGCATTCTGGAGGGCCCGTTCGCTCGTCGCCGCGGCACGGCACAGGTCGCTCACGCCTACGTGATCGCCTGCGCGCATGAGCACGTAGTCCTCGGCTTTCTTCACGATAAGGCTGTGCGCCTGGCGCGTGCGGTCGCTGCGGGTGGGCTCGTAATGCTCGGGCGAGGCAACGACCGCGAGGAGTGTTTCGAGCAACTCGATGTGCGCCGCGGCCCGCTCGCGCACTCCATCGTTGAACAGCCCAGGCTGGCGCGCAGCGATATCCACCAGGCGCCTTCCCCATTCGAACAACCCGGCAACCTTTTCCGGATCCAGGTGCAACTGTTCTATGCCGTGCGGGAGGCGAAATTCGTCGAGGCGCTGACGCGCGGCCAGATGCTCGCGGATATCCTCCGGCGGGAACAGGAACGTGATGCTCTCCCATCCGGCGTCGACGACGAACGCGGCTTCGGATCCCGGCTCGGCGAACAGCATCGTCCCGGGAAGAACCGGTAGCCCGTTGACCGTACCGTGCGCTCGCGGTCCGAACACGACGTAGGCGATGAGGCCCTCGTGGGCGCTCGTGCGCGTGCGCACGCGAAGATTGCTCGAATGGAACACGACAGTGGCGGCGTCGAGGCGAACGATCACGCGCCTCGCCCGAAGCGGCATGGACTGGAGCTGCACCGCCGCCTGGTCGATCAACTCGATGCCCGCATTGACGGCGGTGGGCTCGGTGATCTCGACCACCGTGACGGCGGGTGGCGTGCTGCCGGTTGCTGTGGCACTCATCACTTCTTCTCGCGATCTGCGGATTTCCGATAGACCGTCCCCATGCCCGCGCGGAGACTTCGACTCGAACCCGCCTCGCGATCGACGCAGCGTCGGGTCGTACCACCCAGGCGTCAGAGCCTATCAGCCGTGCCCGGTTGCGGACTTGATTTGCCCCAAAGACGCCCCCCGAAACCAAGCCGACCTGGGGCCATGGCGATGAAGTTGCAGCGGGTAAGCGACAACTGTTTCGCGGCACTGAACGAGAAGAACCGCGTGCGCGACGCCAACTCGGGCCTTATCAACCTGGGCGGCGGCGTGGTGATCGATACGCAGTCGGACCTGCCGCACGCGCGCCGGATGATCGAGCTGTTCGGCAAGGTATGGCCGGGAATGCCGCGCCGTGTGGTCAACACGCACGAAGACGGCGATCACGTGTGGGGCAACCAGCTATTCGAGGGCGCGGAGATCATCGCGCACCGGACGGTCAGGGACCGCATGCCGAAGGTCGCGGATCCGCGCGAGACGCAGCAGCTTATCAAGGCCGCCGATCGCTTCCTTCCGCGAATGCTGATGAAGGCCCTCCATCCCGGCGCGCTCGCGATCGCACGGCAGTTGCGAGAGGACTTCGATTTCGACGGCATCGAGCTGGCACTCCCGACGACCGTGTTCGAGGACAGACACGTGCTCGACCTCGACGGTACGGAAGTCCACCTCATCTACGTGGGGCCGTGCCACCAGGTCGGCGACACGATCATCCACGTGCCGAAGGAAAGAGTCGTGTTCGCCGGCGACGTGATCTTCCGCGAATGCACTCCCATCGGCTGGAACGGCTCCTACGAGCGGTGGCTCAGGACCCTCGACCTCATCATCTGGCTCAACCCGGACGTCATCGTCCCCGGACACGGGCCGGTCTGCGGTATCGAGGGGGCAATGGAGATGAAGGCGTATCTCGAATACGTGCGCGAAGAATCGGGGCGCTGCTTCGGGCAGGGACTGAGCGCACTGGAAGCGTCCGGAAAGATCGAATTGGGACCGTACGGCGGTTGGCACGGCCCGGCGCGTTTGTACATGAACGTCGAACGCGCGTACCGCGAGTTCCGCAAGGAGCCGGAGAACGCGCCCTGGGACCACGCGAAGACTTTTGACGCGATCTATGCCGTCGCGAAGGCCAGGGGTATCGAAGTCGAGTTCTGACCCGGAATACCACGCATGAAGGCAAACCCATGAAGAAGCCATCCATCACCCTCATCGCGAGTCTTGTCGCGGCGCTTCTCGCCGTTGCGCCGCCCGTTGAAGCCCAACAGGCGAAGCGGCCCAACATCGTCATGATCGTCGCCGACGACATGGGATTCGCCGACCTCGGCTCGCTCGGCAGCGAGATCGCGACGCCGAATATGGACGCGCTTGCGAAAGCGGGCGTGCGGTTCATCAACTTCTACACGCACGCGAGCTCCTCGCCCACGCGCTCCATGCTGCTCACCGGTGTCGACACGCACCTGAACGGCCTGGGCAACATGGACGAATGGACCGCCCCCAACCAGTGGGGAGTGGATGGCTACGAGGGTTACCTCAACGACCGCGTCGCGACGCTGCCCCAATTGCTAAAGGGTGCCGGCTACCACACGTACATGGTCGGCAAGTGGCACATGGGCAAGCAGCCCGCGCAGATTCCCGCTGCACGCGGATTCGAGCGCGACTTCACGCTGCTCGACGGAGCCGCGAGCTACTGGGACATGACCAACTTCACCGCGGCGGCGCCGAAGACGGTCTTCACCGAGGACGGGCGCTACCTCACGCGGCTTCCCGAGAACTACTACGCGACGAAGACGTACACCGACAAGCTGATCGGGTTCATCGACGCCAACCACAGCGACGGCAAGCCCTTCTTCGCTTACGTCGCCCACCAGGCGCCGCACGATCCTTATCACCTGCCGAAGGAATGGCGCAATCGCCATGTCGGCGAGTACGACAAGGGCTGGGACGCGGTGCGGCGCCTGAACGCCCACGCATGACGCAGCGATTCCAGTCATCGGGATCGCCGCACGGAAAGGCACGCAGAAAGGCGTGCCTTTCTTTTTGCGGTTGCGTCGCTACGCCGCGAGGTCCTTCATCACCTTGTACAGGTCGCCCTTTCCCTCGAAGCCGATGCCGGGAAGCTCGGGCATCGTGATGTAGCTGTCCTCGACGCGCACGCCGTCGGGAAACCCGCCGAAGGGCTGGAAGAGATCGGGATACGACTCGTTGCCGCCGAGGCCGAGCCCGGCCGCGATGTTGAGCGACATCTGGTGGCCACCATGCGGCACGCAGCGCGCCGGCGACCAGCCGTGCTGCCGCAGCATCGCGAGCGTGCGCAGGTACTCGACCAGCCCGTACGAGAGCGCGCAGTCGAACTGCAGCCAGTCCCGGTCGGGACGCATGCCGCCGTAGCGCACGAGGTTGCGCGCATCCTGCATGGAGAAGAGGTTCTCGCCCGTGGCCATGGGCTTGTCGTAGTAGCTGCGCAGCACGGCCTGCAGCTCGAAATCGAGCGGGTCGCCCGCCTCCTCGTACCAGAAGAGGTCGTATTGCGACAGCGCCTTGGCATAGGCGATCGCGGTGTCGAGGTCGAAGCGGCCGTTCGCGTCCACGCAAAGCCGCTGGCCGCCCGAGAGCATGCCGAGCACGGCCTCGATGCGCCGCTGGTCCCCGGCGAGTGGCGCGCCGCCGATCTTCATCTTCACCACCGAGTAGCCGCGATCGAGATAGCCCTGCATCTCGGCCTTGAGCTGCGTATCGTCCTTGCCCGGATAGTAGTAGCCGCCCGCGGCATAGACGAAAACGCGCGGGTTCGCTTGCCCCGTGCCGTAGCGTTCGGCGAGGAGCCGAAAGAGCGGCTTGCCTTCGATCTTCGCCACCGCGTCCCACACCGCCATGTCGATGGTTCCGACCGCGACCGAGCGCTCGCCATGGCCGCCGGGTTTTTCGTTCGACATCATCGCAGCCCAGACCCTGTCCGGATCGAGATTGCCGCCGCCGACATCGAGCAGGCTCTCCGGATCAGCCTCCTTCAGCCGCGGCGCAAAGCGTTCGCGGATCAGGCCGCCCTGCCCGTAGCGGCCAT
>DATMJE010000346.1:0-6442 GCA_035553995.1 Usitatibacter sp. | reverse complement strand
AGCTGCCCGATGCCTCGGGCTACGACCTGCTGGAGAAACTGTCGAAGGACCCGCGCCATGCGCGCCTGCCCGTGATCGTCTACACGGGACGCGCGTTGAGTCGCGAGGACGAAACGCGCCTGAGGCGCTTCTCGAAGTCGTTCATCATCAAGGGCGCGCGCTCGCCCGAGCGGCTGCTGGACGAGGTGACGCTCTTCCTGCACCGCGTGGAGTCGGCCCTGCCGCCGGAGCAGCAGACCATGCTGCGGCGCGTGCGCCAGCGCGACGACGCGTTCGAGGGCCGCACGATCCTGCTCGCCGAGGACGACGTGCGCAACATCTTCGCGCTCTCGCGCGTGCTCGAGCCCCTCGGCGCCACGGTCGAGATCGCGCGCAACGGCCAGGAGGCGGTCGAGCGCGCGGCGCAGGGCGACATCGACCTCGTCCTCATGGACATCATGATGCCGGTGAAGGACGGGCTCGAGGCCACGCGCGAGATCCGGGCCACGCCCGCGCTGGCGGGGCTGCCGATCATCGCGATCACGGCGAAGGCCATGGCCGACGACCGCCGCCAGTGCCTCGATGCCGGCGCCAACGACTACATCGCCAAGCCCATCGACATCGAGCGGCTGGTCTCGCTCTGCCGGGTGTGGCTCGCGAAATGACGCAGGCGAGGCCGCGGCGCTCCGATTTCGACATCGAGCTCCGGCTGCTGCTCGAGGCCGTGTACCAGCGCTACCAGCACGACTTCCGCCACTACTCGACCGCGTCGCTGCGCCGGCGCATCGAGCAGGCGATGGCGCAGTACGGTGCGCGCACGGTCTCGCAGCTGCAGGACCGGGTGCTGCGGGAGCCCGATCTTTTCGCCGACATGCTGCAGTACTTCACCGTGCAGGTCTCGGAGATGTTCCGCGACCCGACGTACTTCCTCGCGCTGCGGGAGAAGGTCGTGCCGATGCTCGCCACCTATCCGTACGTGAAGGTGTGGGTCGCGGGCTGCAGCACCGGCGAGGAGGCGTGGTCGATCGCGATCGTGCTGCGCGAGGAGGGGCTCCTCGAGCGCACGCTGGTCTATGCGACCGACATCAACCCGCGTGCGCTCGCCACCGCGCAGGCCGGCATCTACCGGCTGGACCGCGTGGCGCAGTTCAGCGCGAGCTACCTCGCGGCGGGCGGCAAGGAATCGTTGTCGCACTACTACACGGCGGCCTACGGCAACGCGATCTTCGACAAGTCGCTCCGGTCGCAGATCGTCTTCTCCGACCACAGCCTCGCCACGGACAACGTGTTTTCGGAAGTGGAGCTGGTGTCGTGCCGCAACGTGCTGATCTACTTCGACCGCGAGCTGCAGGCGCGCGCGATCGGCCTCTTCCACGATGCGCTCGCGCCGCGCGGCTTCCTCGGCATCGGCTCGAAGGAGACGCTGCGCTTCTCGCCGCACGCGGCCGCGTTCGAGGAATACGTGGCCGCCGAGCGGATCTACCGCAAGCGATGAATACCGGCGTGGTTTCCATCGATGCGGTGGCGATCGGCGCGTCCGCCGGGGGCATCGAGGCGATTGGCGCCCTGCTGGCGGCGCTGCCTTCGCCGTATGTGCCGGCCCTCCTGGTGGTGCTGCACGTGCCGCCGGATCGGCCCAGCGCGGTGCCGGCGCTTTTCGCCGGGCGCTGCCGCCTGCCGGTGCGGGAGGCCCTCGACAAGGAGACGATCGAGCCGGGCACGGTCTACATCGCGCCACCGGACTACCACATGCTGGTGGAGCCCGAGCGGCTGATCGCGCTCTCGAAGGACGCGCCGGTGGACTTCTCGCGGCCGAGCATCGACGTGATGTTCGAGTCGGCAGCGCTTGCGTACGGCGAGCGCCTGCTCGGCATCGTGCTCACCGGCGCCAACGCCGACGGTGCGCGGGGCCTCGCCGCCATCCGCCGCGAGGGCGGACGCGCGTGGGTGCAGCGACCCGAGGAGGCGCTCGCCTCCGCGATGCCCGCTGCGGCGATCGAGGTGGCGGGGGCGGACCTCGTGCTTTCGGTGCCGGACATGGCGCAGCGCCTCGCGCACCTGCGCTCCGGCCGGTTCCTCGCGATCTAGAATGGAGAGGATGGCCCAACCCGATATCAAGCTCCTCGTCGTGGACGACGTGGCCCAGAACCTCGTGGCGATCACGGCGTTGCTGGCACGCCCGGGCATCACGGTGCTCACCGCGCAATCCGGCACGGAGGCGCTGGAGCGGCTGCTCGTGGACGAGGTCGCCGTGGCGCTGGTGGACGTGCAGATGCCGGGCATGGACGGCTTCGAGCTGGCGGAGCTCATCCGCGGCACCGAGCGTACGCGCCACACGCCGCTCATCTTCCTCACCGCGTCGGCCTCGGACCCGAACCGCGCCTTCCGCGGCTACGAGGCCGGCGCCGTCGATTTCCTGCACAAGCCGATCGATCCGATGGTCCTGCGCAACAAGGTCGAGGTGTTCATCGAGCTGCACGCGCAGAAGAAGCGCCTCGCCGCGCAACTGGACGATCTCAAGGTCGCGTTGCGGATGAACGAGGTGTTCGTGGCGGTCTTGGGGCACGACCTGCGCAATCCCCTCGGCGCCATCGTCAACGGCGCGGAGCTGGTGTCGCGGCTTTCGACCGACGAGAAGGTGCTCAAGGTCGCCGGCATCATGCAATCGAGCGCGGCGCGCATGACGCGGATGATCGAGCAGCTCCTCGACGTGGCGCGCATCCGCTCGGGACGCCTCGAGATGAAGCCCGCGGAAAACGACCTGCACCAGCTCTCGCAGCACCTGATCGACGAGCTGCAGCGCGACGGGCGGCGCGAGCGCGTGGAGCTGTCCGCGGCGGGCTCCACCGTGGGCAGGTTCGACGCGGACCGCATCGGCGCAGCCATCTCCAACCTGCTCGGCAACGCGCTGCAGCACGGCAGCGAGGGCGCCAAGGTGCGCGTGCACGTGGATGGCACGGCTCCGGGCAACCTCTCCCTGCGGGTGAGCAACGAGGGCGTGATCCCCCCGGCCACGCTCGCCACCATGTTCGAGCCGTTCCACGCGAGCGGGCCGCACAGCGGGGGCCAGGGCGGCCTGGGCCTCGGTCTCTACATCGTGAACGAGTTCGTGAAGGCGCACGGCGGCGCGGTGCACGCGCGCTCCAATTCGCGGGAAGGCACGTGCATCGAGCTGGCGCTCCCGCGCTGAGCAAGGGAGAAAAATGAAAGCCCTCTACCTCACGAAGGACCCGGAATTCCGCGCGCAGGTGGCGGAGCTGCAGGAATCGCAGCTCCCGGCCGGAAACGTGAAGTTGCGGGTCGAGTACTCGACCATCAACTACAAGGATGGGCTCGCCATCACCAATGCCTCGCCCATCGTCCGTACATGGCCCATGGTGGCCGGCATCGACGGCGCGGGCGTGGTCGAGGCGAGCGACTATCCGGCCTGGCGCCCGGGCGACCGGGTGATCCTGAATGGCTGGGGCGCGGGCGAGGTGCATTGGGGGTGCCTCGCGCAGAAGGCGAGCCTCAAGGGCGAGTGGCTGGTGAAGCTTCCCGATGCGCTCACGTCACGCCAGGCGATGGCCATCGGCACCGCGGGCTACACGGCGATGCTCTGCGCCATGGCGCTCGAGCGCGGCGGCGTCACGCCCGAAAAGGGCGAGGTGCTGGTGACGGGGGCGGCGGGCGGCGTAGGGAGTGTCGCGATCGCGATCCTCGCCGGCGAGGGCTTCCGCGTGGTCGCGTCCACCGGCCGGCCGCAGGAAGCGGAGTACCTGCAATCGCTGGGCGCCGCCGAGGTCATCGAGCGCCGCACGCTGTCGGAACCGGGCAAGCCGCTGCAGCGCGAGCGCTGGGCGGGGGTCGTCGACTCCGTGGGCAGCCATACGCTCGCCAACGCCTGCGCGCAGACGCAGGCCAATGGCGTCGTCGCCGCGTGCGGCCTCGCCCAGGGCATGGATTTTCCGGCCACTGTGGCGCCCTTCATCTTGCGCGGCGTGACGCTCGCGGGCATCAACAGCGTGACCGCCCCGAGCGAAGTGCGCTCGGAAGCGTGGAGCCGGCTCGCGAAGGGCCTCGACCTCGGCAAGCTGGAATCGATGACCCGCGAGATCACGCTCGCCGAGGCGCTGAATGTCGCCCCGGAGATACTTGCGGGCCGCGTGCGCGGGCGGCTGGTGGTGGACGTGAACCGCTGAGCGGAGCTGTTGCGCGCGATCAAGCCCGCGCGCAGAGTTGAGCGGAAGCTCATCCCTTTGCCTGCCGATCCTGGAGGAGGAGACATGGCTACCTATCGCGATTTCCATCGCCGCTCGCTCGACGACCCGGCCGGGTTCTGGGCCGAGCAGGCGCGCCTCGTGGACTGGCACAAGCCGTTCACCCAGGTGCTCGAGTACTCGAAGCCGCCTTTCCGGCGCTGGTTCGTGGGCGGGGAAACCAACCTGTGCCACAACGCGGTCGACCGGCACCTTGCCACCCGCGCCCAACAGCAGGCGCTGGTGTGGATCTCCACCGAGGTCGACGAGAAGCGCACGTTCACGTACGCCCAGCTCCACGACGAGGTGAACCGCTTCGCGGCGGTGCTCAAATCCCACGGCGTCGGCAAGGGCGACCGCGTGCTGATCTACATGCCGATGACCCCGGAAGCGGTCTTCGCGATGCTGGCCACCGTGCGCCTGGGCGCGATCCACTCGGTGGTGTTCGGCGGCTTCGCGGCCGCGAGCCTTGCCGCGCGCATCGACGACGCGAAGCCGAAGGTGATGGTGACGAGCGATGCCGGCATGCGCATGGGCCGCACGATCGCGCTGAAGCCCCTGGTGGACGAGTCGATGCGTCTCGCGCAATTTCCGCCGGCGCACGTGATCATCTGCGACCGCGGCCTCGATGCGGCCATGAAGCTCGTCCCCGGCCGCGACGTGCCTTACGCGCCCGAGCGCGAGAAGCACGCGGGTGCCCAGGTGCCCGTGACATGGCTCGAGTCGAACGAGCCTTCATACATCCTCTACACCAGCGGCACGACCGGCAAGCCCAAGGGCGTGCAGCGCGACACCGGCGGCTATGCCGTGGCGCTCGCGGCCTCGATGCGCCACATCTTCTGCGCGGAGCCGGGCGAGAACTATTTCTGCACCTCGGACATCGGCTGGGTCGTGGGCCACTCGTACATCGTGTACGGGCCGCTCATCAACGGGTCCACCACGATCATGTACGAGGGCGTGCCGCTGCGGCCCGACGCCGGCATCTGGTGGAAGATCGTCGAGGAGTACAAGGTCAAGTCGATGTTCAGCTCGCCCACCGCGATCCGCGTGCTGAAGAAGCAGGATCCCGCGTGGATGAAGAAGTACGACACCTCGAGCCTGCGATACCTGTTCCTCGCCGGAGAGCCGCTCGACGAGCCGACCGCGCGCTGGGTGGCGGATTCGCTCGGCTGCGCCATCGTGGACAACTACTGGCAGACCGAGACCGGCTGGCCGATCCTCACCGCCTGCCCGGGCGTGGAGGACACGCCGCGCAAGTTCGGCTCGCCGTCTTTCGCCGCGTACGGCTACCACATCAAGCTCAAGCACGAGGAGACCGGCCGCGAGGTCGGGCCGAACGAGAAGGGCGTGCTCTGCATCGTGCCGCCGCTGCCGCCGGGCGCGATGACGACGATCTGGGGCGACGACGAGCGCTATGTGCAGACGTACTACACCTCGTTCACCGACGAGAGCGTCTACACCACGTTCGACTGGGCCACCCGCGACGAGGACGGCTATTACTTCGTGCTCGGCCGCACCGACGACGTGATCAATGTCGCGGGCCATCGCCTCGGCACGCGCGAGATCGAGGAGGCGGTGCAGGCGCACTCCAACGTGGCCGAGGTGGCCGTGGTCGGCGTGAACGACGCGTTGAAGGGCCAGGTGCCGTTCGCCTTCGCGGTGGTGAAGGACACGTCCAAGGTCGCCTCCCCGGAGCTCGCCGCCGCGCACGAGAAGGAGATCATGGCGACGGTCGATCGCGAGCTGGGCGCCATTGCGCGGCCCGCGCGCGTGTGCTTCGTGACGGCGCTCCCCAAGACGCGCTCCGGCAAGCTGCTGCGGCGCTCGATCCAGGCGATCTGCGAGGGCCGCGATGCGGGAGATCTCACCACCATCGAGGACCCGGGCGCGCTGGAGCAGATACGGCGGGCCGTGCAGGAGAAGGTCGCCGCGTAGGGAAATTGGGCCCCGGCCTGCGCCGGGGCGCCTACTTGCAGGGCCCGATGTACTTGCCCTCCATGTGCTGGGACATGTTCATCGACTGTCCCTGCTGCTTCATCGACATCTTCGTATCCACGGCGAACCCGTTGTCGCGGAAGACGATGTGGTTGTCCGAGGTCATCTCGGGTTCGGTGCAGACCATCTTGTAGTCGGCGGTGCTGCCGGACGCTTTCATGTCCTTCACCTGGCAGTTGCCGGGGTTCTTGTCGCCCTTGGCGAAGTCGCCGGCCTCGATGTCCTTCGCG
>DATMJE010000345.1:0-15719 GCA_035553995.1 Usitatibacter sp. | reverse complement strand
GTCGTTCCGCCGACGCCCGAGAGGATCGCCGTGTATGCGCCGGGAGGCAGCGTCATCATGATCGCGGATTCCCGCGGATTGCCGGGCGCGAAGCCCGCCGCCTGCACCTGCGCCGCGTTCGCCGCCGTATTCCAGTCGTCGTTCGTGGCCAGCGTCGCGCCATCCGAGGAGCGCACGAGCGTGAGCGTCGGATTCGCGAGCGGGTTGGTGATGCCCGCCGCGGCGAGCGAGGGACCGATGCCCGTCACGACCACCGTCTTGCTCGCTGTGCCCCCGATGATGAAGCCGCCGATGAGCACGTTGTTGCCGGTGCCGACCACGCCGCGCGTGGAGATGTTGGTGAGGCGGACGGCGCTCGAAGGTGCGGGCGCCGGTGCGGGTGCCGCGGCCGCGCATCCCGCCACCGAGCCCGTGCCGTTGATGCGGAAGTCGGCGGTGGCGGTGCAGCCGGCCGTGATGGTGAACGTGGTGGGCGTCGCATTGCCGAGGACCACCGGCGCGATGGGCACGCCACCCACGTACATCGGCGACTGGAACGACACGTCCGCCGAAGTTTCCGAATACGGCCCCACGCTCGATCCGCCGATGAACTGCGAATCGATCGCCTCGGCACGCAACGTGTACGTGCCGGGGGGCAGCATCATCTTGAAGCCGCCCGTGTTGAGGCCCAGGTAGTCGGAGACGTTGCTGTACACCTTGCCCGTCGTGTTCTCGCGCACCCAGATGTTGGCGCCGCGAACCGGCGTCACGCCATCGGCGAGGCGGAAATTGCCGTTGAGCGTGCCGTACGTGGTCGCAGCGCTCGTATCGGGATAGAGCTGCGTCACCGCCGAGATGTCGTCATCGCCCAGCGTCGGCGTGTTGCGATACGCGATGGGGTACATGAGCGGATAGTTCGCGGAGGCGAGGCCCTGGCTCGAGTCGAGCTGCGTGTGGTCGAGGCCGATGAAGTGGCCGAGCTCGTGCGCGAGCACGTTGGTGAGCGTCGTGTCGCTCACGTTCAGCCTGCCGTTGATCACCGCCTGGCCTTCGACATACCGGCAGGTGGTGCCGCCGATGCCGCCGGAGCCCGCGAAGCCGAGCACGCTGCCGCTCGCGCCCACGCCGAGCAGCGTGTCGATGATCGAGCCGTCGGTGTCGTAGATCACCGGGTTCAGGCCGTCGCCGCTGCGGTTGTAGTACGACGCGTAATTCGCCGTCGTCACGTCGACGGGGAGGTCCGCACCGCGCGTCATGCTGATGGTGGCGGTGGACACGTTGGTCCACATCGCGAGCGCGCTGTTCACGATCGCATCGGCCTGGGCCTTCGTGCGGATGCCGAGATTGCCGCCGCCGTCGTAATTGAGCGTGACGACGGGCGGGGAATAACGCATTGCGGTGCCGCTGCACACCGAAAGAGGGCCGCCCGCGTGGGCAGCCCCTGCGGCGACGCCGAGCGCGGCCGCGATGAACGGCAGGAGGCGCTTCATCGTGTCACCCCGCGGTGGTTGCGCACGGTCTTCTTGAAGTCGTCGAGGTCCAGCTCCTTCACGGAGTCCGTCGACTGCTCGACCTCGGCACGCGCGTGCGCCGGCATGTTGGCGGCCATGCGGCGCGTCATGTCGCGGAAATCACGGCCGTTGGTGACGTGCTTCACGCCACTCTCGTCCTTCACGTGGAAGCGGCCCTGCTCGAGGCCGATCGGGCTGGAGAAGCCCGCGCTCGACACGCCCGCGAGGAACACGACGTAGTCGTGGCCGGCGACGAACGTGGGCACGCCCTCGACCTTGTACTGCACGTTCTCTGCCGGCAGCGCGCCGCCGATCTGCTTGATGGTGTGCGAGGTGCCGACGTCGCCCTTGAGCACGTCGTGCACGGCGAACGTCGTGTACGTGACGATGAAGCCCGTGGCCGCATCGCGCTCGCTGTGGTTGTCGGTGACCGTGCCTTCGAAGGCGACGGCGGACGTGTCGATCATCTCCTCGAGATAGAGCGGCACCACGCTCGCGGCGTACACGGGTGCGAGGCACGCGAACGCGACCATCGACATCGCGCAGGCGAGCGCCAGGAAAAGTCTTGCAAATGTGCGGGTCATTCCAGGTTCCTTGTCATGGAAGCGGGGCCCGAGGGCCCCGCTTCGAGCGCCGTTGCGGGCAATCAGTTGGTCGTGAAGACTTCCACGGTGCCGACGCCGGTGGTGCCGCCTGCGCCGGCCACGATCGCGGTGTACGCACCCGGGGGCAGCGTCACCAGCATCGCGGACTCGTTCGGATGGCCCGGTGCGAGCCCGATCGACTGCAACTGGGCGGCGTTGGGCGCCGTGCCCCAGTCATCGTTGGTGCCGACCACGGCGCCGTCCGACGAACGCACGAGCGTGAGCGTCGGGTTGGCGAGCGGATTGGCGATGCCGGCCTGGGCGAGCGAGGGACCGCTCGCACGCACCACCACGGTCTGTGCAATGTCGCCCGAGACCACGAAGCCGCCGATCATCACGTCGTTGCCCGTGAGCACCTGGCCACGCGTGGAGACGTTCACGAGCGGGGTCTCGGGATGGTCCACCTCGTAGGCGGCGACCATGCCGACGCCGGACTGGCCGGTCGCGTCGGCGACGATCGCGGTGTACGCGCCCGGGGGCAGCGTCGCCATGATCGCGGGCTCGAGGGGATTGGTCGGCGCGAAGCCACTCGCCTGGATCTGTGCCGCGTTCAGTGCAGAGCCCCAGTCGTCGTTGGTGGCGACGATCGTGCCGTCCGCGCGCACCAGCGTGAGCGTCGGGTTCGGGATCGCGTTCGCCAAACCTGCCGCTACGAGCGAGGGGCCGATCGCGGTGACGACCACCGTCTTGTTGGTCGAGCCGGTGATGATGAAGCCGCCGATCAGCACGTCGTTGCCGGTGCCGACGCGGCCACGCGTCGAGATGTTGGACAGCTTGCGCGGACGGGGCGTGGGCGCCGGCGCCGAAGCCGATTGCGTGACGGTCTGCGTGATCGGGCCCGCCGTGCCGCTGCTGTACGTCGGGTTGCCCGAGTAGGCGCCGCGGATCGCATGCGTGCCCGCGGTGAGCGAGGAGGTGGTGCAGATCGCCTTGCCGCCCACGACTGCGGCGCCGCCGCAGCCTGCGATGGTCACGTTGTCGGCGCTGAAGCTGACCGTCCCGGTCGGCGTGCCGTTGTTGCCCGTGATGGTCGCCGTGAAGGTGACCGCGACACCTGCCGAGATCGTGTACGACGACGAGTCCATGCCGCTCGAGGGCGTGACGCTGCCGATCGGACCGGGCGCCGGTGCCGGAGTGGGCGTCGGCGTCGGCGTGGGGGTGGGCGTGGGAGCCGGCGCCGGAGCCGGAGCGGTACCCGGCGCGCCGGTCGAGCTCGTCGACGTGGCGGCGGCGACGCCGAACTTCATCGCGGCAGCGCCCGATTCGGCGGCGCCCACGTCGGGAGCCGCACCCACGAAGCTGTCGTTGAAGTTGTTGATGCGCAGGCCCTGGTCGTAGCCCGGCGTGCCGGCCGCGAGCTGGTACAGGCCATTGCTCTCGCTCTGCCAGCCGTTGCCCGTGGCGTACGTCGGCGTCGCGACGATGCCGCCCACTTCCGGCGTCGAGACCGCGTTCGTCATGTCGTTCTGGAACGTGTTGTCCGTGCCGACCTGGTAGAAGGCGCCGTTGGCCTTCCACAGGTGGTAGATGTTGTTCATCGAGACCGTGTTGTGCACGAGCTGCGTGTCGCCCGTGCCGCCGATGCCCGCGCCGCCGCCCATGCCGTTCACGCAGCCCGCGCATTGCGCCTGGAGCATCGTGTTGTGGAAGAGGTAACGGCGGCCGTTGTTGAAGGTCGAGCTCGAGCCCGACTTGAACATCGGCTGGTGCTGGTCGGCGTCGCTCGCCGCGCCTTCGATGAAGTTGTTGCGGTTCCAGACGTTGCGGAAGATGTAGAGCGGGCCGACGGAATCGACCGTGCTCGAGATGCCGGTGCCGGTGTTGTTGACGTAGTTGCCCCACACGCGCACGTTGTTGTTGCCGCCCTCGATCTCGAGGCCGTCGTCCCACGTCATCTCGACGCGGTTGCCGTAGACGTCGCTGTCCTTGTTCGGCCAGCCGGTGGTGGAGAAATTGTCCTCGCCGCCCATGCCGTCGTTGTAGTGGTTCTTCGCGCTGTAGATCTCGTTCCAGCGGTAGACGTTGTTGCCGCCGCAGTACGAGAAGGTCACGCCTTGCGGGCCCGCCGGGTGCGAAACCGCCCAGCTGTTGGCCGGGTAGCGCGGGTCGTGCATGCGGTTGCGCTGGACCGTCACACGGGTGAGCTCCTCGCTCACGCAGATCGCGCGGATGGCCGAGTCCATGTCGGTGCCCCACGTGCCGTCGCGGGTGCGGCCCCAGCCGGAGATGTCGTTGTCCTCGATGATGACGTCGTGCTGGTTCTTGTCGATGAGGATGCCGTGCTGCTGCGCGCCCTTGAGCGTGAAGCCGCGCACGATCACGTACGACGCCGTGACGTTGATGTTGGTGGCGGCCAGGTTCTGCGCGTCGAGCGTCGAGCCGGTGCCGTCGTACACCACGTAGCCCGTGGGAGAGCCGCCGGCCGTGATGTTGAGGGTGGAGGAGCCGCTCGGGACCTTGATGGTCTGGGCCACCGGCACGGTGTTCGACCAGGTGCTGAAGTTCACGCCGCGCGTGAACGAGCCGTTCACGCCCAGCTGCACTTCATAACTGGTGCCGGGGGTGAGGTAGACGAGGCTGCCGCGGCATTCGTTGCTGGCGCTGTCGAACCAGAGCGCGAGACCGTTGGACCACGTGGCGCTTCCGGCCACCCGGTAGCGGACGTCGCAACCGGCGGAGCCGGCGCCCGGCGCGGACCAGTAGAGGCCCACGGCCTCGTAGGTGGCCACGGCGCGAACACCCGTGGAGGGCAGGCTCTGCGCGTGCGCGGCGCCGAGGCCCAGCAGCCCCAGCGAGGCGGCTGCGATAACGGAGTGGAGCTTTGTAGTCTTGAACGAGATCGACACGACAGATTTCTCCTACATGGACATCAGACGAATCCTGTAGGAGCAGCTTCTGTGCCAATTCAGTTTTACCTTTGATAATCATCAAATTACGGACGTTTGTTCCAAGGGCCGATCTAAAGTCTGTCGCGACGGGTGCCAAATCGTGTAGCTGAGTGCGATTCTTCCTGTAGCTCTACAGCTACGCGTGGTAGGCGCCGGACTACGGCGTCGTCATATCCCGACGACAGGCGCGTGGCTATGCCGCGATGCGGCAACGTATTGCGTCACCCCGGATTTAGGGGGTCAACGGCCCGTATCGCGGGTCGATCCCGTCGCCGAACGGCAACAAGAGAAAAAAAGGGCCCGGGATCGCTCCCGGGCCCTCGGACCAGCCGAGCTGGTGGTCAGGCGTTCACTTCGCGAAGACCCCGATGATGCCGTTGCCGGTGCCCCCGCCCTGGCCCGCAAGGATCGCGGTGTAGGCCCCTGGCGGCAGGGTCATCATGATGGCCGACTCCACCGGGCTGCCGGGTGCCAGCCCCGCGGCCTGGATGTCGGCGGCGTTGCTGGCGGTCTGCCAATCGTCGTTGCTGGCGATGATGGCGCCATCGGAAGAACGCACCAGGGTCAGCGTCGGGTTGGCCAGCGCGTTCGGCACACCGGCTGCCGTGAGCGAAGGACCGATGCCCTGCACGACCACCGTGCGCGGCGCGGAGCCCTGGATGATGAAGCCCGCGATCATCACGTTGTCGCCCGTGAAGACCTGGCCGCGCGTGGAGATGTTGATGAGCGGCACCTCCGGATGGTCGACCTCGAACACCGCGACGATGCCCACGCCGGTCGCGCCCGACGGATCGGAAACGATGGCGGTGTAGGCGCCGGGCGGCAGCGTCATCATGATCGCGGCGTCCTTCGGATCGGGCGGCGCGAAGCCGGCGGCCTGGATCTGCGCGGCGTTGGCGGCCGTGCCCCAGTCGTCGTTGGTGCCCAGGATGGCCTGGTCGGACGAGCGCACCAGGGTCAGCGTCGGGTTCGGCAGCGGATTGCTGATGCCACCAGCCCTGAGCGACGGGCCCTGTGCCACCACCACCACCGTCTTCGGCGTGCTGCCGCCGATGATGAAGCCGGCGATGAGCACGTTGTCGCCATTGCCCGCGATGCCGCGCGTGGAGAGGTTCACCACGTTGCCGGACGGAATCGGATTCACCGTGACCGAGGCAGAGCTCGTGTTGTTGGCGGTGGCCGGATCCGTCTGCGTGGCGCTCACCGTGGCCGTGTTGGTGATGGTTCCCGCGGCACTCGTCTGCAGCGTCACCGTGAGCTGCGTGCTCGTGCCTGCGGCCAGCGTGCCCACGTTGCAGGTGAGCGTGCCCGAGCCGTTGGCGCACGAGGGCGACATGGCCGTGACCGTGAGGCCTGCCGGCAGCGTGTCCGTCACCGTGATGCCGCTCGCGGAAGCCGGGCCGGCATTCGCGACCGTCAACGTGAAGGTCACGGCGTCACCGGCAGTCACCGCGCCGGCGCTTGCAGCCTGGGTGATCGACACGTCGGCGCTCGTAGGCGGCGCGGCGTTCACCGTCACCGTCGCGGCGCTCGTGTTGTTCGCGCTCGAGGGATCGGCCTCGGCCGCGCTCACGGACGCGTTGTTGGTGATGGAGCCCGCGGCCGTCGTGTGCACGACGATCGTGAGCGGCGCGGTGGCGCCGGAGGCGAGCGCGCCCACGTTGCACGTGACCGTGCCCGAGGCGTTGGTGCAGCCCGCGGACGCGGAGACGAGCGTGGTGCCCGTGGGCAGCGTGTCGGTCACCGTGACGCTGCTTGCCGCCGCAGGACCCGCGTTGCTCACCGTGATCGTGAAGGTCACGTTCTGGCCCGCGACCGCCGGGCTGGGCGAGGCGACCTGGGAGATGGCCATGTCCGCCGTCGTCACCGCAAGATCGCTCGTGAAGCGCGCCAGCGCGAGCAGGCCGGAGCCGTTGCCGCCGACGAAGAGCGTCCCGTCGTTGGCCACGGTGAGCGCGTTCGCGAAGTCGTTGCCGGCGTTGATCTGCGAGGAGGACGAGCCGCTGGAGCCGAACGTGGTGTCGAGCAGGCCGGTGTCCAGGTACTGCACGAGGCTGAAGAACCCGCCCGTCTCGCCGGCGCCCAGCAACTTGCCCGAGGGCAGGCGTGCCAGCGCGAAGATGCGGTTGTGGTTGCCGAAGTCGTTCGTCGTCAAGCCGTTGGTGCCGAACGTCGTGTCGAGCACGCCGGCCGTCGTGAAGCGCGCGATGGCGAAGTCGTCGGTGGAATTGCCGGTGTTGAAGATGTTGCCGGCGATGACGATCTTGCCGTTGGGCTCGATCGTGAGCGCGAAGCCGTGGCTGGTGAACGTCGTGAACGTCGCCGTGCCGAAGCCGCCGGTGCCGAAGGTGGTGTCGAGCGTGCCGCTCGTGTTGACGCGCGTGACGGTCATGCTGTCCTGCGTGCCGCTGATCTCGGCCCAGCCGCCGCCGACGATCTTGCCGTCGGCCTGGATCGCGACCGCGTTCACCACGTCGCTGCCGGTGCTCGCCGAGGCGATGACCTTGCCCGAGCCGCCGAACGTGGTGTCGAGCGCGCCTGCGCTGGTGAGGCGCACGAACACGGAGTCGAGGAACGTGCCGGTCACGAAGCCGCCGCCGACGATCTTGCCGTCGGCCTGCATCGCCACCGCGCTGATTTCCTCGTCATTGCTCGCGGCGGCGATGGTGGTCGAGCCCGAGGTGCCGAAGGTCGCGTCCACGCTGCCGTTCGTGTTGAAGCGCCCGAAGGCCATGGCGGGCTTCGCGGGGGAACCGACCATCGCGAAGCCGCCGACCACGATCTTGCCGTCGGCCTGCAGCGTCACGGCATTCGCAGGGAATGCGAAGGTCGTGAGGCCCGCGGTGCCGAACGCGGGATCGAGCGTGCCGTCGATGTTGTAGCGCGCGACCACGCCGCCCTTCGTGCCGTTCTCGGAGACGGTGAAGCCCGCGGCGACGATCTTGCCGTCGGCCTGCAGCGCGGTGCCGCGCCATTCGCCGAACATGCTGCCGACGTCGAGTCGCGAGAAGCCGGTGCCGTTGAACGTCGTGTCGAGCTGGCCGGCGGCGGTAAAGGCGGTCACGAGCGAATCGGTGTCGCCATGGTCGCCATTCGCGAGCCCCGCGACGATGATGCGGCCATCCGCACGCACGGCAATGCCGCGGCCGTTGTCGCCGTTGCCGGTCGGCTTGGCGCTTGCCTTGCCATTGGTGCCGAACGTGGTGTCGAGCGTGCCATTGGAGGTGAAGCGGAAGACCACGACGGAGCTCGTGCCGAACGCCGGGAAGGAGACACCGGACACGAGATAGCTCGTGCCCTGCAGCGCGAGGCCCGTCGGGCCGCCGGAGTCGCCGATGATGGTCGCGGTCACGCCGGGGCACGGACCGTTCGCACAGGTGCCGCTGCCGAAGGTGGTGTCGGCCGTGCCATTCGCGTTCACGCGCAGGATGCCGAGATCGCTCACGGCACCATCCGGCACGTTGCCCACCACGGCGATCTTGCCGTCGGCCTGCACGACCATGTCGAGGCCGCTGTTGATGTACGGGAAGAGGGTGGTGGTCCACGTCGCGTCGATGCTGCCGTCGGCGTTGTAGCGCTGCATGCGCAGGCCGTTGGCCGAGTTGCCCGCGGCGACGATCTTGCCGTCCGCCTGGATGCCGAGCGAGTTGATCTGCTCGTCGACCGCGCCTTCCGCGCCGATCACGAAGCCGTTGGTGCCGAAGGTGGTGTCGATGGTATCGACGCTCGTGTAGCGCGCGAGCGTGAACACCTTCTTGCCCGTGGCCCCGGTCGAGAATCCGCCCAGGACGATCTTGCCGTCGGGCTGGATCACCATCGCGTGCGCGCCGGCGTCGCCGGGACCGATGGCGACCGCGGAGCCGCCGCCGCCGAACAGGAGGTCGAGCGTGCCGTCGGTGTTGAAGCGCGCGATGCCGAACTTGTTGCGATCGCTCGTCACGTCGCCCGCCACCACGACCTTGCCGTCGGCCTGCAGCGCGACGGCGAAGGCCTGGCCGTTGCCGGGGCCGAGCGGCTCGAGAACCGTGCCCGCATTCGCGAACGTGGTGTCGATCGTGCCGTCGGTGTTGTAGCGCGTGATCTGGTACTGCATCGTGCCGAAGCGCGCGCCGCCGGCGATGATGATCTTGCCGTCGGGCTGCACGACCGCGCGGTTGGCGAAATTATTGCCGCCCGGGACGCGCGTGAGCGTCTTCCCGATCAGCGTGCCACCGGCGGCTTGCGCGGCGCCCGAGGCAAACAACAGTGAGGCGAACAACAGGAAGACTGCGTTCAACACGAACGCGAGACGAGCTAGAGGGGGCAGGCTACGCATGGAGATACTCCGAATGGACGATGAACGAGGCAGCTACATCATCGTCAACGCGGAGCGTCGGGCGCTGTCGGCGCAGCGCGGCACTTCATGTAGGAAACGTGGCAACGTGTCCGCACGGCGACAGGGCCACTTCCTCTTTTCCTACGGGGCGTGTCAGTCCAATCCTTCAAAGCTTAGTTTTCGCGCCGCTTTGGTTCTATTCCCGCGAAGGCAGGAATGCAACGGAGCAGCCGTCATTCCGGCGAAGGCCGGAATCCAATTACCCATCGGCGGAAAATTGGGCCCCGGCCTACGCCGGGGCGACATAACTTCACCGCGGCGACATAACTTCACCGCCGCGACATAACTTCGCGGAGCCGGCTCAGGGCGCGAAAATCTCGACGGTGCCGACGCCTGTAGCGCCGCCCGCACCACGCACGATCGCCGTATAAGCCCCCGGCGGCAGCGTGACCAGCATCGCGGCCTCGCGGGCATCGAGCGGCTGGAGGCCGAAGGCCCGGAGCTGCGATGCATTCACGTCCGTTCCCCAGTCGTCGTTGGTCGCGACGATCGTGTTGTCCGCGGAGCGCACGACGGTGAGCGTCGGGTTGGCGAGGAAATTCGCGATGCCCGCGGGCGCGAGTGACGGGCCGCTCGCGCGCACCACGACCGTCTTCGGCGCGCTGCCCTGGATCACGAAGCCGCCGATCATCACGTTGTCGCCGTCGAGCACGAGGCCGCGCGTCGAAGCATTCGCGAGCGGCACTTCGGGATGGTCCACCTCGTACACGGCGACGATGCCGACACCGGTTCCGCCTCCCGCGCCCGCCACGATCGCGGTGTAGGCGCCGGGCGGCAGCGTCATCATGATGGCGGACTCGCTCGCATTCGGCGGCGCGAAGCCTGCGGCCTGGATCTGGGGCGCGTTGGGCGCGGTACCCCAGTCGTCGTTGGTCGCGATGATCGCGTTGTCCGAAGAGCGCACGAGCGTGAGCGTGGGATTCGCGAGCGGGTTGGCGATGCCGGCGGCACTCAGCGATGGCCCGATGGCGGTGACGACGACCGTCTTGCTCGCCGCGCCGCCGATGATGAATCCCGCGATGAGCACGTTGTCGCCCGTGCCCACCAGCATCCGCGTGGAAAGGTTGACCAGCGTGGCGGCCGGCGCGGCCGGTGACGCGGCGCCGCCAGTAACCCCCTGCGTGAGCGTCGCGGAGATGCTGGGCTCGTGCGTCGCGTCGCCGGAGTAGTTCGCGGTGATGGCGTGGTTGCCCGCCACGATGGCGGACGTCGTGCACGTGGCGCTGTCGCCCGACATTGGCAGCCCGGCGCAGCCGGGAATGAAGTTGCCGTCGGCGAAGAAGGCGATGGTGCCGGTCGGCACCGTGGAACCGCCCGCGACTGTGGCCGTCAACGTGGTCGCCTCTCCCGACGTCGCGGGATTCACCGAAGACGTGAGCGAGGTCGTGGTCGCGGACCGTGCGCCGAATGCGGCGCCGACGGACGTGGCGCCGGTGATGCCGAGCGTGCACGGTGCCACGCCGGAGCACGCACCGCTCCAGCCGAGGAACACCATGCCCGCACCGGGCGACGCGCTGAGCGTGACGGCCGTGTTGGGCGCGAAGAGCGCGCCACAGGTCGTGCCGCAGCTGATGCCCGCAGGCGTGCTGCTTACGGTGCCCGTGCCGGTCGTGGTCACCGTGAGCGGAATCGTGGCCTGCACGAACGATGCGTTCACGCTCGCGGCGTTGTTCATCGGCACCACGCACGCGCCGATGCCGCCGCAGGCACCCGACCATCCGCCGAACGTAAAGCCCGCAGCGGGCGTCGCGGTCAGCGTGACCGCGGTTCCGGCCGCGAACGCGGCGCTGCACGTCGTCCCGCAATCGATGCCCGCGGGCGTGCTCGCGACCGTGCCGGAGCCCGTCTTCGCCACGGTCAGCGCATTGCCGACGAGCCAGCTCTTCAGCGCGGCGTTGAATGCGACATCGAAGCGCCCGTAGATATCGTCCGCCGGAGTGGCGCAGGTGCCGCTGCCGCCGTAGAGCTGCCCGACCAGCTTGCCATCGCTGCGGAAGAGCCCGGAGCCGCTGCTGCCCGGCTCGGTGACGCCCGACGTCCAGGCGTTGGTGTAGAAGGTGCCGGAAGCCGCGGTCGCGCCGCTGCAGGTGAACTGGCCGGCCGTGGGCGGCGTGCAATTGAGATAGCCCGTGATGCTGCCGCTGCTGATCTTCAGGAGATCGCCGCCGGGATGGTGCAATCCGGTCGCTGCCGTCCCGATGGAGGGCGTGGCCCCGGCGAACCAGCCCGCGAAGAGCGCTCCCGCGGGCGGCGGGTTGTCGAGGCGCATGAACGACGTGTCCGTCGCCGCGCTGTTGTAGAGCAACGTCGCCCCGCCCGCGACCTGCACGCGCGACGGATTCGGAATGGCGCTGTTGCACGCGGTCGAGTGATAGAACCACAGCGTGGTGAGCGACGAGGCCGAAGCCTGCGTGTTGACGCAGTGGTTCGCGCTGAGGAAGTACGGGATCGTGCTGGCGGGATCCTGGTCCGCGAGCAGCGTGCCGGTGCACAGGAACATCGACGTGCCTTCCGCGAACAGCATGCGCGCGACCGCATCCATCTGCGCCGTGTTCGGGCTTGCCGAGCACATCACGTCCACTTCGCACGCGGCCGACTTCCGGGTCGCGATCTCGAAGCTCTTCGCGGCGGAGGTGACGAGGTGCGCCACATGCGGAATCGCGATGCGCACATCGAGCGGATCCATGCCCGGCGGCAACTCGACCTCCACCAGGATCGTCTCGCCCTCGATGAGCGGTGACCAGTAAAGGCTCGCGGCTTCGCTCTCGTCACCGGAGGCGGCGTTGCGCGCGAGTGTCGCCGAGATCTCCTCGCCGCTTGCTTCGAAGACGTCGGCATCGCTCGGCGCCTGGAAGCGCACCGTGGCGTTCGCAGGCAGGTTCTCGACGCGGAGTGCCGCGCGCACGCTTGAAGCCGTCGCCGATGTGACGCTCAGCGCCGCCGTGAGCGTCCCGTCCGGATTGCGTTGCCATTGCAGTGCCGCGCCGGTGTCGGCGCTGCTCGCAAGGCCGGGAATGTCGCGGCCGAAGCCGACCTTGAGCGGTGCCCCCTTGCGCGGCGGCTCCATCTCCGCGGCGGCTTTCTGCATCGTGGGCGCCGGCAGCGCGAAGGCGCGCGCATGCGAGGAGCGGATGTGGCCCGGATGCGCATGACCGCGCTTGCCTTCCACGCGCTGCGTCTTCGCCTCGGCATGCGCGCTGCCGGGCTCCTCGTTCGCCTCGAAGGGAGAAGTCGCAGCCCATGCGGCGGACGAGGCGAGGATGCTGCCCGCCGCGAAGACCGCCATCCATTTGCCGAACGAGGCCATGCTGGATGAGAGTCTAGCCGGCCTGCAGGGTTCTCGTGCCCCGCGAGCCGGCCGGACCGGAAACACACCAGCCTACGCGAGACTCACGGTCCGATCTCGTAGACCGCGACGATAGCGACGCCGGTCCCACCGTTCGCGCCCGACACGATCGCGGTATACGCACCCGGCGCGAGGGTCGCCATGATCGCCGACTCGCGCATGTCGGCAGGTGCAAAGCCCGCCTGCTGGATTTCCGCAGCATTGCCGGCGTTCTGCCAGCCCACGTTCGAAGCGATGATGGCGTGGTCGGACGAACGCACCAGCGTGAGCGCCGGATTCTGGAGCGGATCGGTGATGCCGGCTGCGAGGAGCGAGGGGCCGATGGCCGTGATGACCACCGTGCGCGGAGCGTCGCCCTGGATCACGAAGCCGCCGATCAGCACGTCGTCGCCGCCCAGCACCGGTCCGCGCGTGGCGATGTCGATGAGCGGCACCTCGGGATGGTCCACCTCGAAGACGCCGACCAGGCCCTGTCCCGTGGCGCCGCCCGCATCCTCGAGGATCGCCGTATAAGCCCCGGGTTGCAGGGTGAGCATCACGGCGGGTTCGCGCGGGTCGGCCGGTGCCAGGCCCGCATCGGCGATGCGTGCGGCATCGGGGCCGTCCTGCCAGTTGTCGTTGGTGGCGATGACGGTCGGGAGAGGGTCCTGGCTCACGATGGTGAGCCTGGGATTCGGGACGGGACCGGGGACGCCGGCGGACTGCAGCGACGGGCCCGCACCGCTCACCACCACCGTCTTGGGCCGGTCGCCGGCGATGATGAAGCCGCCGATCAGCACGTCGTTGCCGGTGCCGACGTGGCCCCTTGTCGAGAGGTTCACGGCGCGCGGGATGGTCGTGGCCGCGGGCGTGAGGCGCGATATCGTGCCATTGGCGAGGTTGGCCACATAGAGCTCGCCGCTCACGTCCTGGCCGAAGGTGGAGATGGCGAACGTGTTCGCGACCACCGTGGTCGTCCAGTTGCCGGCGTTGTCGGGCGCCGCGGCCCAGATGTGCCCGGTCCCGGAATCGCCATACACGTAGTAGCCGTCGAGCGCTGGCATCGTGCTGCCGCGATAGCGGAAGCCGCCGATGACGGCGAAGCCGCCGTTCGCGTCGTGGAAGTACTCGAGGATCGGCAACGTCGATCCGGGCAGGGAACAACCCGTCGGCGGATTGAAGCAGTGCGTCCCCTCGAAGGTGCCCCAGCCGTAGTTGATCGCTCCGGCGCCGGCGGGCTGGAAGTCGATCTCCTCCCATAGGTTCTGGCCCACGTCGCCGATGAAGACATCGCCGGTGACGCGGTCGAAGCTGAAGCGCCAGGGGTTGCGCAAGCCGTACGCCCATATTTCGGGCCGCACCGGCGCGTTCGCCATGGCGAACGGATTCGAGGGCGGGATGGTGTAGCCGCTGGCACCGCTCACGTCGAGGCGCAGCAGCTTGCCGGGAAGTTCGTTGAGCGACTCGGCCACGTGCAACGTGTCGCCCGCGCCGCCGCCATCGCCGATAGAGACATAGAGATAGCCGTCCGGACCGAACGCGAGCTTGCCGCCGTTGTGGTTGCCGAAGATGGGGTGCGCCTGGAAAAGCACCAGCGAGGCGGAGGCCGGATCGGCGCGATCCGGGTCCGTTGCGGAACGCGTGTAGCGCTCGACCACGATGTCGCCGCCGGCCATGTCGTCGCGGATGCGCGTGTAGTCCACGTAGAAACGCCCGTTGTGCACGTAATCCGGATCGAACGCGAGACCGAGGAGCCCCTGTTCGCCGCCGGCGACCACGGTTCCGCCTGCGGGCAGCGAGATATCGAGGAACGGCGTGGGCAGGAGCACGCCGTTCTTGATGATGCGGATCGTGCCCGCCTGCTCGACCACGAAGATTCGGCCGGAGCCATCGTCCGGCTGCGCGATCTCCGTCGGCGACGCGAGGCCACTCACGAAAGGCTCGAGCGTAAGGGGTGGTGGCGCCGCGAGCAGCGCCGATGTGCGAAAACCGAGGACGAGCAAGGCTGCAGCCGTGAAGAGTCTCATGGCAAATCCGTGCAGAAGTTCATGGGGGGTAGTGCGTTTGCGCCTGGAAAGGAAGCGCCGCGCCGGATGATCCGGCGCGGCGTTCCGATGTTGCGGTTACTCCATCGTCACTGCACGGAGAACACGGCCACGATACCGACGCCTGTGCCGCCGTTCATGCCGGAGAGGATTGCCGTGTACGCCCCTGGCGGCAGCGTCATCATGATCGCCGACTCCTTCGCGTTCGTCGGTGCGAGGTGCGCGGCCACCAGGTCCGCCGCATTCGCCGCGGTTTGCCAATCGTCGTTGGTCGCGATGATCGCCTGGTCGGAGGACCGCACGAGGGTCAATGTCGGATCCGCGAGCGCGTTGGGAATGCCGGCGCCGATCAGTGCGGGGCCGATACCCTGGACCACGACCGTCTTCGGCTCGTTGCCCTGGATGATGAAGCCGCCGATGACGACGTCGTTGCCGGTGAGGACTTCCGCGCGCGTCGAGATGTTGATGAGCGGCACGTCGTGGCGGTCGATCTCCCACACCGCGACCAGCCCTACGCCCGTGCCTCCGCCCACACCTTCGACGATGGCGGTATAGGCGCCCGGCGGGAGGTTCAGCACCACGGCCCCATCGAGGTTGCTGGGCAGCGTGAGGTTCGCGATATCGAGCGCCATGCCCGCATCCGCGTCCATGCGGAAGTCGTCATTGGTCGCGATGACCGCACTGTCGCTGGATCGCACCACCGTGATCTTCGGGTTCGCGAGCGCGTTCGGGATGCCGGCGGGGATGAGCGACGGCCCTTGCGCCGTGACGGCGACCGTCTTGTTCTCCACGCCGCCGATGATGAATCCCGCGATCATGACGTCGTTGCCCGTGAGCACCTGCGAGCGCGTCGAGATGTTGGCGAGCCGCGGGTGCGATGGCAGCACCTGCGCCCGAATGACCGGCGCGGCCTTGTCGACCTGGAAGTAGCAGAAGCCGTTGATGAGCTCGG
>DATMJE010000344.1:0-3048 GCA_035553995.1 Usitatibacter sp. | reverse complement strand
CCTGCGGCACGCACGAGCGCGCCGGAAGCCACGGCCACGTCACCGCAGCGGATCTCGAAGCGCACGGCGCCGGTGTGCGTGGGCGCGTGATTCACGACAAGCCGCGCATCCGGCCCGACCGGCGCATGGAACTTCGCGCTTTCCAGCGACCAGTCCTGCACGCGGGTGCCGGTCGCCTCGGTCACTGCCGCGATCGCTTCGGCGAGCAATGCCACGCCGGGCAGGACGGGCCGCCCGGGAAAATGTCCGGCGAACGCCGGGTGGTCCCGCGGCACGACGAAGGGCGCGGACGCGGCACTCACCGCCGAGCGCGCTGCGCGAGGACCCGCAGCGCCTCCCGCGTGATCTTCCCGGCGCGATCGCGGGGCAGGGACTCGACCATCACCACCGGCCGCGGCAGGAAAGCCGCATCGATGCGTTCGCGCAACGCGGCGAGCACCCGGCGCGCGTCGAGCGTGGGCGCCACGACGAAAGCCACCAGGCGTGTGACGCCATCGGCCTCGCGTTCGTCGGGCGCGTGGAACACGCCATCCACGACGCCGGGAATGGAGGTGAGCTGGTGGTTGAGATGGGCGAGGGAGCTGCGCTTGCCCGCGATGTTCACCATGTCCGCGAGCCGGCCATGCAGGACGAAATGGCGCCCGTCGCCGCGGATCTCGATCAGGTCGTGCATCACGGTGGGCTCGTCGACATGGCCGCCGCTCACGATCACGCGCCCTGCCTGCTCGCGCAGCCGCATGCCCTCGTACAGCGTCCATTCCTCGCCGAGCGCGGTGCGCCGCGTTGCGACCTGGCCCGCCTCGGTGCAGCCGTAGATCTCGATCAACCGCGCACCGGTGCGTGCCTCGGCCTCGCGCGCGAGATCCACCGACAAGGGCGCCGTGGCCGAAACGATGGTTTCGACGCGCGCGGGCTCGCCCCCGGCGAGCCACGCCCTGAGGTGGAAAGGCGTGCTGAAGAGCAATCGCCGCGGCGGCGCCCGCGAGATGGCGGCATCGATCTCGGCCGGAAAGTAGGGCCGCTCGCTCGTGAGCGCCGCACCCGACTGCAGCGGCAGCATGACCGTGCATTCGAAGCCGTACATGTGCTGCGCGGGCACGGTGCCGAGGATGGTGTCGCCAGGACCGGCGCCGAGGCGCTCCGCCGCCGCACGGGCATCGGCCACGAGGCTGCCCCACGTCTTGAAGTGCGGCTGCGGCTCTCCCGTCGATCCGGAAGTGAAAAGGCAGGCGACGACCTGGTCCGCGGGTATCGGCGTGAGCGGCAGCGTGGCGCTCGAGGCCGCGTCCGGCTCGAAGCGGGGCAGCCCGAGGCCGTCATGCGACTCGTCGGCCACATAGCAGGCGCCGGGCGCGAGGGCGTGCAGCGAGCGGAGCACGTTCGCGTGGGTGCCCGGCGGCAGCAGCGTGACTTGCCCGCGCATGACTGCCGCAACGAAGAAAACCGTGAAGCGATAGCGATCCGTGCACAGGTTCAGCAGGTGCGATGCGGCGGGCAATGCGGCAGCGACGCGCGCGACATCCGTCACGAATTCGCGCGCCGTGATGGCCTGCGCTCCTCGCCATGCGAACACGTCGGCGGGCGCATGCACGCAGGGCGCATGCCGTTCCGGCAGGGTCGTGCGACGGGCGGGGCGGCTCATGGCCTCAGTGCGATGCCGGCCCGAAGCGGGCACCGCGAAAATGCCGCGCGACGGCCCGGATGCCCGGGACCAGGCCCACGTGCTGCCAATGCGGCAGCGCCCGCCTGCGCACGGCGTATTCGATCGCGAACATGAGCGCGACCAGCACCGGGCTGCCGACATTGGCCAGCAGCGACCACGCGACCCGCCAATGTCCCGTGTACAGCGCAATGGAAGTCCCGGCCACGAGCAGGAAAAACGTGGTCCACGCGAGGGTGACGCGGCGCGTGTAACGCTCGACCTCCGACGGGATGTCGCCCTCGTGGATCACGCGCGCGAAGCGCGTGACGAGGGGCTCGCGGCCCGCGCGCAGCGTGCGCCCGAAGACGAACGCGAGCAAGAGGTTGAGGGTCACGTGCTCGGCGAAGAGCACATCCGCGAAGCGCCGCTCGAGTCCGCTCCACGCGAGCCAGAGCGCCACGCCCCCGGCGGCTACCGCCAGCGCGACGAACCCCGCATGGGCGGCACGGCGAAGGGCGAGGAGCCCCACGGCCGCGAGGGGCACGAGGCAGAGTGCCGCGCCGATCGCGGCGGGAAAGCGTTCGATGATCGTGAGGTGCGCCACGAGCGCCACGCCCGCGCACCCGGCGGCGATGAGGGCCGTCCGCGCGTGCACTCGCGCGGACCGCGTCACTTCGTTCTCCGCTCCGCGACGTGGGCTGCGAGGTCGTCCAGCGAACGGAAGATGCGGACGTTGTCCTGGTCGTCGTCGCGCAGCTTGAAGCCGTAGCGCTTGGAGATCACGAGGGCCACCTCGAGGATGTCGATCGAGTCGAGCCCGAGCCCTTCGCCGTAGAGCGGCGCGGCGGGATCGATTTCCTCCGCCTTCACATCGAGGTTCAGCGCCGTGACCACGAGGCGAGCGATCTCCCGGACCAGCTCGGCGCGGTCGGCGGCCCCCGGCGCGATGGATTGGGCGGCGTTTTGCATGGCTTTTATGCGGCCCTCGAATGGCGGCCGTCTGCGTTGCGAGGCGAATCGATCATAGCACGCAGCCATCGCGCGGCCGGGCGTCATTCGAGAGGCGAATCCACCCCCGCGTGCACCAGCTCGGCAGCGGCCAGCACGGCGCGCGCCTTGTTCTGCGTCTCGCGCCACTCGTTGTCGGGGATGGAGTCGGCGACGATGCCGGCCGCCGCCTGCACGTGCAGCTTTCCATCCTTCACCACGCCGGTGCGGATGGCGATGGCGAGGTCCACGTTGCCGTTGAAGCCGATGTAGCCGGCGGCGCCCGCGTAGACGCTGCGGCGTTCGGGCTCGAGCTCGTCGATGATCTCCATGGCGCGCACCTTGGGTGTGCCGGTGACGGTGCCCGCGGGAAACGTCGCGCGCAGGAGCTCCATCGGCGTGAGCGCCGCGTCGACCTG
>DATMJE010000343.1:0-2670 GCA_035553995.1 Usitatibacter sp. | reverse complement strand
TGGGGGCGCAGGTACTCGCGCAGGATGAAGGAATTTTGCAGCTTCACTCGGGCGCGCTCCGCCGGGTCGGTCAGGGGATGGTGCTCGCGCGCGGGTGGCCGGGTTTGCGGTGCGTCAAGTGTCGGCTCAAATTGTATACAGGCGTTCCCCTCTGCTCGGGTGTCGAGGGGGGTACCTGCGTCGAGCGGGCGTTTGTTGGATTCGGGTGCGGCGAACCTGACGGCAGGACTTGAGCGGGGAGTTAAAGGGCAACCACCGCATTGACGCGGGTGGATGCAAAAACCTTCATTTGGCCGGTGCCATAGCGGGCAACCACCTCATCGCCGCTCGAGCAGGTACGCCCCCTCGACGCCCGCGCTGCGCACCGTCTGCCGACGGCTTTCGAGGTCCGACGCTCTTTACCTCTCGTATCGCGTCCCCCACATCCCCCATTGCCGCCAGCTCGACTGTTCGAACGGGCCGTCGCTGATGCGCCGACCGCGGAGACCGTTGAGATGTGCGCGGCCAGGAAAGCGCGCGGAAGCGAGGCCGGCGTCGAGCGCGAGAGCGATCGGCAGCGGAGAGGGCCGCGTTGAGCGCGCGAGCGCTCTACAGCGGCGTGCTGAACAACAGGTCGCGGCGCGACTTACGCCTGGACATTGGCGAGGGGCGTCCGTTATTCGAGCGGTCCCCGAGGTGGTTGCCCGCTATGCCACTGGCCAAGTGAAGGTTTTCGCATCCACCCTCGTCAATGCGGTGGTTGCCCATTCCGGCCCCGCTCAAGTCCTGCAAGGAGGTTCCGGCCTATTCAACGCCATCCAGGACCGCTCGAAAACGGACCCCCTCGCCAATGTCTTCTAAAGATCGAACCGAACGCCCTGCGCCAAAGGCAAGGCACCTGAGTAATTGACCGTATTCGTCGCCCTGCGCATATAAGCCTTCCACGCGTCACTGCCAGATTCCCGCCCCCCGCCGGTCTGCTTCTCGCCACCAAACGCCCCGCCGATCTCCGCGCCGGACGGGCCGATGTTGACATTGGCGATACCGCAGTCGCTGCCGGCCGCGCCGAGGAAGAGCTCGGCCTCAATGAGGTCGCGCGTGAAGATGCTGGAGGCGAGACCCTGCGGCACGTCGTTCTGCATCGCGATCGCCTCGTCGAGCGTGCGATACGGCATCACGTGCAGGATAGGCGCAAACGTCTCGCGCCGTGCCACCTCGCCCATGCTTTCCGCGGCGCAGATCGCGGGCGTCACGTAGAAGGCCTCGGGTGCCACGTCCGCCAGTTGCCGCTCGCCGCCGAAGACCTGTGCACCCTCGCCCCGCGCCTCGGCCATCGCCTCCTGCATCGCCTCGAAGGACGCGCGGTCGATGAGCGGGCCCACCAGCGTGCCGTCGGCGAGCGGGTTGCCGATCGGCAGGCTCGCGTATGCGGAGCGCAGCCGCACGATCAGCGCGTCGCGGATGGATTCGTGCACGATGAGCCGCCGCAGCGTCGTGCAACGCTGGCCCGCGGTGCCGACCGCCGCGAACGCAATCCCTCGCAACGCGAGATCGAGGTCCGCGGAGGGCGCCACGATGGCCGCATTGTTGCCGCCAAGCTCCAGCAGCGCACGCCCGAAGCGGGAAGCGATGCGCGGGCCCACCGCCGCACCCATGCGCGTGCTGCCCGTGGCGCTCACGAGCGGCACATCGCCGCTTTCGACCAGCACCTGGCCCGCGCGGGAATCGCCGAGCAGGACGGTATTGAGCGCGCGCGGAAAATCCGGAAAGCGCTCGAGCGCACGCTCGAGGAGCGCCTGGCAGGCGAGCGCCGTGAGCGGGGTCTTCTCGGACGGCTTCCACACCACCGGATCGCCGCAGACGAGCGCCAGCGCCGCGTTCCAGCCCCACACGGCGGCCGGGAAGTTGAATGCCGTGATCACGCCGCAGACGCCGAGCGGATGCCACGTCTCCATCATGCGGTGGCCCGGGCGCTCGGAAGCGATCGTGAGGCCGTAGAGCTGGCGCGAGAGCCCCACCGCGAAATCGCAGATGTCGATCAGCTCCTGCGCTTCTCCCAACCCTTCGGAGAGGATCTTGCCGGTCTCGATGGAAACGAGCTCGCCGAGCTCTGCCTTATGCGCACGCAACTCCTCGCCCAGCACGCGCACGAGCTCGCCACGCCGGGGCGCAGGCACGAGACGCCACGCAAGAAACGCTTCGCGCGCGCGGGCGACCGCCTCGCGGGCCTCCGCCGGGGAATGCGCCCTCAGCGACGCGAGCGATTCACCGGTGATCGGCGTGCGCGCGGTGAGGTCCTGTCCTGCAGCACGGGTGAGATCGACACCGAGCGACGCGAGCAGCGCCGCGGTGCGTTCACGCAGCGTGCCGGGCTTCGGCCAGGCGGGGTTTCGCGGCGCTTCCGCTGCTTTCGGATCCCGCGTAGTGGCGGCCGAACCGGTTCGATAGGAAAGACTCAAGGGACGCCTCCTCCTGGCGGACGAATCCGCGGTCGGGAATCATGCCGGCCTTCATCAGGTCGACCATCGTGCACACGCCGGCGGCGGTGGTGAGTTGGATGGCGGAGAGCTGGCGGCCGTTCACCTGCGCGCTGTAGATCTTGCGCACGAACGTATCCTGCACCAGCCGGCCGTGCTTGTGGCCGGTGACGGTGACGAACACCAGCACCACATCCTGCGTGGTCATCGGGAT
>DATMJE010000342.1:0-3871 GCA_035553995.1 Usitatibacter sp. | reverse complement strand
ACGTACCACGCATCCATCTCGCGCTGGCGGTAGTCGAGCTCGTCGAACGGCGGGCATTCGGGCGGATTGCGTGTCGTGAGCCCGTGCGGCCGGCCCTCGAGGTGGCAGCGCCACACGTGGTCCATGGCATGGACATGGTTGAGCGTCCGCAGCAGGCTGCCGAAAATGATGGGCCGTGGCCTGGTCAGCTCGCTCTCGGGCATGCGTGACACGGCGCCCAGCAGCAGGTCGTTGGCCCATTGCTTGTACCGCACGAGGTCCTTGATAGCGTTCACGGCTGCTCCTTCATGGCCGACGTTAAGCCCATGATGCTGCCAAGATCCCGCCCTCATCAAGTGGCCCCCGTTCCCAGCGGCAATTCGAGCAGAGCGCCGGAGTATCCTCGCGCCATGCTCACCGTCCACCACCTCGAAAACTCCCGCTCCCACCGAATCGTCTGGCTCCTCGAAGAGCTCGGCGTCCCGTACGAGATCAGGCACTACAAGCGCGACACGAAGACGAGCCTCGCGCCGCCGGAACTACTGAAGATTCATCCGCTCGGCAAGGCGCCCGTCATCACGGAGGGCGGCAACACCATCGCCGAGTCGGGCGCGATCATCGAGTACCTGGTTGAGCGCCATGGAAAGGGCGCGCTTGTCCCGCCGCCGGGCACGCCGGAGAAGATGCGTTACACGTACTGGATGCACTTCGCCGAGGGCACGGCCATGCCGCCGCTCGTGATGAAGCTGGTGTTCAATCGCATCGAGCGCTCGCCGATGCCGTTCTTCGCGAAGCCGATCGCACGCGGCATCTCGCGCAAGGTGAAGGACGCCTTCATCAACCCGAACCTCGAGCGCATCGTGCAGCACATCGAGGCGGAGCTGGGCCGGGGCGGATGGTTTGCCGGCAGCGAGTTCACCGCGGCCGACATCCAGATGAGCTTTCCGGTGGAAGCCGCCGCGGCGAGGGCGGGTGCCGCAGCGCTACCGAACGTGAAGCGCTTCCTCGATCGCATCCACGAGCGTCCCGCGTATCGGCGCGCGATCGAGAAGGGCGGGAAGCTCGCAATCCTGGGCTAGGACTGCGATCGGGATACTAGGCGAAACGGGTGGCGCTGACGCTCTCGGCAACATTCGCGACGATGGCGACGAAGAACGCGGTGGTCACGAAGACGAAGAAGGCGGTGATCATTTGGGGCTCCTTGGTGTGTTGCGTTGTGTTGAAGCCACTTTAGGCACGGCCAGCCAGCCCCGCGAGCGGATAGCGACGAAATGCAGGAATGCCGGGACGAAGCGCCCGCCACGCGCCCCGAGGAGATCCGCCGGAGGCGACAACGGCGAACCACCGGCGCCCCGGACGGCTGGCTCGCGCTGGTGGTGAATTCCATGGACGTGCAGCGCGACGGCGACAAGTTCAAGGCAGCCCCCGCGAACCAGCTCTACGTGATCGACCTCACCGCCAATCCGCCGAAGCTCATCGACACGGTGGTCGTCGGCAAGCAGGGATCCGGAATGTCGATCAATCGCGCGGGCACCCTCGCGCTCACCGCCAATCGCGCCGACAACTCCGTCAGCGTGCTCAGGATCTCCAGCAAGAAGGTCGAGCCGACACCGTCCCGATCGGGGAAGTGGTCTCGCACGCCGCGTTCACGCCCGACGGCAAGCTCGCCATCACCGCGGACAACGGCAATTCGGGGCGCTCGGACGGGCACATCGACACGGTCACGGTCATCGACCTCGAGGCCAATCCGCCACGAAGCTCGCAAGCCATGAGCACGATCCGGCTCATGGGGCCGCACGCATAATGGATATTCATGCGGCCCTTCCACGCGGTGCTCACCAGGACGATCGGGCGCGGCTCGAGAAAACGGCGAATCTCGCCGACGGGCAGGTCGCGTTTTCGGTAGGGCCTCGTCGATCGCTTTCGCGTGCGTTGAAAAACCCCGCCGCGGCGGGGTTTGCTGGGCTCGGCGTTCCTAGTATTTCTTCGCGCCGGACGTGTCGGCCGTGCCGCTCGTGGATCCCGTCGTGCCGCCGCGTGCGCGCGCCGCCATGTGTTCCGGGGCGGCCGCGTGCTCGGGGCGCGAGAGCTTGTTATCGCCGTTCTTGTCGAGCTGCGCAAATTCCGCTTCGTGCGGCGTGCCCTTGACCTCGTCCCGGGAGAGGAAGCCATCGCGGTTCTTGTCCAACGACTCCAACATCGCCTCGGCTCCGCCGTCGTTGGCGCTATTGGCCGATGCGGAAACTGCGGCCTTGTCGTTGGCAGCGGCGGAAAGTGGGAAAGCGAGGGCGTGTTGTCCTGCACACGCGTACCGCGTGCCGGACAACGAGGCGGGGACCGTGAACGCTCACCCGGCAAGGCCCAGCCAGCTCCAATCCTGCCGGCGCAGCGCGTGAACGAGGTCGCCCCGAAGGCATTGGGCTCGGGCCACCAACTGGGGATCCGTGTCGCGTGCGATCGCGTTGTCGTAAAGGTATTCATCGCAGTGGCCGCGAAGCGCGCAAGCCATGAGCACGATCCGACTCATGGGTCCGCATGGATAACCCATGTCGCACGCCGCGAGCTCCCAGGCAATCGCCGCGACCGACGCATTGAAGTCGTCACCGCCGTAGCTCACCGAAACCTCCCCGCGCGTGAGGAAGGCGCCCACATCGCGCACCACCTGGGGATCGCCCGTCGCGAGCAGGTCGGGCAAGCTCCGGATCACATCGGATTTCGGCGCGGCAACGTCGCGGAAGATCAGCATGCGCGCGCGTGCATGAGGCTCGCCGCGCTGGGCGGCCTCCTGCAGCAACGCCAGGATTTCGCGTGGATCGATCGAATGCCTCTCCAATCCGCGGCACGGAGCCGCGAGAGCCTCGGCGGCCCAGCTTCGCTTCGCCTCCTGCAAGTCGACGTGCGAGACGATTTCGACCCCGGCGTAGATGTCGTCGTCATCGTGCTCGGTGCCCCACGCATAGCATTCTTCCAGCGCTTGGGAGACGTAGTACATCGTCCGGGGATCGTCCGGGTTCGACCTCGCGCGCTCGACGTAGATGCGAAGGTTGTCACCCTCGTTGAACGCCGGGTACGCAGGGAACGACGGGAGCATCTGCGGAAGGCTCCGGGCGGGGAGGGGAGCGGCCGCCTTCGTGAGAGGTTGGACGGCGGCGAGGAAGTCAGCCCGGGTGTTGCCCTGGGCAGCGGCCAGGAGTGAAAGCAACAGCGGGATCGTCGCGCCGAGCAGGAGACGCGAGGCTGTGTCTTCCGCAAGCAAGGCAACCATTCTTCGCTCCCTTCGCGCCGGGACGCGACCGGGTCAATATCGACCCGAGAGCTCAACCTGTCAAACGAGCGGGGGGGGGCTGAGCTACCGGCCGCCCTTGGTGCCGCACCGCGACGACCGCGACTTCGTCCGTCGCCGCGTCGTACTCGTACTGCGCCATGTAACCGGTGTGCCGTGGTTCGAAGGACGGCATCGCCGAGGGCGGTGGCGCCAAGGCCGCGTGGTTCAAGGACACCGAGGGCAACATCTTGGCGCTCATCCAGGAGGCGTGAGGCGGACGGACCCCGGGGTGCGGGGTGCGAGTACCATGTCTCCCGCGCATTTGCGCCCTCGCCCGGGAGAAGCCATGAACGCCTCGCGCATCGCCGTTGCAGCCGTCCTCCTCTCGATGATCGCCGCCTGCTCGCACATGGCTCCCTCGGCGGGCAAGCGGGAGCTGATCGTCGTGGGCATCGACGAGAAGGCGAGCTTCGATGCCGCCGGCGTCTTGAACCAGGGCGCGCCGGGCAAGGATGCGGTGGCTATCGTGGACATCGGCACCGATCCGCTCGCCCCCCGCATCGTGGGCACCTTGCCGCTCATGAACACGGTCATCGGGCCGCCGACGAACCTCGCGATCACGCCCGA
>DATMJE010000341.1:0-2561 GCA_035553995.1 Usitatibacter sp. | reverse complement strand
TGGGCGAGCTCGCGCTCGTGCTCGGGTGGCCGTGCGCGATCTGGTATGCGGTCGAGTCGGGCGCGCCACCGAACACGACCGTGCTGCTCGGCCTCGTCCTCCTCTTCGCGGCGGACTGGAAATTCAAGTTCCAGGCCGTGCTCCCGATCATGACGCCGGTGCTCCTCATCGGCGGCATGAGCACGGGCGTCTTCACCGCGACCGAGGGCGCCATCGCCGCGTGCGTGTGGGCGCTCTTCCTCGGCCTCGTGTGGTACCGGACGATGAAGTGGAAGAAGCTGGTGAAGGTTTCGATGGACACCATCGAGACGACCTCGGCGGTGCTCCTCATCGTGGCCGCGGCATCGATCTTCGGATGGATGCTGACCGCGACGCGCACCACCGAGATGATCGCATCGTGGGTGCTCGCCTTCACGCAGAATCCCAAGGTCTTCCTGCTGCTCGCGAACCTGCTGATGCTCTTCGTGGGCTGCTTCCTCGAGCCCACGGCGGCCATCACCATCCTCGTGCCGATCCTGCTGCCGGTGGTGCAGAAGCTCGGCATCGACCCGGTGCATTTCGGGCTCGTGATGGTTCTGAACCTCATGATCGGGCTGCTGCACCCGCCGATGGGACTGGTGCTCTTCGTGCTGGCACGGGTGGCCAAGCTCTCCGTCGAGCGCACCACCATGGCGATCCTGCCGTGGCTCGTGCCGCTGCTCGTAAGCCTCGTGATCGTGACGTATATTCCTTCGATCAGCCTGTGGTTGCCGGGCATCTTCCGATAGGTCCTGCCATGCTTCGCGAAACTCCCCTTTACCTGCGCCTCAACCCCGCCGACGACGTGGTCATCGCCTGCCGCGAGCTCGATGCGGGCACCAATTTGCTGAAGGAGGGCGTGGTCTGCGCCGAACGGATTCCGGCGGGCCACAAGGTGGCCACGCGCGCGATCGCGGCGGGAGAGCCGGTGCGCCGCTACAACCAGGTGATCGGCTTCGCGACGCGTCCCATCGCGGCCGGCGCGCACGTGCACGTGCACAACCTCGAAGTGCGCGATTTCGCGCGCGACTACGCGTTCGGCGAGGCCTACGAAGCGACGGAATTCGCCGCCACGCCCGCCACGTTCCAGGGCATCGTGCGGCCGGACGGCCGCGTGGCCACGCGCAATTACATCGGCATCCTCTCCACGGTGAACTGCTCCGCCACGGTCGCCAAGCACGTGGCCGAGGCTTTCAAGGGCCCGGCGCTCGAGGCGTTCGGCAACGTGGACGGCGTGGTCGCCCTCACGCACTCGACCGGCTGCGGCATGGGTTCCACCGGCGAGGGCATCGACGTGTTGCGGCGCACGCTCGCGGGCTATGCGCGCCACGCGAACTTTGCCGGCGTGCTGGTGATCGGCCTCGGCTGCGAGGCGAACCAGATGGACGCGCTCTTCTTCACCCAGGGACTGCGCGAGGGCGAGCGGTTGCGCGCGATGACGATCCAGGACAAGGGCGGAACCGCGAAGGCCGTGGCCGAAGGCATTGCCCTCGTGAAGGAGATGCTGCCCGAGGCCGACCGCGTCTCGCGCGAGACCGTGCCCGCGAGCCACATCATGGTCGGCCTGCAATGCGGCGGCTCCGACGGCTATTCCGGCATCACCGCCAATCCCGCGCTCGGCGCGGCGGTGGACCTCCTCGTGCGCCACGGCGGCACGGCGATCCTTTCCGAGACGCCCGAGATCTACGGCGCCGAGCACCTGCTCACGCGTCGCGCGCAAAGCCGCGCCGTGGGCGAGAAGATCGTCGAGCGCATCCGCTGGTGGGAGGAATACACCGCGCGCAACCATGGCGAGATGAACAACAACCCCTCGCCGGGCAACAAGGCCGGCGGCCTCACGACGATCCTCGAGAAGTCCCTCGGCGCCGTCGCCAAGGGCGGCACCACGGGCCTCATGGGCGTCTACGAATACGCGCATCCCGTCGCGAGCAAGGGCTTCGTGTTCATGGACACGCCCGGCTACGACCCCGTCTCCGCGACCGGGCAGGTGGCCGGCGGCGCCAACCTCATCTGCTTCACCACCGGGCGCGGCTCGGTCTATGGGTGCAAGCCCGCGCCCTCGCTCAAGATCGCGACCAACACCGCCATGTACGAGCGCATGGAAGACGACATGGACTTCAACGCCGGCGCCATTCTCGACGGCTCCATGAGCGTGCACGAGGCCGGCGAACGGATCTTCGAGCTGATGCTGGCGACCGCTTCCGGGGAACCCAGCAAGAGCGAGAAGCATGGGTTCGGGGCGGACGAGTTCGTGCCCTGGCAGCTCGGCGCTGTCATGTAGCGGGTGAAAAGCGATGGACACAGATGAACACAGATGAACACAGATTGGTTCCATAGTGGGTCTCGGATAGTGCGAGCAGTTGGCACGACACCATCACACGGTTTTATCCGCGTTCATCTGTGTTCATCTGTGTTCCCAATCTTCAGTCGAACAAGGGAGGAACGATGAGAAGAATCACCACTTTGTTTGCGGTCGCGGCGCTCGCCGTCGCGTCGTCGGTGTCCGCGCAGACGAAGCTCAAGTGGGCCCACGTCTACGAGAC
>DATMJE010000340.1:0-19184 GCA_035553995.1 Usitatibacter sp. | reverse complement strand
CTCATGGCCCCCACCGCCGCGTGCGAATTCTGCGACAGCCCCGGCGGCACGGTGCTGTGGCAGGACGATTTCTGTCGCGTCGTGCGGGCGGACGAGCCGGATTATCCCGGCTTCTGCCGCGTGATCCTCGCGCGCCACGTGCGCGAGATGACGGACCTCGCGCAGCCCGAGCGTGAGCGGCTCATGGCGGTCGTCTTCACCGTGGAGCGCGCGGTACGCGATGCGATGGCGCCGCACAAGATGAATGTCGCGAGCCTCGGCAACATGGTGCCGCACGTCCACTGGCACGTGATCCCGCGCTTCAGCGACGATCGCCACTTTCCCGGCCCGGTATGGGCGCCGCCGCGGCGCGAGGCAGCCGCGGATTCCGCGCGCATCGCGCGCGCCGATGGCATCGCCGCGCTGCTGCACGCGCGGCTCGCGGGCTGAAGCCGCATGTCCACGCCTCCCGTACGGCCCGAAGGCGGTGTCCCGTTCACGGATGCCCATGGCGCCCGCGAATGGCTCGGCGCGCTGCCCCTCACGAACATCCCGCTCGCCCAGTCGCAGGTGCTCGAGGCGATCGTGGCCCTCAACCGCGCCACGTTCGCGCCGCTGGAGCGGCTGAAGACGCTCGAGCTCGCGCGCGACAAGGTGGCGTTCCTGCAGGGCGAGCAGCGCTCGCGCTACTTCGGCAAGACACTGCCGCTGTCCGCCAACGACTCGGCGGCCTGGAACACCGGGCGCCTGCTGCTGGAGGAGATGGAGGCGGGCTATCGCCGCTGCCTCGAGGAGGCGGGCGACGGCGGCGAGATCCACGCGCACCGGGCGCTCATCATGCAGCGGATCATGCGCTACGTCGGCGCGCAGATGGCCTTCCACGCCACCATCTACCGCCGCTTCGATCCGCAGCTCTGGACGCGCCTGCACGCGACACTCGCGGATGCCGAGGCGAGCGGCATCGCCTCCGACCGGGTCAAGGACTCGCTCGACAGCGAGGACAAGGGCTCGTGCGTGATGGAGACCTATGCGCAGGTGGTGATGCTGCAGGCGGCCTACCTCTCGGAGCTCACCGCGCCGCAAATGGACCTGGTGGAGGCGCTGCTGCGCCGCTGGGCGCGCAAGGTCACGGTGCGCACACCGGCCCTCGCGCCGGCGGAAGCCGCCGTGGCGCACCCGCTCGCGGTGGACCTCGCGAAGCCCATCGGTGCGCGCCCGCTCGCGGCCGGGGAGGCCACGCCGCTGCACCGCGTGCTGGATGTCGGCGGCGTCTCGAAGAGCATCCGCAAGCGCCTGCACGGCTTCTCCAAGGGGGAGGACGCGTCCAAGCTCGACCTGCCGCGCGAGGCGACGTCGGTCGATGCGCAGGAGCAGCTGCAGCGGCTGCACAAGCTCTGGTGCGAGGGCGCGCCGCCGCGCCCGCCCGCGAAGATCCCGGCCGAGAAGACCGCGGGACTCGTCTGGGGCATCCTCGACATCCACTTCTTCCTCTCGGGCGGCAAGCCCTTCGAGCAGCCGGGCGAGACGCGCGAGCTCACCTCGGTGGAAAAGCAGGAGATGGAAGTCTTCGGGCGCGTGCGCGAGCGCACGCAGGGCAAGCTCATCGCGCCGCATACCTTCGTGGCCGAGCCCTGGGCCGTGGTGGACGAGATGCTGGGTGCATGGCGGCTCATGCGCCCGCCGACCGCCTCGAAGGGTGTCGCGATCGGACGCATAGCCGCCATGCGCCTGGGCGATACGGCGCCGTTCTATGTCGGCATGGTCACCGCGCTTTCGCAGGAGCTCGACGGCGCGATCGTGGCGACGCTCACGCTTTTTCCCGGCCGTCCGGAGCCCGTCGCCGCGCGGCCGGGCGAGCCGCGAACACGCGCCGCGCAGCAATGGACGCCGGCGCTGCGCCTGCCCGCGCTGGAAAAGCTGCACATCGCTTCGTCGCTCATCGTCGCGAGCGGCCTCGCCTCGCGCGGGCGCACGCTCGAGGTGTGGGGCGAGCAGCGCCACGCGCTACCGGTGCGCGAGCTGCTCGACCGCGGGACGGATTTCGACCGGGTGGTGGTGGGGTAAAGAGAAGGCGTGAAGGGGCGCAAGGCGTAAAGGGCGAAAGGCGTAAAGGGCGCAAGGCGCAGGGCCCAAGGCGCAGGACCCAGTGTCACCAACTCGACAACTTTATCCTGGCCGCAACGCTTTCTTGCGCCATGCGCCTTGTGCCTTGCGCCCCTTACGCCTTGCGCCCTTTACGCCCCCAGCGCATCCATGAACGCTTCCGCCGCATTCTCCCCCGTCTGCTCGGCGATCTCGACGATGCACGTAGGGCTGGTGACGTTGACCTCCGTGAGGTAGTCGCCGATCACGTCGAGTCCCGCGAAGACGATGCCGGCTTTCACCAGCTCGGCGCCCACGGCCTGCGCGATCTCGCGGTCGCGTGCGGAGATGGGCTGGGCGACACCGCGGCCGCCGGCAGCGAGGTTGCCGCGCGTCTCGCCCGCCTTCGGGATGCGTGCGAGGCACTGCGGGAAGGGCTCGCCATCCACGACCAGCACGCGCTTGTCCCCCTTCACGATCTCGGGGATGTAGCGTTGCGCCATCACCGTGCGCTGTCCCAGGTCCGTGATCGCCTCGACGATCACGTTGCGATTCGGGTCGGCGGTGCCGACGCGGAAGATCATCGTGCCGCCCATGCCGTCCAGCTTCTTCAGCACGACGTCGCGATGCTCGTCGATGAACGCGTGGATCGTCGGCATCTCGCTCGCGACCAGCGTGGGCGGCGTGAACTGCGGGAAGCGCAGGATGGCGAGCTTCTCGTTCCAGTCGCGCAGTGCGCGCGGATCGTTCACCACGGTGGCGCCCTCGGCCTGCGCCCGCTCCAGCAGCAGCGTCGCGTAGTAGTACTCCTGGTCGAAGGGCGGGTCCTTGCGCATCACGACGTAGTCGAACTCCCCGAGGCGCGCGATCGCCTCGGCCGTGACCGAGTACCAGTCGTCGTCGTCATCGGAAACCCCGAGCTGCTTCACGGCCGCGTGCACGCTGCCCGACTTCACGAACATGGCGCGCGCTTCCAGCGCATGCACCTCGTGGCCGCGCGCGGCGGCCTCGCGCATCATCGCGATGCTCGAGTCCTTGTACGCCTTCAGCGCGTCGAGCGGGTCGACGACGAAGGCGAGCCTCATGCGGTGGCCGCCCGGACCTCCCGCGCGGCGCTGTCGCCCGCGACCAGCTCCTCCACCTCGATGGCGGCCGCGAGCGCGGCGAGCCGCGCGATGACGCCATAGGCGTAGAACCGGTTGGGCGGGTCCCCGGGCTTGCCCGCGCAATCCGGCGAGTGGCAGTCGGTCTCGAAGGCGAGGGGCCGGTACTCCGCACCGGGCGAGTTGAGGTTCTCGTCGATGCCGCGGCCCATGTGCACGCGGTAGAAGCCGCCCACGACCTGCTCGTCCATCATGTACACCACCGGCTCGGCGGGCGCGCCGTCGACGTTCTCGAAGGTGTACACGCCTTCCTGGATGATCACCTCGTGCACCGGCTGCCCTTCCTTGATCGTGGCCATCTTGTTGCGCGTCTTGCGGTTGATGTTGCGCACCTCGTCCACGCTCCTCACCGTCATGATGCCCATGCCGTAGGTGCCGGCATCGGCCTTCACGATCACGAACGGCGTCTCGGTGATGCCGTAGTGCGCGTATTTCTCGCGCATCTCGGAGAGCACGAAGTCCACGTTCGCCGCGAGGCAATCCTCGCCTTCCTTCTCCGCGAAGTTCACCTTGCCGCACTGGCTGAAGACCGGGTTCACGACCCACGGGTCGATGCCCACCAGGCGCGCGAAGCCCTCGGCCACGCGGTCGTATACATGGAAGTGGTGCGACTTGCGCCGCGTGGACCAGCCGGCCATGAGCGGCGGCAGCACCGGCTGCTCGATGCCGCGCAGGATCGCCGGGATGCCCGCGGAGAGGTCGTTGTTGACGAGGACGCCGCACGGATCGAAGCCCTCGACCGCGACGCGATTGCCGCGCCGCACGACCGGCTCGAGCAGCAGCTTCTCGCCGGCGGAGGACTCGACTTGCGTCGGCCCCGGCAACTCGGGGATCAGGCTGCCGATGCGTACCGTGAAGCCCGCGTCCTCGAGGATGCGCTTGAGCACCACGACGTTCTGCAGGTAGTTCAGGTTGCGCGTGTGGTTCTCGGGCACCAGCAGGATGCCGCCCGGCTCGCAGCCCGCCTTCTGCAGCGCGGACCTTGCCGCGCCCACGCACAACGGGAGGAACTCCGGATTGAGGTTGTTGAATCCGCCGGGGAAGAGATTGGTATCGACGGGGGCGAGCTTGAAGCCGCTGTTGCGCAGGTCCACCGAGCTGTAGAAGGGCGCGCCGTGCTCGAGCCACTGCGTGCGGAACCAGTGCTCGATGTCGGGCATGCGGTCGAGGACGACGCGCTCGAGCTCCTGCAGGGGCCCGGTGAGCGAGGTGGTGAGGTGGGGAACCATGGGGTGTTCGAACCAGTCCTGTGGCGGATGGATCGGCGTGGACAGCGGTCCGGTCGCGGGGAGGGCCAGTTTACACGCTCCGTTCGGGTCGAGTGGTCAGGGGAATCTGATCGCCCCCGCCTGCTAAAATTCACGGCCTGCGTCCTTTCGCGGGCCTGGAGGATTACCCAACATGCCCGTGTGGCAGCCGCTTTTCGTCACCGCCGCACTGCTCGCGGCGTCCAACCTCTTCATGACCTTCGCGTGGTACGGGCACCTCCGGAACTTTTCCGCCAGCCCCTGGTATGTGGCGGCCATCGCAAGCTGGGGCATCGCGCTGTTCGAATACCTGCTGCAGGTCCCGGCCAACCGCTTCGGCTTCGCCGCCGGCATCACGCTCGCGCAGCTCAAGATAACGCAGGAAATCGTGACGCTCGTGGTGTTCGTGCCGTTCGCCATGCTCTACATGGGCCAGCCGTTCAAGTGGAATTACGTCTGGGCGGGGCTGTGCATCCTCGGCGCGGCATACTTCATCTTCTTCGACTAGGGCGACCATGCACCTGCACATCCTCGGCATCTGCGGCACCTTCATGGGCGGGCTCGCCAAGATCGCGCGCGAGCTGGGCCACGAGGTCACCGGGTGCGATGCCCACGTGTATCCGCCCATGAGCGAGCAGCTGCGTGCCATCGGCATCAAGCTGCACGAGGGCTATGACGCCGAGCAGCTCGACCAGTACCGGGCGGACATGTACGTGGTCGGCAACGCCATGACGCGCGGCAAGCCCGTGATCGAGGCGATCCTCGATCGCGGACTGCCCTACATGTCCGGCCCGCAGTGGCTCTCGGAGCACGTTCTGGTGGACAAGTGGGTGCTCGCGGTGGCGGGCACGCACGGCAAGAGCACCACCTCTTCCATGCTCGCGTGGATCCTCGAGGCGGCAGGATTGCAGCCCGGATTCCTCATCGGCGGCATCGTGCGCAACTTCGAGAGCTCGGCGCGTGCGTCGCAATCGCCGTTCTTCGTGATCGAGGCCGACGAATACGACACGGCCTTCTTCGACAAGCGCTCGAAATTCGTCTGGTACCGCCCGCGCACCGCGGTCCTCCTCAATCTCGAGTACGACCACGCCGACATCTTTCCCGACCTCGCCGCCATCGAGACGCAGTTCCATCACCTGGTGCGCATCGTGCCCGCGCAGGGGCTGATCGTCTCGAACGGCGCGGAGGCGGCGCTCGAACGTGTGCTCGCGCGGGGTTGCTGGACCCCCGTGGAGCGTTTCGGGGCCGGGCAATCGTGGCGCGTCGGGGCCATCCACCCCGACGATTCCTTCGACGTGCTCGTGGACGGAGAAAAGCAGGGCACCGTGCGCTGGTCGCTGATGGGCGAGCACAACCGCGCCAATGCCGCCGCGGCCCTGGCGGCCGCGCGCCATGCGGGCGTGCCGGTGGCGCAGGGCATCGAGGCGCTGGCGCGCTTCGAGGGCGTGAAGCGGCGCATGGAGGTGCGCGGCGCCGTGAACGGCATCACCGTGTACGACGATTTCGCGCACCACCCCACCGCCTTCGAGACCACCATCGCGGGACTGCGCACGCGCGTGGGCGATGCGCGCATCGTGGCGGTGTTCGAGCCGCGGTCCAACACGATGAAGCTCGGCACCATGCAGGAACGCATGGCCCGCAGCCTCGCCGGCGCGGACGTGGTCTTCTGTTATGCGCGGGACCTGGGCTGGGATGCCGCGCGGGCGCTCGCGCCGCTCGGCACGCGTGCGTTCGTCCACAACGAGCTCGACCTCATGGCCGATGCCGTGGTGCGCATGCTGCGTCCCGGCGACCACGTGCTCGTGATGTCGAACGGCGGCTTCGGCGGCGTGCACGAGAAGCTGCTCGACGGCCTGCGCCAGCGCGAGCCCACGCCGTCATCCGCGCCCGCACCGGCGAGCCGGCGATGAGCGCCGTCGAGAGCGCGCCGCACCGCTCGCTCGCCTTCCGCATCCTCAACGTCTTCGCCCAGGTTGGACGCCTCACCGGCAACCCGCTGTGCGTCTTCGAGGACGGCAGCGGCCTCGACGCCAAGGAGATGCAGGCGCTCGCACGCCAGTTCAACCTCTCCGAGACCACCTTCATCCTGCCCTCGACGCGCGCCGATGCGCAGGTGCGCATCTTCACGCCGTCGTACGAGATGCCGTTCGCGGGGCATCCGACGCTCGGCACGGCGCACGTCGTGCGTGCGCTTCAGGGCCGCGGCGATGCGCTCACGCTGGAGATGAAGGCCGGCGTCATTCCGGTCAGCGCCGCGGGCAACCGGTGGACGCTTGCCGCGAACGCGCCACGCTGGCGCGAGGTTTCCGAGTCCCGTTCCGAGCTCGCGCACATGCTGGGTCTCGCCGAAGCCGACATCGGCGAGCGGGCGCTGTGGGTGAATGCCGGCAAGGAGCAGCTCGTGGTCCCGCTCACCCGCCGCGAGGCGGTGCCGCGCGCCCGTCCCCTTGCCGATGCGTTCACGCGCCTGCGCAGCGAGGACGGCCAGAGCATGGCGTTGGTCTTCGCCGATGGCGGCGATGCGAGCGCCGAGGTCCTCGCGCGTTTCTTCTTCCCGAGCGGTGCCGCGATCCTCGAGGATCCGGCCACCGGCTCCGCGTGCGCGAACCTCGGGGGATGGTTCGTCGCGACGCGTCCCGGCGCGGACGTGCGCCGCACCGTCCACCAGGGCGAGCAGGTGGCACGCCCCTCGACGCTCTTTCTCAGCGTGCAGCAAGGCAACGTGCGCGTGGGCGGCGACGTGATCGAGCTGGGCCGCGGCCGGATCGAGCTGTGAGGACCCTCGTCTACCTGCACGGCTTCATCAGCGCGCCGCAGTCGCACAAGGCGACGGTGCTCGGCGACTACGTACGCGGCTGCGTGACCGGCGTGGAGTACGTCGTGCCCGCGTTGCACCACGCGCCCGCACGCGCCCTGGCGCAGGTCGAGGATCTGTGCCGCCGCATTCCCGTGGCGGACCTCACCCTGGTCGGCAGCTCGCTCGGCGGCTTCTATGCGACGGTGGTGGCGGAGCGCCTCGGCTGCCGCGCGGTGCTGCTCAACCCCGCCGTGCATCCGCACGCGCATGCCGATCTCCTGCTCGGCCCCAGGCGCAACCTCTTCACCGGTGAGGAATTCGTGTTCACGCACGAGCACGTCGCGGAGCTGCGTGCCGCGGAGCCGCCCACGATCACGCGGCCGGGGCGCTACTGGCTCATCGTCGAGACCGGTGACGAGGTGCTCGACTACCGCGATGCGGTCCGCTACTACGCCGGGGCCTGCCAGACGGTGGTGCAGGGCGGGGACCATGCGCTCGGCTCGTTCCCGGAGCACGTGCCCGGCATCGTCGACTGGGCGGCGAACCCGGACGCGGCCGCCGCATGAAGCAGGTGCTGTTCGAGGAAGACGGCGCCTTCCGCGTCGGCACCGTCCTCGCCGATGCGGGCGCCACTTTCCAGGTGGAAGCGGCCCACGGCAAGCGCTCCAAGGTGAAGGCGGCCAGCATCCTGCTGCGCTTCGAAGGCCAGCCGCTCGCGAGCTTCATGCAGGAGGCGCAGAAGATCTCCGAGGAGCTGGATCCCCAGTTCCTCTGGGAAGTGTGCGGCCGCGACGAGTTCGGCTTCGAGACGCTCGCCGCGGACTATTACGGGCACACGCCCGCGCCGCGCGAAGCGGCCGCCGTGGCGTTGGCGCTGCATTCGAACCCGGTCTATTTCTACAAGCGCGGCAAGGGGCGCTACCAGGCGGCACCCGAGGAAAACCTCAAGGCGGCGCTGGCGGGCATCGAGAAGAAGCGCCGCCAGCAGGAGCAGGTCGATGCGTGGGCCGCCGAGCTCGCCGCCGGGCGCGTCCCCGAGCCCATCGCCACGCGCATGGACCTGCTGCTCTTCAAGCCCGACAAGATGTCGCTCGAGTGGCGTGCCCTCGACCAGGCGGCGACGGCGGCGGGCCTGGCGCCCCCGCGCGTGCTCGCGGCGGCCGGCGCCATTGCCGGTCCCGAGGATTACTTCCTGCGCCGTTTCGCCTTCGAGTTCTTTCCCCGCGGCACGGGCTTCGCCGAGGCCGCACCCGTCGCTTCCACGGCGGAGCTCGGCGAAGCGGACGTGGCCGCGTTTTCCATCGACGACGCGGAGACCACCGAGATCGACGACGCCTTCTCGGTCGCCCGCGGTGCGGATGGGCGGCTGCGCATCGGCGTGCACATCGCCGCACCCTCGATCTTCTTCGACCGCAGCCATCCGCTGGAAGCGGTTGCGCGCGAGCGGCTCTCGACCGTCTACTTTCCGGGCGGGAAGATCACCATGCTGCCGCCGGAAGCGGTGGAGTCGGCGACCCTCGCCGCCGGGCGCCGCATGCCGGCCGCTTCGTTGTACCTGGATGTGGACGCCGAAACCCTCGAGGTGAAGGGCCAGGAATCGCGCCTCGAATGGATTCGCGTGGCCGACAACCTGCGCCTGGCCGAGCTCGACGGACGGCTGAACGCCGAGGCGGTCGCTGCCGGCCGCGTCGAAGGCGAGCACGGAGAGGACCTCTTCACGCTGTGGCGCTTCGCGAAGTTCCTCAAGGCCGCGCGCGGCGCTGGCGAGGAGAAGGGCGACCGCCCCGACTACACCATCCGCGTGGCCGACGGGCGCGTGGCCATCGAGCAGCGCCAGCGCGGCACGCCGGTGGACACGCTGGTCTCCGAGCTGATGATCCACGTGAACGCGTCGTGGGGAAAATGGCTCGCCGAGCGCGGCTACGACGCCATCTACCGCAACCAGAAGGGCGCCAAGACGCGCATGGAAGTGCAGCCCGGATCGCACGAATGGCTGGGCGTCTCGCACTACGCGTGGTCCAGCTCGCCGCTGCGCCGCTTCCCCGACCTCGCCAACCAGCGCCAGCTCGTGGCGGCGCTGGCGGGCGCGGAGCCGGCCTACACGCGCGAGGAGCTCACCGCCGCCGCGCGCGATTTCGAGACGGCATACGAGGCCTATGCGGAGCACCAGCGGCTGCTCGAGCGCTACTGGGTCCTGCGCTACCTGGAGCAGGAGGGCATTACGGAGGTGCCGGCGGCGGTCATCCGCGAGGAGCTGGTGCGCATCGAGGGGCTGCCGCTGGTCTGCCGCGCCATCGGCCTGCCCACGAGCGCGCCCGGCGAGCGGGTGCGGGTGGCTTTCGGGGAGATCGACTTCTGGGAGGCCCACGTGCTGTGCCGTTATGCCGGGCCGCCAAGCAAGTAGAATATTTACTCATGCGCCGCAGCCGAACGCCCCTTTTCCCTGACTGCCGATGCAGTTGAGGCAGACGTCCCCCGACGCCCTCGTCTCCTTCTCGGATTACCTGCTCGAACGCTTCGGCCTCGTCGCCTCCATGCAGGTGGCGATCATTGCGTCGATCGCGTTCCACCTGCTCCTGATCGTCGGCATCGGGATGCGGCTGCCGCTCATCCCCAAGTGGGAAGATCCCCATAACGTGATGGACGTGGTGCTCGTCAACTCGAAGAGCGCCACCCGTCCCGTCAAGGCGGACGCGCTCGCCCAGGCCAACCTCGACGGCGGCGGCAATACGGACAAGAAGCTGCGCGCCGCCACGCCGCTTCCCGCGCTGGAGGAACGCGATCCCAGCCGCGAGCTCAAGGCGGCCGAGAACCGCGTGAAGCAGCTCGAGACCGAGGCGCACGAGCTGATGACGCGCATGAAGTCCAAGGCCGCGGTCACGCAGGCCGAGGTGACCCTGCCATCGAGCGCGAAGGGCGATGCGGAGGCGCGCGACCTGGTGGAGAAGAGCCTCGAGATCGAGCGGCTCGAGGCCCAGATCAGGCGCGAGTACCAGGCCTACCAGGAGCGGCCGAAGCGCAAGTTCGTGGGCGCCCGCGCGCAGGAATACCGCTTCGCGCAGTACGTCGACACCTGGCGCCAGCGGATCGAGCGCGTGGGCAACCTCAACTATCCCGAGGAAGCGAAGACCCGCAAGCTCTACGGCTCGCTGCAGCTCACCGTGGCCATCAAGGCCAACGGCGAGGTGGAGACGGTGGAGGTGAACCGCTCCTCGGGCCACAGGATCCTCGACCAGGCCGCCATCCGCATCGTGCGGCTCGCGGCACCGTTCCCGCCCTTCCCCGACAACATCCGCGTGGACACCGATATCCTGCACATCACGCGGACGTGGACCTTCACCCGCGCCGACCAGGTCGTCGCTGAATAAGCGTTCGCGGCTGTCGCAAAGCCGCCGCACGACCCGCTTCCAAAAAAAACCCGCGGGAGCGCCTTGCCGCGCCCCGCGGGCTACCCTCACACATTCACCTCATCACAACGACTTGAGGTATTGCACCAGGTCGGCCTGCTGCGCGGCGGTGAGGCCGAGCGCCATGCGCGAGTTGTACAGCGCGACCACCGCTTCGAGCGTGGGCACGGACCCGTTGTGGAAGTACGGCGCGTGCTGCCACACCCCTTCGAGCGGCGCCGTCCGGTACTGCTTGGTGGCGCTTCTCGCGGCGTAGCTCGGCGATTCCGGCTCGGCCATCGAATCCGTCGCCGGATGCAGCCGCTGGTTGGCGTCGGTGAACTTGAGCCCGTTGTGGCAGGTGACGCAGCGTCCCGGTCCGTCGAAGACATCCTTGCCGCGGGCCGCGGCGGCCGGGTCGAAGCTGCCGGCCGGCGGCGTGGGCGCCGCGATGGAGAGCTGGTAGGCCTCCAGCGCCGGCAGCTTGGAGGTCACCAGGTCGTCCGGACCGTTGGTGACGCTCACGCCGGTGCGCGGCTCCGTGAAGGTGCCGTGGCCGCCCATCTGGGTGACCGCGACATAGCGGTTCCAGTAGGCGATCTGGTCGCCGTCGCCGGTGGCGGTGACCTTGTGCACACCCAGCAGGCCGTAGGCGGGCGGGATCTCGGCGGGCTTGTTGAGGCCGTCGAGGTTGAAGCGCGGGTCGTACTTGCCCTTGCCCCACGAGCTGAACACCGCCTTCACCTGCGGCGTGATCGCGGGCGAGAGTGCCAGGATCGCGCCGACGTTCAGGTCGTGGTTCGGCCAGCCGTCGAGGCGCTTGCCGATGCCGGGCGCGAACGAGTTGTCGACGGTCGAATGGCACAGCGCGCACGTGACGCCGAGGTGCGTGAGCTTGTCGACGCCGTTGACGGTCTCGACCGTGCCCTTGAGGCCCACGACTGCATTCAGCTTGAGCAGCGCCACGGTGGTGGCGGGGCTGGTGAGGCTGATGCTGCCGTTCTGGATGCCGGCGACCACCGCGGCGGGAAGCGCCTCGGCATCGACCTTGAGGCCGACGGCGAGCGCGGTGGTGGGATCGACCGCGCTGCCCACCGGCTCGTTCAGGCGCAACTGGTCGGTAAACTTCGTCTCGTCGCCGAACGTGTCGAAGCGGAAGATGGCCTGTCCCTGCTTGGCCAGGTCCGGGGGCGGCGGCTGGTCGACGCTGGCGTTGTTGTTGTTGCCGCCACCGCCGCCGCCACAGGCGGCAAGGCCGAACGCCATCGCGATGGCAGCAGTAAGTATTGCAACTCGTGGTGCGGTTTTCATGAAGCCTCCTGTGCGCGACGGGGATCGCGAAGCGCCGCATTAGATGAAGGACATCGAAATCGCGTTCCGGCCGGGCGTTCCGGGTTAAAATGAATTTCGCGGTGGCCAATGCAAACGATCAATCTCACCAGCCACTTCCTCATCGCCATGCCGGCGATGTCGGATCCCAACTTCTCCCGCACGCTCACGTTCATCTGCGAGCACAACGAGCGCGGGGCGCTCGGCATCGTGGTGAATCGTCCCATCGATGTCACGCTCGCCGTGCTGTTGCGGCAGGTGGACATCACGTTCGAGGATTCGCCCGCCTACGACCAGCCGGTCTTCTTCGGCGGCCCGGTGCAGTTCGACCACGGCTTCGTGCTCCATCGCCCCGTCGGCGACTGGAAGAGCACGCTCCCGGTGGGCGACCTGGGCCTCACCACCTCCAAGGACATCCTCGAGGCGATGGTCGATGGCCGCGGGCCCACCCAGCAGCTGGTCGCCCTCGGCTATGCCGGATGGGCCCCGGGCCAGCTCGAGGACGAGATCCGTCGCAACGGCTGGCTTACGGTCCCTGCGAATGCGGACCTCATCTTCAACGTGCCGCCGGAGTCGCGCTACGATGCGGCGATGCACGCGCTCGGCATCACCGCGGCCAGCCTTTCCGAGGAGGCGGGGCACGCGTGACGGCGGGTGGCACCGTCATCGCGTTCGATTTCGGGCTGAAGCGCATCGGTGTCGCCGTCGGTGAGACCAGCACCGGCATCGCGAGCCCGCTGGGGGCCATCCGCGAGGAAAGCAACGATGGACGCTTCCGCGAGATCGGCAAGTTCGTCGACGAATGGCACCCGGCCGCGTTCGTCGTGGGGCGCCCGCGTCATGCGGATTCCTCGGAGCATGCAACTGCGAAGCTCGCGGAAAAATTCGCGCGGCGGCTCGCGGCGCGCTATGGCCTGCCGATCATCTTCGTGGACGAAACGCTGAGCTCGGCCGCGGCCGAGCAGGCATTGCGCGCCGGGCGCACGCGGGCGCGCCGGCCGGGCGACGTCGATGCCATGGCCGCCGCCATCATCCTGCAGAGCTTCCTCGACGAGCCCGACATCCATGAACGCCTCTCCTCCTGACGCGGAAGCGCTGATCGAAGCGCTCGCGGCCCAGATGCGCCCGCGGCTCACGCCCGGCGCGGCCCTGGTGGGCATCTACACGGGCGGCGTGTGGGTGGCCGAGCGCCTGCATCGCGCGCTCGGCATGAGCGAACCGCTGGGCGTGCTCGCCGTGACTTTGCATCGCGACGACTTCGGCCGCATCGGCCTGCATCGCGAGTCGCGGCGCAGCCAGATTCCGTTCGATGTGGACGGCCGCGAGGTCGTGCTGGTCGACGACGTCCTGCACACCGGCCGCACCGTGCGCGCGGCATTGAACGAGCTCTTCGACTTCGGGCGTCCCGCCGCGGTGCGCCTCGCGGTGCTCGCGGACCGCGATGGGCGCGAGCTGCCCGTGGCCGCGGATTTCGTCGGTGCCCACGTGCAGATGGAGCCGGGCGAGCAGCTCGTGCTCGCGAACACGGACGGGCAGCTTTCGTTCACGCGCGCGAGGCCGTCATGAGCCCGCGCCGCAGCCTGCAGGTCGGGCCCGACGGGAAGCTGCGCCACCTCCTCACCACCGAGGGCCTGCCCGCGGAGATGATCCGCCACATCCTCGATACCGCGGACCAGTTCGTGAGCGTGAGCGAGCGCGAGGTGAAGAAGGTGCCGGTGCTGCGCGGCAAGTCGATCTTCAACGTCTTCTTCGAGAACTCGACACGCACGCGCACCACCTTCGAGATCGCGGCCAAGCGTCTTTCCGCCGACGTGATCAACCTCAACGTGGGCGCCTCGTCGACCTCGAAGGGCGAGACCCTGCTCGACACCGTGTACAACCTGCAGGCGATGGACGCGGACATGTTCGTCGTGCGTCATTCGCAGTCGGGTGCGCCGCACCTCATCGCGCGGCACGTGAAGCCCGGCGTGGCGGTGATCAACGCGGGCGACGGCCGCCACGCGCATCCCACGCAGGGGCTGCTCGACATGTACACCATCCGCCACTACAAGAAGGATTTCTCCGCGCTCACGGTCGCGATCGTGGGCGACGTGCTGCATTCGCGCGTGGCGCGCTCGCAGATCTTCGCGCTGAAGACGCTCGGCGTGCCCGACCTGCGCGTGATCGGTCCCAAGACGCTGCTGCCGGCGGAGGTGGAGCGCCTCGGCGTGCGCGTCTTCCAGGACATGGCCGCGGGACTCAAGGGTTGCGACGTCGTCATCATGCTGAGGCTGCAGAACGAGCGCATGAACGGCGCGCTGCTGCCTTCCGCCGGCGAGTTCTTCAAGTGCTACGGGCTCACCGCGCAGAAGCTCGCGCTGGCCAAGCCCGATGCCATCGTGATGCATCCGGGCCCCATGAACCGCGGCGTGGAGATCGACTCGACGGTCGCGGACGGCCGCCAGAGCGTGATCCTGCCGCAGGTGACCTTCGGCATCGCGGTGCGCATGGCGGTGATGTCGATGCTGGGGGCGCCATGAGCGGCGCGGCCCGGATCGAGATTCGCGGCGCGCGCGTGATCGATCCGGCCTCGGGACGCGATGCCCCGGGCAGCGTCTTCATCGCCGGGGGCCTCATCGCGGGCGTGGGCCAGGCGCCCGACGGATTTCGCGCCGACGAGACCATCGATGCCACCGGGCTCGTCGCCTGCCCCGGGCTGGTCGACCTGTCCGTGCGCCTGCGCGAGCCGGGCTACGAGTACCGGGCCACGCTCGAATCGGAGATGAAGGCCGCGGTCGCGGGCGGGGTCACCACGCTCGCGTGCCCTCCGGATACCGATCCGCCGCTCGACGAGCCGGGCCTGGTCGAGATGCTCAAGCGGCGCGCGGCAAGCCTGGAGCGCGCGCGCGTGCATCCGCTGGGAGCGCTCACCGTGGGCCTCAAGGGCCAGCGCCTGGCGGAGATGGCCGAGCTCACCGAGGCGGGCTGCGTGGGCTTCTTCCAGGGGCAGGCCCCCTTGCCGGAAACGAGCACGCTGCTGGAGGCGATGCGCTATGCGTCGAGCTTCGGCTACACGGTCTGGCTGCGTCCGGAGGATGCGGCGCTCGCCGCGGGCGGCGTGGCCCACGAGGGCGAGGTCGCCACGCGCCTGGGGCTGGCATCGATACCGGTCATCGCCGAGACCATCGCCATCCGCACCATCGTCGAGCTGGCGATGCACACCGGGGCGCGGGTGCACCTCGCGCGACTTTCGAGCGGCGCGGGCGTGGCGCTGGTGGCGGAAGCGAAGTCGCGCGGCGTCCCGATCACCTGCGACGTGGGCATCCACCATCTCCACCTCTGCGACCGCGACATCGGCGAGTTCGATTCGAGCTGCCGGCTGGTGCCGCCGCTGCGCTCGCCGGCCGATCGCGAGCGGCTGCGGCGAGCGCTCGCGGAGGGTGTGATCGACGCGGTGTGCTCGGACCATGCGCCGGTGGACGAGGATGCGAAGCAGGTTCCCTTCGCCGAGGCCGAGCCGGGGGCCACGGGGCTCGAACTGCTGCTGCCGTTGACGCTCCAATGGGGAAGCGAGTGCGGGCTCGCCCCGGCGCGGGCGCTGGCGCGGGTCACGAGCGATGCGGCACGCGTCCTCGGAGTGGCCGCGGGCACGCTGGTGCCCGGGGTGGCCGCGGACATCTGCCTGTACGATCCGAAGGCGCCCTGGGTCGTGCAGCCGCAAGCACTGGCGAGCCAGGGCAAGAACACGCCGTTCAACGGTTACGAGCTTACCGGGCGCGTCGTCCGCACCCTCGTCGGCGGCCGCACCGTCCACGCCAGCTGAGCCGGCTACGAGCCGCCTCGCCCACGGAGATCGCCATGAGCAATCCCCTTCTGGACTTTTCGTCGCTGCCCCGCTTCAACGACATCCGCCCGGCGCACATCGATCCTGCCATCGAGCAGCTGGTGGAGGCCGGTCGCGCCACCATCGAACGCCTGGCGGCGATGGATACCACGCCCACGTGGGAGAGCTTCGTCGAGCCGCTCGACGACGCCAACGAGCGCCTCGGCCGTGCGTGGGCCCAGGTGAGCCATCTCAATGCGGTGATGAACTCGCCGCAGATGCGCGATGCGTACAACGCGGCGCTGCCGCGCGTCACGCAGTACTTCAGCGAGCAGGGGCAGGACCAGCGGCTGCACGCCGGCTTCAAGGCGCTGCGCGCAGCGGCGGGCTTCGAGTCGCTGCCGCGCGCGCGCCAGCGCCACATCGAGAACGAGCTGCGCGATTTCCGCCTCGGCGGCGCGGAGTTGCCGCCGCCGGAGAAGGCGCGCTTCCTCGCCATCCAGGAGGAGCTGGCGAAGCTCGCCGCGCGCTTCCAGGACAATGTGCTCGACGCCACCAACGCCTTCGGCCTCTTCGTGACCGACGCCGCGGAGCTGGAGGGCATCCCCGAGGACGTCCTCACGCAGGCGCGCGAAGCCGCGCAGAGGGACCGTCGCGAGGGCTGGAAGCTCACGCTGCACATGCCGTGCTACATGCCGGTGATGCAGTACGCATCCAACGCCTCGCTGCGCGAGCGCATGTACCACGCCTATGTCACGCGTTCCTCCGAGTTCGGCAAGCCCGAATGGAACAACGAGCCGGTCATCGGACGCATCCTCGAGCTGCGCCACGAGGCGGCCCGGCTGCTGGGCTATGCGTCGTTCGCGGAAGTGTCGCTCGCCACCAAGATGGCCGCGTCCCCCGTCGAGGTGCTCGAGTTCCTGCGCGACCTCGCCGCGCGAGCGCGGCCCTTCGCGGAGCGCGACATGCAGGAGCTGCGCGATTTCGCGCGCGCCGAGCTGGGCATCGCCGAGCTGCGCGCGTGGGACATCGCCTTCGCGAGCGAGAAGCTGCGCCAGAGCCGCTATGCCTTCTCCGACCAGGAGGTGAAGCAATACTTCCCCGAGGACGAGGTGCTCGCCGGCATGTTCCGCGTGGTCGAGACCATCTACGGCATCCGCGTGCGCGCGGCACAGGCCGAGCTCTACCACCCCAGCGTGCGCTTCTTCGAGCTGGTGGACAGGTCCGGCGCGCGCGTCGGCCAGTTCTACCTCGACCTCTACGCGCGCGAAGGCAAGCGTGGCGGCGCGTGGATGGACGATGCGATCAACCGCCGCCGCATCGGTCATCGCGTGCAGACGCCGGTGGCGTTCCTCACGTGCAACTTCTCCAGTCCCGTGGGCGGCAAGCCCGCACTGTTCACGCACGCCGAGGTGAGCACGCTCTTCCACGAGTTCGGCCATGGCCTGCACCACCTGCTCACGCAGATCGACGAGCTGGGAGTCGCCGGCATCAACGGCGTCGAGTGGGACGCGGTCGAGCTGCCCAGCCAGTTCATGGAGAACTTCTGCTGGGAGTGGGAGGTCGTCGCACCCATGACGCGCCATGTCGATAGCGGCGAGCGCATCCCGCGTGCGCTCTTCGAGCGGCTGCTCGCGGCGAAGAACTTCCAGAGCGGCATGCAGTTCGTGCGCCAGCTCGAGTTCGCGCTCTTCGACATGCAGCTCCACCACGACTTCGACGCCGCGCGCGGCACCGTGCTCGGCCTGCTCGATGCCGTGCGCCGCGATGTCGCCGTCTACCGCGTACCCGAGTACAACCGCTTCCCCAACCAGTTTTCGCACATTTTCGCCGGCGGATATGCCGCGGGCTATTACAGCTACAAGTGGGCTGAAGTTCTTTCCGCGGACGCGTATGGTGCATTCGAGGAAGCGGGCGTGCTCAATCCCGAGATCGGCGCGCGGTTCCTGCGCGAGGTGCTGGCCGCGGGCGGCAGCCGTCCCGCGCTGGAATCGTTCGTCGCGTTCCGCGGGCGCAAGCCGCGGATCGATGCCCTGCTGCGCCATAATGGAATGACGACCACCGCCTGAGACGGAGGGAGCGATGCGGTTCGGAGGAATCGGCACGATGCTGTGTGCGGCTGCGCTGGCAGCGTCTTTTGCGGCGCCTGCGCAGACGAACGTCTACCGCTGGGTCGACAAGGACGGCAAGGTCCACTTCAGCGATTCGCCACCGCCGCAGGACGCGAAGGAAAGCAGCAACAAGATGATGGGCGGCGGGCAGCCCGCGACGGCGCAAATGCCGTACGAGACGCAGCAGGCCGTGAAGAAGAACCCCGTCGTGCTCTACACCAGCCCCGAGTGCGGGGAGCTGTGCGCGAAGGGCCGGGCGCTGCTCGGCAGGCGCGGCGTTCCCTTCACCGAGCGCAATGCCGCTGCCAGCGCCGCCGATGCCGAGCAGGTGAAGAAGCTCATCGGCTCGCTCGAGGTGCCGGTGCTGCTCGTGGGCGAGAGGCACGTCAAGGGCTACGAGGAAGGCTCGTGGCAGGCGGCCCTGGACCGCGCGGGCTACGCGCGCACCGCGCTGCCGGGGCAGGCCAACGTGGTTCCGCCGCCAGTCGCAACGCCCACGCCCGCCGCGGCACCTACACCGACGGCATCGCCGGCTTCGGCGCCGCCCGCGAAAGAAGGCGAGGCTTCCACGGTTCCGGGCAGTCCGGCATCCACCGCCAACCGCTGATCCCCGGCACGTGATCGCCGCGACCTGCCGCGCCGGTTCGCGAGCACACGGATCGACTGCGCGGCGAGAGTCGCCCGCATGAGCACCGCGGCCGCCGGCACGCAGCTCCCGCTTGCGGCGCTGGCGGAGCTGGTGCGGCGCGCGCTCGATGCGACCGGCGCGCCGATCGGCTGGATCTCCTTCATCGAGGACGGGCGCGAACGGTTGCACGCGCGCATCGGCGTGACCTTCACCGAGCTCGATGCGAGCCACTCGCCGCTGTTGTGCGCGGGCTCTGCCGCACCGCTCATGCTGGCCGATGCGTCGCAGGGCGCATGGCGGCAGCATCCGCTCGTGGCCGCGGGGCCGCGCGCACGCTTCATGGCCGTGGTGCCGTTGCTCGACGCCGGCGCGAACGTGATGGGCGCGCTCACGGTGCTCGACCCGCGCCCCCGCGACCTCCGGCGCACGCAGGGCACCGCACTCCTGAACCTCGCATCGCTCGCGGTGGCGCGGGTGGCGGCGATGCGCAGCACGCAGGCCCCGGCCGCCGCCGTGCAGGGTCCCCTCGAAGACGAGCTTTCGGTCGAGCGTTCGCTCGCTCGGGCCCTCGGCGAGCAGATCGACGGCGGCTTCTTCGTCGCGGGCCATGACGGCGTGCTGCTGCGCTGGAACGCGGCGTTTTCGAGGTCACTGGGCGTC
>DATMJE010000339.1:0-16781 GCA_035553995.1 Usitatibacter sp. | reverse complement strand
GGGCACCGCATGACGATCCGTGCCCTCGCCATGCCGTGGGCGGCGCCCGGCGACCGCGTGTTCTCGTTGCGGCGCGACCTGCTGCTCACGATGGCGCTCGGCGAAGATCCCCCGGGCATACCGGCGCGTGCCGACGTCATGCGCGGCCGGGCCACGGCGGCGGAGACCATCGACGGCGGGCCGGTGGACCGCATCCTGAGCGAGCTGGCGGGACGGTTCCGCGCCGTGCGCGTTCACGCCGCGGCCGCGTCGATCTCATCGGCACGCAAGCGTGGTTACGACTACAACGCGGCGGAGCAGGTCACGGGCGTCGCGCGCAACTTCCTGCTGCGGGTTCCTGCGGGCGCGCCCATCGGCCGCATCGCCCAGGAGCTGGCGCAGATCTCGACCGTCGCGTGGGCGAGCCCGAACTACGTCGTGGTGACGCCGTTCGACTCGCGGCGCGAGCCCGCGGGCCTGGCCGATCCGAAGGACGCGCAGGCGATGAAGGCGCGCACCCTGATCCGCGCGCCCGAAGCGCTGCGCTACGAGCCGGGCGATGCCGCGGTGCTCGTGGGCCTCGTCGATTCGGGCGTGGCACCCCGGCATCCCGAGATCAACACCAAGCTTCGCGCCGGCTACGACACGGTGCAGATGGGTGCCGACGGCGTCGGCGCCGGCGTCGAATTGCTCGGCGACCACGAGCGCACCGATCACGACCCGATCGACCGGTTCGTGGGGCATGGCATGGGCTGCGCGGGCATCATCGGCGGTCTCGGCGTGCGCATGCCGCCGGGCCTGGCGGGGCTCGCGCAGATCATTCCCCTTCGCGGCCTCGCCGCGGCGCGCGTGCCCGGCCAGGACAATCCCATCGGCATCGGCGCCATCTCCGACCTGGATGCCGCGGTCAAGCTCGCGGTCGATCTCGGGGCGAAGATCATCAACATGAGCTTCGGCACCGACGATTCGGCGCTCGCGCCGATGAGTCCCAAGCCGCACGCGGACGTGGTGCGCTACGCGCTCGGACACGGATGCATCCTGGTCGCGGCGAGCGGCAACAACGGCCGCGAGACCCGCTACTGGCCGGCTGCGTACGAGGGCGTGATCGCCGTCGGCGCGTGCGACGACGGATGCCGTCCAAGCGATTTCTCGACGCGGGGCGAGCATGTCGCCCTGTGCGCGCCCGGCGAACGCGTGCTGAGCTGCGGCCTCACCGGCTACAGCCACGTCACCGGCACCAGCTTCGCCGCGCCTTTCGTGACGGCGGCGATCGCGCTCCTCGTGGCCCACGGACAGCGGCGCGCATTTCCCGTCGACGCCGCGATGGCGCGCGAAGTCCTCGTCGCCTCCGCCCAGCCTTTCCGGGGCGTGCCCCCCGCGGGTTGCGGCAGCGGCGTGCTCGACGCGGCGGCAGCGCTGCATTTGCTCGACGCGAAGATCGACCAGCTCCTCGCCGAAGATTCCGGCCACATCGACGATGGATGACCCGCTTCCAGCCCGAAGCGTGCAACCGAACCTCAGCGACCCAGGAGACAGAAATGGCTGCCATTCCGAGTATTCGCTACCGCGACATCGCCGAAGCCGAAGGTGCCGAGCAGGACCGGCTGACAGCCCGCTCGCGCCAGCTCGACCTCATCGCCAAGACCCGCATACCCACGCCCGACGAGGAAAAGGAGAAGAGGCGCATCGACGCCGTGCTCGCGGCGGTCGAGCCGCAGGGCAACGCCACAGGCGTGGCGAGCCAGAGGAAGAAGGCCGAAGTCTCCGAGCGTCCCGTCGAACTGTGCGAGCGCTTGTACGTCTCCGTTCGCGATCTCTTCGATGCACGCCCCGGCTTGCTGGGCGGCACGCTGCACAATCATGTGAACGGCGTGCTCAGGATGGGCGAGAGGAAGGATGGCGACGCCGCGTTCTGCCAGGCCGCACTCACCATCGGCCTGCTCACCATCGACGTGCTGCGCGAAGAGCTCCCCATCGTCGTTGCCGCTGCGCACGGTACCGACGGGTACAGGATCGTGGCCGACACCACGAGCCCCGAATGGACGGCGCTGCACCGCAAGTTCTTCGCCGCCGTCGGGGAAGCGCAGTCCATGGGGGTGCTCGCGCAGCTCGTGCTGCCGCTTCTGGCGAACGAAGGCGATCCTCGCGGACCCCTCGACAAGTCTCCCGGCACCGTCGACGCCGAGGAATTCGCGCGCGTCATGCGCTGGTTGGCGGACCACAACGTGGGAGACGACCAGCCGCAACTGCGCCGCTACCTGAACGAGGCGCTCAACGTCATCCAGAACCGCAACGCCGACGGCTCGGACAACGAGCTCGGCATCGATATTCCCGACTTCGAGGCGGCCGCGGAGGCGAGCATCGTGAAGGAGAACGTGCAGGCCATCGGCGTCTTCCTCTGCGGCGCGATGTTCGAGGAGCTCAAGGTGTTCGAGGTCGTCGACAAGCTGGTGGAGCTCTTCCAGCTCGGCATGCTCACGCGCACCAGCGAGAGCTCGGGCCAGCTCCTCTACAAGTACTGGAAGGACACGTCCACGCGCATGTCCGAGGCCGAGCGGCGCAACTTCTACGCGATGACCATGGGCATCCCCGGCGGGACCACGACCGGCATGGTCAACCGCGAGTTCAACGACCTGTGGCTGCGCTTCGTGTCGTCGGTGTCCTCGTTCGTCCGCAAGAACGAGGTCGATCGGCTGCTGCGCGCGCCGGTGCCGGCCGCGATCAGCCAGCAGCAGGTGCGCAAGGCCGCCCGCGATCTCGCCGTGAACCTCTCGATGCATGGCTACGGGATGACCTTCCACGCCGCGCGCGACCTGCAGGCGCAGATCCGGCTCATGATCAACCTGCTCGGCGATCGCGACATCATGGCCAACTACGGCGCGCGCGACATGTGGCAGGTCGTCGACCAGGTGGCCACGCTCGAGCTGGGCGGCGCGAAGACCACCTCGCGCTACCGTACGCTCGCCACATGCGGGGCGATCATCACGGCGTGGCTCGCCACCAACATCGACCGCATCACGCGCTCCACCAAGCCCATCATCGACATGGACGAGGTGCGCACGCCGGCGCCGCGAACGGACAATTCGAAGGCCACGACCACGCCGTCCGACTACGACCTCGTGAACGCCTGCGAGCTCTGGCTGGCCGATACGGGCACCGGCGAGACCGTCATCGACCAGATGGCGCAGCCCCGCGAAACGCCGGTGATGACGTCGCGTCCGGTGCAGATACCCGCGATGGCGCGTGAAATGCTGGCCGACCTCCCGGGCATGGGCCTGGGTTACCAGGCGCAGCACTGACCGCACGCGGTCGAGGAGACCCGATCCATGACAATCGCCAGAGCAACACCCCTCGCGGTGAAGGTGAAGAGCCGGTTGATGTCGGCGGCGCGCACGCTCGGGACCTGCGATCCCGTTCGTCCGATACAGCGCCTGATCGACAGCACGTTCGCGCTGCCGGACGGAGATCCGCGCTACGGCGACAACGCCCTCACGCCCATGGCCGCGCCGATCGAGCCGAGCTTCTCGGAGCTGCAGCCCGACACGCTGCGCTTCACCATCGAGCCGCTCGGACCCGGTGCGAGCAGCATCGACCGCCGCGACGAGGCGACGCGTGAGATGCGCCGCCTCATCGCCGAGCATTTCGGCCGCGAGGCGCTGCGGTGGTTCGACAAGCAGTCGGAGGCGTGGCGCGGCTTCGGCAGCGGCGGGAACCTGGGCTACGGCGCCTTCTTCGGGACGACGAGCGATCCCGACGGCCTCGCGGCGACGAAGGTGTATTACGAAACGGGGCGCGAGCAGTTGGGGGCGCTGCCCGCCGGGCTGCTCGGCATCGTGCAGGTCGTGACATCGCTCATGCCGGGCCTGCGGCCGCTCTTCACGACGTTGTCGGCGATGCGCAACGAAGGCGGGCAACGCCTCACCTTCGTACAGCCGGGCGCGATCCGGATCTCCGATTTCCAGCCCGTGCTCGACGCGCTGGGCCTGGGCGACCGGATGCCGGGCCTGCTGCAGGCCATCGGGCTCACGCTGGGGGGCCGCTTCGACCTGCCGCCCAAATCGTGCCTTGTGGCGATCGGCCAGGACGCGAGGGGCCTTCCCGAATTCGAAATCTACGTGCTGCTCGGGATGATCCCCGACGTGCCGCCGAACTTCCTGCAGCTGCTGAGCCTTGGCCTGAACGAAAGGCCGCGGGAGTTGAGGGCGCTCGAGCGCTGGCTGTCGGCTTTCACGCCGGAGGACGACGTGTGGCCCGGCCACTTCTCGATCCTGTCGCTGCGCACGGGACACGGCGCGCCGCCGCGCGTCTCGCTGTATTTGCGTCCCGCCGAGTTCGAGCTGCCCATGCGAGCGCTGCAGGCCGCCTGACCCAGTCCCAGCCCAGGAGCCCCACCATGCCCGCCACCGTATCCACTCCCCAGCCCAGTCCGGAGGTTCGCCTGGCGGTCGCCGACATGCTGAAGCGATCGAAAGCGTTCAACGCGTTGACGCCGGAAAAGAAGCGCGCGGTCGCGCAGGCCACGACGCTCGTCGCCGACTACCTCGCGGTGCCGGAGGGCATCCCGGGCAACAAGCTCGCCGGCGGGCTCGGCATGCCGCCCGCGACCGCGATGGCGGGGGAGGCGGAGCCAGGCAAGGAGTCCACCTACAGCCAGAGGATGGACACCGTCGACAGCGTCGGCAAGGAGCCGTTCGTCGCGGGCGCCGCGCGCGAAGGCGCGCAAATCGCCAAGCAGATGATCAACGACGTGAAGTTCCCGGTGTTCGTGGCGAGCCTCATCGAAGGGGTCTTCCACGCGATCGTGCGCGCCTCCATCGAGCAGATGCAGGCCTACACCGAGATGATCGCGGCGGTCGCGAAGTCGCTCAAGCAGTTCACCGACGACAACGTGAGCGAGAACCAGGGGCGCGACCACATGGTCGACAAGTTCCCGGACCTGTTCGAGATCGGTACCGACGACTCCGGCGACTCGCCGGGCCCGAAGCTCAAGCTGCGCGAGGGCGTCGATGAAGCCGCCGCGCTGAAGCGTGTCAACTCGATGAAGTTCGAGGACGGCAACGTGATGAAATCGATGGACCTCTCCGACGAGAACGTGGAGAAGGCCCTGGTCATGGCGGCGCGGATGCAGCTCGCCAAGCAACGCCAGCAGCTCATGGCCTCGATGGTGCTGATGGGCATCAACCGCATCGTCATCACCGACGGCAAGATCAACGCCAAGATCATGTACGACTTCACCTCGAAGGACACGATGTCGAAACGCCGCACGGCGCAGGCCTACGATTACGCGCGCAACCAGGATGGCAGCGTGCAGACGACGTATGCCGGGGAGGGGACCTACGACAGCGGCGGCAAGAGCGAGGGCAAGTACGACAGCGACAAGGGCGATTACAGCGCGGACTACTACTCGAAGGGCGAATACAAGTACGAGAACAAGCCCATCATGACCGCGAGCAGCGCGGCCACCTCGGCTTCCGACTCGCAGCTCCAGACGCGCGTGCAGCTCGCCGGCGCCGTCGAGGTGAACTTCAAGAGCGATTACCTGCCGCTCGACAAGATGGCCACGCCGGGAATGATCGCGGCGATCCAGGGCAACTCCACGCCGGTCGATCCGAACGTCATTCCCTCGGCGCGCAACGCGCCCGCGGCCGCCGCGGCGCCCGCGGCTTCCCCGCCGGCATGACGTCGATGGCCGCCGCGACCGGCATGGCCAAATCCACGCCCTGGACGACTCCGCAGGCGCTGGAAGCCGTGCGGCCGCGAATCCGCGCGGCGTTGATGGCGATACCCGCCTACCAATGCCTTTCCGCCGACGAGCAGCGTGACCTCGCGAGCAACATGGTCAAGGTGATGGCTTATATCTCCGACCCCAACGGCGTCATGACGGAGGCGGCGGGCGGGCCCGGCACGCGCGCTACCGCTCGTGCGCTCGGCGACGATCCCGTCCAGGCGACCAAGTCGATGCTGTCCGCGCCGCCGCAGACCGCGGGACAGGACTTCAAGGCGGGGGCGGTGCGCGAGGGCGTGGAGCAGTTCGGCGCGCTCGTGAAGAAAGTGGATTTTCCGAAGTTCGTCGGCGGGCTGATCAAGAACGTCTTCCAGGCGATCGTGGAGAGCTCGATCGAGCAGATGCGCGCCTATGGCGAGCTCATCTCGAATGTCGCCAAGACCGTCGGCGATTTCGCCAACGACAACATCAGCCCCGCCGCGGGGCGCGACTGGCTGGCGCAGAAATACCCCGACACGCTGGAGGTGCAGCCCGGCGCGCAGGCGGGCGGACTCGCGGAAGGGGCCGAAGCGCCGGTCCCGCCGCCGGTGCTCGCCGCGAAAGGGGAGAACCCCGAGATCAAGCTCGCCGAAGTGAGCAGGGACCTCGGCATCATCCCGCCCATCACCGCGATCGACGACCCGCAGGCCGAGCTCAAGGTCGTCACCGCGGCGCGGCTCCAGATGGCCAAGTCGCGGCAGCAGATGCTCGCCTCCATGGTGATGCTGGGCATCAATCGCATCGTGATCACCGACGGCAGCATCACGGCCAAGGTGATCTTCGACATGCGCGCGGAAGACAAGGTGAAGCGCACGTACTCCGCGCAGATGAACGACACCGAGAGCCAGCGCGCCGCGACGAGCATGAACGCGGGCTATGGCGGGTGGATGTCGCCGGTGAGCGCCGACATGCACGCGGAGGCGGAGACCAACCACGTGGCGACCGTGGGCTCGGCGGTCGACGAGACCAGCGAGAGCAAGGCGGAAGTGAAGGCCAAGCTCTCCGGCGAGGTGCGGGTCAACTTCAAGAGCGACTACCTGCCGCTCGAGAAAATGGCGACGCCGGAGATGATGTCGACGATCCAGGGCAATTCGACGCCCTACAACCCGAACGCGAAAGCGCAACCGGCGGCGTGATGGATCCGCGCGCCCACGCCGCCGCTCCGGCCGATCGAGTGCTGGACAGCGCGCTGCGAAAGGCGAGCTCGCTGATCGGAGCGGCGCACGCGTTCTCGGTCGCCCTCGGGGACCTCGATGCCATCGACATTCCGCCGGCGACCCATGGCCAGATCGACCAGGCCCAGTTGCGCGCTATCGCCGGCCTCTACCTCGCGAGCGAGCTCGAGGCGGCCGGCGTCATCCCCTCGGTCGAGCAGCTGAGCGGCACCTCGCGTGGAGCAGGGCCGCAGCTCGATTTCGGCGGGGCGGCTGCATTGGTCGCCGATTTCTGGCACTCGCGCCACGACCGCGCGACGGCCGAGGAGCGCGGCCAGGCGTTCGCGCGACTCTTCGGCGGCGGGTTCGAGGACCTCATGCTCGATCTTTGCGAGGCGCTGTACAAGCTCGACGAGCTCGCGACCAATGCCAGCTACGGCGGCACCGCGCAGCAGACGCGCGTGCGCAGCAGCGCGACGCGTCTGCTCGAGTCCCTGGTCGATGCCGGCGGCGGCATCACCGTCTTCCTCGCGCAGGAGATCATGGCGTCGCTCAAGGCGGCGCTCGCGATCCTCGGACATGCGGACCTCAAGGCCGCGTTCCGCGCGCGCGACGTGTGGGACACGATCGCGGGCATCGACCGGATCACGAAGACCCATCGCATCGATCCGCGCCTTTACGTGAGGCGAGGGCGCGCGGGCATGACGGTCCTGTCCTGGGTCGCGGATGCGGCGCCGCACCTGGAGAACCCGTCGGCACCCCTCGTGGCCCTCGACCATCCGGTGATCCCGATGGCGCTCGACTGGATGGAAGCCGCGCTCGCCATCGGCGAAGCCGAAGGCACCGTGCCGCGCGCGCCTGCATCGGCAGGGACGCCGCCATCGTCGTCGTGGGCCGCGCTCGGGAGCTGACTTGCCCACCGGCCGCGCGACGCCGCCCGCACCGTCCGCCGATATCCGCGCCGCGGTCCGTACGCTGCTGGGCACCAGCGCCGATTTCCACACGCTCGACGCGGAGACGAAGAAGACCATTGCCGGGGCGATGGTCAGGATCGCGGACACGGCCAGGGCGCTCGCGAGCGAATCCGAAGTCCCCGCATCGGCGCGGCAGCCGCTCGCCCGCGCGATGACGGCGGGCAGCGATTATTCCGGCGTGACCGCGAGCCGTGTCGCCGATACGACGCGCGCGGTCCTCAATGCGGTGAGCTTCCCCCGATTCGTCACGGAATTGATCAACGGGGTGTTCAAGGCCCTCAACGATTCGAACCAGCAGCAGCTCGCAAGCTACATCGAGCTGATCCAGAACGTGTCGAGCACGCTCGACGGTTTTGCGGATGCCAATGTGGGCGTGAGCGGCGCCCGAAGCTGGCTCGCGGAGCATTTTCCGGGCTCGTTCGTCGTGCAGGGCGACGAGGACATGGAGCCGACTCCCGGCATGTCGGCCGACGAACGCCGCGAGCTCCAGGAGGAACGCGACGCATCGACGCGGCTGCGTCTCGTGCCCGGCGGCTCGATGCCGAGCGCAGCGGCGCTCAAGTCGGCCTTCGGGCTCGGGCCGGAAGAAGAAGCCCCGGCCACGGGCGATCCCGAAAGCCTCGTGCCGCTCGCGCGCAGCGCCCTCGCGCGCAATCGCCAGAAGATGCTGTCGACGATGGTGATGATGGGAATGCAGCGCATCGTGATCGAAAGCGGCAAGCTGAACGCCTCCATGCGCTTCCACATCGACACGCGTTCGGCCGCCGCCGCGGACGCCGGCTCCAGCTTCGACACGCGCACGAACATGGACGTATCCGGCGGCGCCAAGTTCGGCCCGTGGGGCATGGAAGCGAAGGTGCAGAGCACCATCGGCTACGTGTCCACGCAACGCAGCCAGACCACCGAGGAGATGAACACGGACCTCGACCTGTCCTCGAACGTGGAGCTGATCTTCAAGACCGACTACGTGCAGCTCGACCGGCTGGCCGGCGGCCCGACGCAGGAGCGTATCCGCGTGAACGCCATGAATCCCGAAGCGGAGGCAAGGCTCGCGAGCGACGCGCGCACCGCGAGGCGCAACGCGGAAGGCACTGCCGAGGCCGCGCGCGGCAGCCAGCTGAAAGACAGCATGGCGCGGCCGGGCGCATTGCCCGCATCGACGACCAAGGTTCCGGCACAGGCGCCCGCACAGCCACCAGCGTCATCGCCGCCAAAACCAACGACGCCGCCGCCGAAAGGAACCCAAACAACGACTCCAGCGACGTCGCCGGCAGGAACTGGAACGACGCCTACGCCGACGTCGACCGCGACAAGGTCCACGAGTCCGCCGCCTGCTGCGCGGCCACCGGCCACGGCGGAGCATGCCGCGGGATGATCGACGCCGGCGGGGCTGATGTCATGTGAGTTCGCGTCGGGCCTATTTGTCGCATAATTTGTATTATGTCAAATCGCCCGTTGAGGTCCGTGGATCCGTCCAGGCGACGTTTGCGCGATCTCAGCCAACGTGCGCCTTCAGCGCCTCCTTCACCTCCCCGCGGAAAACCTTGAGGATCGGGTTGTCGTTGTCCTTCCGGTAGGAAACGATCATCTCGACGGGCCGAGCCGGCGTGGTCTCGATCCGCCTCAGCGTCACGCCTTCGAAGTGCAGACGCGAGGCAGTTTCCGGAATGATTGCCACGCCGATGCCGGAGTCCACCAGGGCAAGCATCGTGTGGATCTGCGGAACGTAGTCCACGATCTCGGGCGTCACGTGCGCGCGTGCGAGATGGGCGTGCACGAGCTGGTAGAAATAACTCGCCTCGTACGGTGAATACGAGATCAGGCGCCGGCCGTCGAGGCAGGAAAGCGTTGGCTGCTTTGGCCACTTTCGTGCCTCGGCGCGAGGCACCGCGAGCATCAGCGCGTCGCGTCCGAGCAGCACGCTTTCGAGCGCGCCGTGCGGTGCATGCGGCCGCAGCAGTCCTACGTCCAGCCGTCCCGACGCGAGCGCCTCGATCTGCGCGCCGGTCACCATCTCCTTCAGCGTGAGCGACAGGCTGGGCACGCGCCGGTGAAGGCGCCGCACGATGTCCGGCAGCAGCCCGTAGCCGAACGACGCCGTGAAGCCCACGGCGATCGACCCGCCCTCGGCCTTCGCGATCCGCCGCGCGCTGGTCGCCGCCTCTTCGGCCAACCGCAGGATGCGCGTCGCCTCGGGGAAGAATGCGCGGCCGGCAGCGGTGAACCGCACGACGCGGTTGGTGCGCTCGAGGAGCGGCGTGCCGACCTGGTGCTCGAGCAGGCGGATCTGGCGGCTCAACGGCGGCTGCGTCATGTTCAATCGCTCCGCGGCACGGCGGAAATGCAGCTCCTCGCCCACGGCGACGAAGCAGCGCAGCTGGCTCAGCTCGAACACGATTCACTTCCTGTATCAATCCAGTCACTCATTGGTTTGATTATGAATCAAAATCCGCGGGACAATCGGAGTCTCGCCGTAGCGCTTCACCCTCCCTTCTCCATGCATCCCACCGAACTCAAGCAAGTCCTGGGCAGCGGCCTGCTGTCCTTTCCCCTCACCGACTTCGATGCGCAGCTGCGCTTCGCGCCCGCGCCCTACCGGCGCCGCCTCGAGTGGCTGATGCCCTACGGCGCCTCGGCGCTCTTCGCGGCCGGGGGCACAGGTGAGTTCTTCTCGCTCGAGCCCGTCGAATACTCCGCGGTGGTGAAGACCGCGGCGGCCACGTGCGCCGGCGGCGTGCCGATCATCGCGGGTGCGGGCGGCGGCACGTCGCTCGCCATTCGCTATGCGCAAGAAGCCGAGCGCCTCGGCGCGCAAGGCGTCCTGCTGCTGCCGCATTACCTCACCGAAGCCTCGCAGGAAGGGCTCGTCGCCCACGTGCAGGCGGTCTGTCGCAGCGTGAGGCTCGGCGTCATCGTCTACAACCGCGGCGCGTGCCGCCTCACGCCGGAGTCGCTCGCGAAGCTCGTGGACGGCTGTCCTAATCTCATCGGTTACAAGGACGGGCTGGGCGACATCGAGCTCATGGTGGCGATCCGCAGCCGCCTGGGCGACCGTGTCGCGTACGTGGGCGGATTGCCGACGGCCGAGGTCTTCGCCGGCGCGTACAAGGCGCTCGGCGTGCCGGTGTACTCGTCGGCGGTGTTCAATTTCCTGCCGCGCACCGCGGTCGAGTTCTACGATGCGCACGCGCGCGGCGACACTGCGACGACGCAACGCCTGCTCGACGCCTTCTTCCTTCCCTACATCGCCATTCGCAATCGCGGCGCAGGATATGCGGTCAGCATCGTGAAGGCGGGCGCGGCGCTCGTCGGCCAGTCCGCGGGACCGGTGCGGCCGCCCCTCACCGACCTCAAGCCGGCAGAGGTCGAGGAGCTGCGTGCGCTCATACAGAAAGCCGGACCGCAGCATCTCGCTCAACGTCAAACGGAGAACGCATGAACATCCGAGCCCTCATCGCCGGCGCCGCGCTCGTCACGGCCAGCGCCGTCTCGCTCGCGGCCGACTATCCGTCGCGCCCCGTCAGCATGATCGTCCCCTTCCCGCCGGGAGGCTCCACGGACATGGTCGCGCGCGTGCTCGCGCAGAAGCTGCATGAGAAAGTCGGCGGGACGTTCGTCGTCGAGAACAAGGCAGGCGCCACGGGCACCATCGGCGCGGCATTCGTGAAGAACGCGCAACCCGACGGCTACACCCTTCTCGTCTCGTCGCTCGCGCCGTTCGCCGTGAACCCGTTCCTGCAGCGCTCGCTGCCGTACGATCCGGCGAAGGACTTCGACCTCCTGAGCGTGCTCGTGCAGGCGCCCAATGTGCTCGTCGCCAATCCGTCGGTGAAGGCGAACACGGTGGCCGAAGTCATCGCGTACCTCAAGCAGAAGCCGGGCGAAGTCACCTTCGCTTCGTCGGGCGCGGGCTCGTCGGACCACCTCACGGCGGAGCTCTTCTGGCAGGAAACCGGCACGAAAGGTCTGCACATCCCATATAAGGGCGGTGCGCCGGCAATCCAGGACCTGATGGGCGGGCAGGTGCAGTTCTCCTTCCAGAACCTGAACGCCGTCATCACGCAGATCCAGGCGGGCAAGCTCAAGGCCATCGCGATCACCAGCACGAAGCGCTCACCGCTGCTGCCCAACGTGCCGACGCTCGCCGAAGCGGGGGTGAAGAACGTCGACGTCTACTCCTGGCAGGCGATCGCGGGACCGAAGGGGCTTCCCGCCGATGCGAAGAAGAAGCTGATGGAAGGCATCGTCGCCGGCATGAACGAGCCGGACGCGAAGAAGAAGCTCACCGACCTGGGCTTCGAGATCGTCACCAACACGCCCGAGCAGTTCGCGAAGTTCCAGGCGCAGGAGCTCGCGCGCTGGAAGAAGGTCATCGAGACCGCGCACATCGAGCCGAGCTGATCGCCACGTGAGCACCGCCGCCAACCATCTAACGCAGCGCGAGGCGCCCGTCGTGCGCCGGATGCGCGTCGTGCCCGTCGCCGGGCGCGACAGCATGCTGCTCAACCTCTCCGGCGCGCACGGCCCGTTCTTCACGCGCAATGTGGTCATCCTCGAGGACAGCGCGGGACGCACCGGCGTGGGCGAAGTGCCCGGCGGCGAGAAGATCCGCGCCACGCTCGAGGAGGCCCGCTCGCTCGTCGAGGGACAGTCGATCGCGCGCTGGAACGCGGTGCTCGCTGCGATGCGTGCGCGCTTCGCCGATCGCGACGCAGGCGGCCGCGGGCTGCAGACCTTCGACCTGCGCGTGACCATCCACGCGCTCACCGCGGTCGAAGCGGCGATGCTCGATCTCTTCGGGCAGTTCCTGGACGTCCCTGTCGCGGAGCTGCTGGGCGAGGGCGTGCAGCGCGGCAAGGTGCAGGTCCTGGGCTATCTCTTCTACATCGGCGATCGCACGCGCACGCCCCTGCCCTACCGCAGCGAAGGGAAGGCGAGGGAGGACTGGTTCCGCTTGCGCAACGAGGAAGCGGTGACCGCGGAGTCCATCGTTCGTCTCGCGGAAGCCGCACACAAGCGCTATGGCTTCCAGGACTTCAAGCTGAAGGGCGGCGTGCTGCGCGGCGAAGAGGAGATCGAGGCGGTGCGCGCGTTGCACGCGCGTTTCCCGAAGGCGCGCGTGACACTCGATCCCAACGGCGGCTGGCTTCTCGAGGATGCGATCCGCCTTTGCCGCGACATGAAGGGCGTGATGGCGTACGCGGAAGACCCGTGCGGCGCCGAGCAGGGTTTCTCGGGGCGCGAGGCGATGGCCGAATTCAAGCGCGCCACGGGGTTGCCTACCGCCACGAACATGGTCGCGACCGACTGGCGCCAGATGGTGCACGCGCTGCAGCTCCAGGCGGTCGACATCCCGCTCGCCGATCCGCACTTCTGGACGATGCAGGGATCGGTGCGGGTGGCCCAGACCTGCCGCGACTGGGGCCTCACGTGGGGCTCGCATTCCAACAACCACTTCGACATCTCGCTCGCGATGTTCACGCACGTGGCGGCAGCAGCCCCGGGACGCGTCACCGCGATCGACACGCACTGGATCTGGCAGGACGGCCAGCGCCTCACGCGCGAGCCGCTGCGCATCGCGAACGGCTTCATCGACCTGCCGCGCCGCCCGGGGCTCGGCATCGAGCTCGACATGACGGAGCTCGACGCGGCGCACGAGCTGTACAAGCAGCATGGGCTGGGCGCGCGCGACGATGCCGCGGCGATGCAATTCCTGGTGCCCGAGTGGAAATTCGACAACAAGCGGCCGTGCCTGGTGCGATGAAGATGGCGATGCTCGATGGCGAGTTGATCATCGGCTCGGCTCGCGTGCGCGGGACGGGCACGGAGGTTCGCGGGTACGATCCGGCCAGGGGCGAGGCGCTGGAGCCCCGGTATGGCGGCGCCACCGCCGAGGACATCGAGCGAGCCTGCGCGCTGGCCGATGCGGCCTTCGATGCTTACCGCGAGACGTCGCCCGAGCAGCGCGCCCGCTTCCTCGAGCGCATCGCGGAACGCCTCCTCGAAAGCGGCGATGCGCTGGTCGAGCGCGCGATGCAGGAGAGCGGTCTTCCCCGTGCGCGACTCGAGGGCGAACGCGCGCGTACGGTCGGCCAGTTGCGACTCTTCGCGGCGGTGGTGCGCGAGGGCAGTTGGCTCGATGCGCGCATCGATCCCGCGCTTCCCGATCGCAAGCCCCTGCCCCGCCCGGACCTGCGCCTGCGCAACATCCCCCTGGGTCCGGTCGCGGTGTTCGGCGCGAGCAACTTCCCGCTCGCGTTTTCCGTCGCCGGCGGCGACACGGCGTCCGCGCTCGCCGCGGGCTGCCCGGTCGTGGTAAAAGCGCATCCCGCGCATCCGGGGACGTCGGAAATCGCAGGACGCGCGATCCAGGCGGCGGCGCAGGATTGCGGCCTTCCCGAAGGTGTCTTCTCGATGCTCTACGGCGCGGGCAACGAGGTCGGCGCCGCACTCGTGGCCCATCCATTCATCAAGGCCGTCGGCTTCACCGGATCGCGCGCCGGCGGGCTCGCGCTATTACGCATCGCGCAGCAACGGCCGGAGCCGATTCCGGTCTTCGCGGAAATGAGCAGCGTGAATCCGGTCCTCGTGTTTCCTGCGGCGCTCGCCGCTCGCGGCGCTGCCATCGCGAAAGGATTCGTCGCCTCGCTCACGATGGGCGCAGGCCAGTTCTGCACCAATCCCGGACTCGTGCTCGGCGTCGAGGGCGCGCCGCTCGATGGGTTCGAAGCGGAAGTGGGGAAGCTGCTGCCCTCGGCGAGTGCGGCGACCATGCTCACGGCGGGCATCTGCGACGCATATGCGCGCGGCGTCTCGCGGCTTTCGTCGCATCCGCGGGTGCGGAGCGTCGCGCGCGGCCAGCCGGTCGAGAGCGGGCACGGCGGACAAGCCGCGTTCTTTTCCACCGCCGCGGCGGATTTCCTCGCGGATCCCGTGCTGCAGGAGGAAGTGTTCGGCGCTTCCTCCCTGCTCGTACGCTGTCGCGATGTGCGCGCGATGCGCGATGTTCTCCAGGGCGTCGAAGGACAGCTCACGATCACGCTTCAGATCGATCCCGAAGACGAGCCGTTGGCCCGCGAGCTTCTCCCGCTGCTCGAGCGCAAGGCCGGCCGCATCCTGGTGAACGGCTTTCCCACGGGCGTGGAAGTGGCACATGCGATGGTGCACGGCGGCCCGTTCCCCGCGACATCGGATAGCCGCACGACATCGGTCGGCAGCCTCGCGATCCGGCGATTCCTGCGGCCGGTCTGCTACCAGGACTTCCCGAAGTCGCTGCTGCCCGCTGTGGTGCGCAACGAGAATCCGCAACAGGTGCCGCGGCTGGTGGACGGCAGGCGTCTGATCCACCCCACTACGACGCGCGCGGATCCTTCATCCCCGGCGTGAGCGGCACCAGCGCGCTGACCCACGCGACGATGAAAGGCAGCGAGGAACCGAGCGTAACCGGCCGGAAGAGCGTGAGATCGCGCCACGGCCGGCTGACGCTCGCGCCCGCTCGTGACGGTCTGCATGAGAGCGGAGCCGTAACCGGCCGATCTGGCCAGTTCGGCCAGATTTCGCTAGAATCGTGTCATGGAGGTTTCATGTCACAGGCATTGAGGTACCGGAACGCACGCGGGGAAATGGTCACTCCGCAGAGCATCGCGGCGGAAGATCTCAAGAACGCCCCGGGTGCAGTGCTCGACCAGGCGGCGGCGGGTCGCGCTGTCGTGGTCACACGGCGGTCGGCGCCGCGCGCGATCATCCTGTCCATCGAAGATTTCAAGGCCTTGGCGCGCGATCGAAGCCCCGACCTCGGCGAGCTCGAGGGGCGCTTCGCCAGCCTGGTCGCTTCGATGCAGACGAAGGAGTCGAAGCACGGGGTCGCCGCCCTCTTCGAGGCAAGCCCGCGCGAGCTCGGCCATGCCGCGATGGCTGCCGCACGCAAGGCGAAGAGGCGTCGAACTGCGTAAGCAGTACGATCTCGCCGTGCTCGCCGGGGTGAATGGCGCCGGCAAGAGCAGCATCGGCGGCGCGTTCCTGCGCGCGCGAGGTGCCACTTATTTCAATCCGGACGAGGTCGCTCGCGAGATCCTGGCGAGCCACCCGCAGCTCGACCCGCGCGAAGCGAACAGCCTCGCCTGGTACAAGGGGCGCGACCTGCTGCAGGCCGCCATGGACGAGCGGCACAACTTCAACTTCGAGTCCACGCTCGGCGCGCACACGATCCCCTCGATGCTCGAGAAGGCGGCAATGGAGGGCGCCCGGGTGCACGTCTGGTACGTCGGGCTCGATACCGCCGAGCGGCATGTCGCGCGCGTGAAAGCGCGCCACATGGCAGGCGGCCACGACATTCCCGAGTCCGACATTCGTCGCCGGTACGAAACCAGCCGCGAGAACCTCGTCTGGCTCATGCCGAGGCTGGCCTCGTTATCCGTCTACGACAATTCGGTCGAAGCCGATCCCAAGGCGGGAATGATTCCCCAACCCAGGCTCGTTCTTCGCGTGGTGGCCGGCGCCATCCTGGCGCCGGCAGACCTGCGGGACACGCCTGCATGGGCAAAGGCCATCGTCGCGCGCGCCATCGAAGTCCGGCGCTAAGGCATCCCCCTCCCCCCCTCCACGCCGAACACCTGCCCGGTGCAGAAGCTGGCTTCATGCGAAGCGAGCAGCACGTAGATGGCAGCGAGCTCCGCCGGCTGTCCTGCGCGGCCCATGGGCGTGGACTTGCCGAACTCGGGGATCTTGTCGGGAATCTGGCCGCCGGTGACCTGCAGCGGTGTCCACACGGGGCCGGGTGCCACCGCATTCACGCGGATGCCCTTCTCCGCGAGCTGCTTCGCGAGGCCCTTGGTGAAGATCATGATCGCGCCCTTGGTCGCGGCATAGTCGATCATCGTGTCGTTCGGGTCGTAGGCGTTGACGGAGGTC
>DATMJE010000338.1:0-23278 GCA_035553995.1 Usitatibacter sp. | reverse complement strand
TCGCGTTCGTGTTCCTGCTCGTGGGTTACGGCACCAAGGCGGGCCTCGTGCCGCTGCACAACTGGCTGCCGGATGCGCACGCCGAGGGCCCCACGCCGATCTCCGCGGTGCTCTCGGGACTGCTCCTCAACGTGGCCCTCTACAGCGTGATCCGCTGCAAGGTGCTGGCCGATGGCGCGCTCGAATCGCACTTCGCCGGCAACCTGATGATGGGCTTCGGGCTGCTCTCGGTGGTCGTCGCGGCCTTCTTCCTGCCGCGGCAGCGCGACATCAAGCGCATGTTCGCGTACTCGTCGATCGAGCACATGGGCATCATCACGTTCGCCTTCGGCATGGCCGGCCCGATCGCGAACTTCGCGGGACTGCTGCACATGACCGTGCATTCGCTGGTGAAGAGCGCGATCTTCTTCGCCGTGGGACACGCCGCGCAGAAGGCCGGCACGCAGGTGATGGACGACATCCGCGGGCTCCTCAAGGTGAGCCCGCGCGTGGGCTGGGGGCTCATGCTGGGCACGCTCGCGATCCTGGGCATGCCGCCCTTCGGCGTCTTCGCAAGCGAGTTCCTGATCCTCACCACCGCGATGCGCGAGCATGCGTGGGCCACGCCGATCCTGCTGCTCGCGTTGGGCGTGGCCTTCGCGGCGGTCTTCGGCCGCGTGCAACCGATGGTCTTCGGCGATACCGCGCTGCCACGCCTTGCGCATCCGCCGGCGCTGGTGCCGGTATTCGTGCACCTGGGGCTCGGCCTCATGCTCGGCCTCTACATCCCGCCTTACCTCGCGGCGTGGTACGCGCAGGCGGCGAAGCTGCTCGGATGAGGCGCCTGCGCGGCTTGCACACCAGCCCTCGCGCGCTGCCCGGCGAGGTGCCGGCCGCCTTTGCGAGCGTCGACCCGGCGCAATGGACCGAGGCGGCGCGAAGCGCGCGCGAAGAGGGACACCGCCTGGTGGCGCTCTGGGGCGCCGACCATCGCGGACGCAGGCACGGCTTCACGGCCTATGCCGCGTACGCGCTCGATAGCGGGCTTTGCGTGCTCGCGCTGCCAATGCCCGCGGCCGATCCCTCTTATCCGGATCTCTCGGGGCTCTTCCCCGCGGCCAACCGGATGCAGCGCGCGGCTTTCGACCTGCTGGGCATCGTCGCCGAAGGCGCGGCCGACACGCGTCCGTGGCTGCGGCATGGCGCGTGGTCGGAGCGGGAGTATCCGCTGCGGCACGACTTCGATGCCTCGGCGTACCGGCAGAACGCGCCCGATCGCTATCCCTTCGTGCGCGTCGAGGGCGACGGCGTGCACGAGATCCCGGTGGGACCGATCCACGCAGGCATCATCGAGCCGGGGCATTTCCGCTTCTCCGTCGTGGGCGAGAAGGTGCTGCGCCTGGAGGCGCGGCTGGGATACACGCACAAGGGCATCGAGAAACGCTTCGAGGATTTCAGCGTGGAGGAGGGGTACCGGCTGGCCGGACGCGTGAGCGGCGATTCCACCGTCGCGCATGCGTGGGCCTATTGCCAGGCCGCGGAGGCCATCGCGGGTGTGGCCGTCCCGTCGCGGGCGAAATGGCTGCGCGCGCTGCTGCTCGAGCGGGAGCGCGTGGCCAACCACCTGGGCGACCTGGGCGCGCTCGGCAACGACGCGGGCTTCGGCTTCGCGCTCGCGCAGTTCATGCGCCTCAAGGAAGACTGGGTGCGGCTCAACGCGGAGCTCTTCGGCCACCGTTTCGCGCGCGACTGCATCGTGCCCGGCGGCGTGGCGTTCGACATCGACGGCGCGCAGGTGGAGGACCTCGTGCGGCAGGCTCACGCCGTCCACGGCGAGGTGCGCGCGTTGCGCGACATCTTCGACGAGCATTCGGGCATGCAGGACCGCTTCATCACGACGGGGCGCGTGACGCCGCAGCTCGCACGCGACCTGGGCCTCGCCGGCCTCGCCGGGCGCGCCAGCGGCCAGCCCGCGGACCTGCGCGTGGACCATCCGGTCGAGCCTTATGCCGGGCTCGCGGTCAAGCGGGTGACGCACGCCGCGGGTGACGTCGCCGCCCGCGTGAAGGTGCGTTTCGAGGAGATCGACGAGTCGCTGCGGCTGGTCGAGGCCATCGCGACGGGGCTGCCGCCGGGCGATCGCCTGCTCTCGTTACCCACGCCCGCCCCGGGCGCTTTCGGCATCGGCTGGATCGAGGGCTGGCGCGGCGAGAGCTTCGTGGCGCTCGAGGCCGGCGAAGGGGGCGCCATCGCGCGCTGCCATGTCCACGATCCCTCGTGGCAGAACTGGCCGCTCATCGAGCACGCCATCATGGGCAACATCGTTCCGGACTTCCCCCTCATCAACAAGAGCTTCAACCTGAGCTACTCGGGGTGCGACGCATGATCCCGATCCTGCTCAAGGTGCTGCGCACCGGCATCCGCAGCGAGGAGCCGCCGCAGGTGCGCGAGGAATGGCGCGTGCGCGCCGCCGCGATCCAGGGCGACATCCTGCGCATGCTCGGCCGCGCGCTGGTGATCCGGCAGGTGGACGCGGGCTCGTGCAACGGTTGCGAGCTCGAGATCAACGCGCTCAACAACCCGTACTACAACATCGAGGGCCTCGGCATCCGCTTCGCGGCGAGCCCGCGGCACGCCGACATGCTTCTCGTCACGGGCCCGGTCACGCGCAACATGGAAGAGGCGCTGCGCATCGCGTACGAGGCCATGCCGGAGCCGAAGCTGGTCGTGGCCGCCGGCGACTGCGGCTGCGATGGCGGCATCTTCGGTGAAAGCTATGCCACGCGCGGCGGGGTGGCGAGCGTGATCCCCGTCGATGTCGCGGTGCCCGGGTGTCCGCCTACGCCGGTCGAGCTGCTGCAGGGCATCCTCACCGCTGTATCGCAGGGGCGGTAGCGGCAGAGAGCGAGCGCGCGCCGTCCGATGGCGAGCGCTCGATGCTGAAACACCGCGCGATGCGCGCGTTTCGGCACCCGCCAAAAAAACAACTCGTAACAACTTCGGCGCCGCCGCGTCGCAAATCCCACCCGCGCAGGTGAGGCGGAGCCGCACGGGCGTCCCCAAGATGCGTCGCAAAACAAGGGCCGAACGACCATGTTGCGCATTGCAGAACGGTTCGCCGCGAGCCGCGCGCGGGCGCCCTTGCGCCTCGGGGCCGCGCTCGCGCGGCTTCGATGGCCCGAGCCCTGGGCGCTCGCCACGCTCGCGATCTTCATCGCGATGTCGACTTACCGCGCGCACCTCGTGGACAAGGTCTATGGCGAGTACACCGGCTGCAACGGCTGCCTCGACGCGTCGGTGCTCGCGAGCGACGCGCTCGTCGCGGGCCTGTTCCTCGCAGCACTCGCAATCTGCCGCTGCCTGCGGTGGCGCGCGCTGCGCCTCGCCGGCGCGATGCTGGGCACGCTCGCCGTGGCGGCCTACTTCGCCGACATCGTGATCTTCCGCCTGCTGTCGCACCGGCTGCTGCTGGTCGACGTGATCCACTTCTCGGGCGATGCCTCGCGCATGAGCACCGTCCTCCTCGCATGGCTGCGGCATTCCGAAGGCCTCGCGGTGGCCGCCGCCGGCCTGGGCGGCTCGATCGCCGCGTTCGCGGCACTGGCCGGGCCTGCCGCGCCCTCGCGCGGGGCGCGCTGGGCGTTGTGCGCGCTCGCCCTGCTCGCAGCCGGGATGGTCACGCCGCGGGCCGAATACATCCACGAGCTCGCCTACTACAACCTCTTGCAGGTGAATGCGGAGGTCGATCCCTCGCGCCCCTACAGCGAGCGCTTCTGGCAGCAGCATGCGTCGCCGCCGCCGCAGCCGCTCGAATGCGAGGAAGGGCTGCACGCGCATCCCTCGATCGTGCTGGTGGTGGTCGAGTCGCTCTCGGCGTACCACAGCAAGCTCTTCTCGGGGCTCAACGACTACACGCCGCGCCTGGACGCGCTCGCGCGCACCGGCTCCTACGTGCGCGCCTTCCACGCCAACGGCTTTTCCACCGAGGGCGGCCTCATCGCGCTGCTCACGGGGCGCGTGCCGATCCCCACGGCGGGCCGCTTCGGCTCGCAGATGGCGTTCACGCAGGTCGAGCACGATTTCCACCGCTGGCTCGCGCAGCGCGGCTACGCCACCGAATTCTTCACGACCGGCGACCTTGACCTCGTGGACCGGCGCAAGTGGCTCGACGCGATCGGCATCCAGCACGCCGAGGGCGCGGACCATCCGTACTACCGCGGCCTGCCGCGCGGCGCGTTCGGCGCCGCCGGGGACGCGGCCCTGGTCGATCGCTTCCTGCAATGGTACGGGCGCGAACGCGGCGCGGGGCCCTTCATGGCCACGCTGCTCACGGTGGGCAGCCACCCGCCCTTCGTCTCGCCGGGGCACGGCATCGTGGGCGAGGCGGCCGCGATCCGCGAAGCCGACCGGCAGGTGGCGCGCCTCGCCGACGCGCTGCGCGAGCGCGGCTTCTTCCGCGACGGCGTGATGGTCGTGGTGGGCGACCACCGCGCGATGACGCCGATCCCGAAGCACGAGCGCCTCGTGCTCGGCCCCGCCGCCGAGGTGCGCGTGATGGAGATGGCGATCGGCGCGACCGGACTGCCGCCCGGCGAGGTGCACGGCAACTTCCAGCAGATCGACCTCATTCCGTCGCTGCGCCACCTCGTGGCCAACCGCACGTGCCGCGACGAATGGCAGGGACGCTTCCTCGGGCCCGCGCCCGACGCGCCGGTCTACGTCGTGCATTCCGATCCCCTCCGGCGCAACGAGCTCACGGTCATCGACGAGTCGCGCGAGTACCGGCTGCGGCTCGATGGCGACGACACGCGCTTCGTCGATACGCCGCCGCCCGCGGCGCGCGCGCTCGTCGCGCGCGTGAACTACGAGCGCATGTCGCGCATGGCGGAATTCAGCGCGCCTCGCCCGCCAAGGTGATCCAGACCGGCGCGTGGTCGCTCGGCTTCTCGCGAGCGCGATGCCCGGCATCCACTTCCGCCGCGGTAAGTCGCGGCAGCAGGTCCGGGCTCGACAACAGGAAATCCATGCGGAAGCCGGCGTTGCGGCGGAACGCGTCGGCATTTACCCAGAAGGTGTACACGCGCTTGTCGGGATGCAGGTGGCGCGTGGCGTCGATCCAGCCCTGCGCGAGGAGCCTGCGATACGCGGCCTGCGACTCGGGCTGCAGCACGGCGTCGAAGCGCCATAGCCAGGCGTTGTAGATGTCGGCCTTCGTGGGCACGACGTTGAAGTCGCCCGCGAGCACCACGGACTTTCCGGATTCGAGCAGCGTCGCGGCATGGTCGATCAGCCGCTCGAACCACGCGAGCTTGTAGTCGAAGCGCGGGCCCGGCGCGGGATTGCCGTTGGGCAGGTAGACCGACGCCACCACGAGGCCATCCACTTCCGCTTCCAGGTAGCGCGCCTCGCGATCCGCGTCATCGCCGGGAAGGCCGCGGCGCAGCTCGCGCGGCGCGGCGCCTTTCGCGAGGATCGCGACACCGTGGTGTGCGCGCTGGCCGTGCCAGACCGCGCGGTAGCCCGCGGCCTCGAGCTTCTTCGCGGGAAACTTCGTATCGTCGGTCTTGATCTCCTGCAGGCACGCCACGTCGGGCGCGGCCTCCTCGAGCCATTCGAGGAGGCGCGGCAGCCGGCCGTTGACGCCGTTTACGTTGAAGGTCGCGATCTTCACCGGGCGTTGCGCGCGCTAAACTCGTCGAGCCATCCCCGAGGAGACCCGCACTTGATCAGACTTGTTCCTGCACTGCTGCTCGCGGCATTGGGAGGGTGCGCCGCGGCTCCGCAAACCGGCACGCCGCTCGATCGCATCGACACCATCGTCGTGATCTACGCCGAGAACCACAGCTTCGACAACATGTACGGGCTTTTCCCCGGCGCCAACGGGATCGCCAACGCGACCGCGGCGCAGAAGACGCAGGTGGACCACGACGGCACGCCGCTCGCGACGCTGCCGCCGGTCTACACCGGCGGCAAGCCGGACGCGAAATATCCGCAGGGATTGCCCAACGGCCCGTTCCGCATCGACGCACCGCCCGTGAACCGGCGCATCGACGAGATCGTCCCCAATCCGATCCACAACTACTGGCACAACATGGAGCAGATCGACGGCGGGCGCAACGACCGCTTCGTCGCGATGACCAACGTGGGCGCCTGGACGATGGGCTACTACGACGGCTCCTCGCAGCGTGTGTGGCAGTGGGCGAAGCGCTACACGCTCGCGGACAACTTCTTCATGGGTGCCTTCGGCGGTTCGTTCCTGAACCACCAGTGGCTCATCTGCGCATGCACGCCGCGATTCGAAGAGGCGCCCGCGTCGATCCGCGCGCAACTCGACGGGAACGGCCGCCTCAAGCGCCGTCCCGGCTCGCCGCCCTCGGTGATGCAGGGACCGGTCGAGGTGTTCGATGGCCTGGTCACGCCCGATGGCTACGCCGTCAATACGACACAGCCCGCCTACCAGCCGAGCGGCATCCCGCCCGCGGGCGACGACTTCGACAATGCCGATCCCTCGAAGCACCCGTTGCCGCCGCAGACGGCGAGGACCATCGGGGACGCGCTCACCGACAAGGGCATCGCGTGGGCCTGGTACGCCGGCGGCTGGGACATGGCGATCAAGGATGGGCGCCGTCCCGCGAGCGAGAAGCGCGCCGTGATCTACAGCTTCGTGCGCGACACGCCGAATTTCCAGGCGCACCACCAGCCGTTCAACTACTTCAGGCGCTACGCGCCGAACACCACCGAACGCGAGGAGCACCTGCGCGACGGCAACGAATTCCTGCGTGCGATCGACGCGGGGACGCTGCCCCCGGTAGCGTTCTACAAGCCGCTCGGCCGCCTCACGCAGCATCCGAGCTATACGGACATCGAGAGCGGCGACATCCACATCGCGGAAGTGCTCTCGCACCTCGAGAAGAGCCCGCAGTGGCAGCACATGGTGGTGATCGTCACCTACGACGAGAATGGCGGCTACTGGGACCACGTGCCGCCGCCGAAGGGCGAGGGGTGGGGCGACCGCTGGGGGCCGGGCTCGCGCGTGCCGACGATCATCGTCTCGCCGTTCGCGAAGCGCGGCTACGTGGACCACACCTCGTACGACACCACCTCGATCCTGAAGCTCATCACGCGGCGCTTCGCGCTCGAGCCGCTGCCGGGCATCCGGCGCAACGCCGGCGACCTCACCGATGCCCTGTCGCTGAAGTGAAGCGCCGCGGGGTGACCCTGTGCGGCACGTGCGACAAAAAAAACCAAAAATCTTTCGACGCAGATGAACGCAGATGAACACAGATAAAACCGGATCAATGTTTGGTTGCCATGGTCGCGGGGACGACACATTCAACGGCTTTATCTGTGTTCATCTGTGTTCATCTGTGTTCATCTGCGTCAGAACGCTTTTCGGCTGCGTCAGAACGCTTTTCCGCTCGGCACGTCAGCGCCGCGGCGCGCCGCCTTTCCGCGCCGGAGCCACGGCGGCGCCATTGCGCGAGGCGAGGCAGATGTCGATGCTCTCCACGGCCTGGGCATAGCTGCGCGGCCCGCCCCGCAACGCCTTCGCACGCGGCTCGAAGAAGGCCACGAACTCCTGGCGCTCGCGCGGCGTGCACAGCTCGCCCATCGGCCGCAGCAGCCAGGCGCCGGTCTCCGGCGGCAGGCGCGACTGCAGCGCGTCCCAGTTGGCGCGCACGAAGGTGAACGCGGGCCCCCGGTTGGCATCGTCCTGCAGCGCGCCTTCCAGCAGGTTGAGCGCCTCGCGCCCGTCGATGGGCACGCGATCGTCGCCGAGCGCCACCGCGAACATGCGGTTGCGCAGGGCGGGGTCGCGCGTGCGGGCCAGCGCCTCGATCAGCGTCTCGCGTTCTCTCGATTCGCGCGTGGCCGCAAGCGCGCCCACGAGGCGCTCGTACGTCGGTGCATCGGCGAAACGGGCCGTGGTTTCCATCACCGGCCTCACGCTCGCGGCCGGCAGCGCGGTGCGATCGTCGATCCAATGCAGGCCGAGCTCGCGGGCACGCGCCCGAAGGGGCTCGCCGCCGTCGCTTCGCGCCGCATACGGCATGAGGAATGCGCGCAGCTCCTGGGTGGCGATGTCGTCGGCGGGCCCGTTGTCGAGCCACCCGAGCGAACGCGCCATCGGCTGCACGTAGCTCGTGAGGAGCGCGCGGCGCTGCGTGCGCTGTGGCCCCGTGAGCACCTCGTCGCGCTGGCGCTCGAGGAAATACACGCCCCCCTGGCGCACCGCGATCGAGGGATGGCGCAGCAGCCCGTTGGCGAGCTCGAAACCCTGCTCGCGCGGAACCAGGCCCGAATTCACCAGCAGCGTCGTATCGCCCGCGAGCGCGACCGCCTCGCGCTCGGGCAGGTCCACGACGCGCGCGACCAGCGAACGCATGAGCGGCGTGTCGTAGCGCGCGATCCAGTGACCGGCGCCATCGGCATTGCCGGTGATCCAGTCCGGGCAGCCGCCTTCCAGGGCAAGGGACTGCTCGCGGCTGATCTCGACGCATTGCTTCAGGACCTTGCCGCCGGCGTGATAGCGGAAGCACGCCGGCGTGATCCAGCGCTGCGCGGAAGCGGGCCGGCCGGCGCCGGCGAAGCGCCGCTGCGACAAGCGCAGCGTGCCCGCGCCCGCGCTGCACGCGAGCGACACGTCCACGAGCGGCAGGCCGGGCTGCTCCACGAAGCTGCGAAAGGCCTCGGTGACCTGCTCGCCGCGTCCGGAGGCCTGTGCGACGGCGCCGAAGAAATCGTCGGCCGTGGCATTCCCCCAGGCATGGGCCGCGAGAAAATCGCGCACACCCTGGCGGAAGCGCTCCTCGCCGAGCCACGACTCGAACATCGACAGCACCTCCGCGCCCTTGCTGTAGGTGATGCCGTCGAACGCGTTGTAGACGTCGTTGCGGTCCACGATGGGATTGCGGACCTGGCGCGCGGTCGTGAGGCGGTCGGCGGCGAGCGCGCGGCGGCGCAGGTCGCCATGCCGCCAGCCGCTGTCGAACTCGGGCCGCAATTCGCGCAGCGTGCGGCGGGCCATCCAGGTGGCGAACGCCTCGTTGAGCCATGTGTCGTCCCACCAGGCGAGCGTCACGAAATCGCCGAACCATTGGTGCGCCATCTCGTGCGCCGCGACCGACGCATAGCCGCGCTCGAAGAAGAGCGACTGCTCGTGCGGCTTGGCGAGCAGCAGGCTCGAGCCGTAGGTGATCATGCCGGCGTTCTCCATCGCGCCGAAGCCGATCGTGGAGGGAATCGTCACCGAGTCGAGCTTCTCGAACGGGAACGGCCCGCCGAAATAAGCCTCGAGGAGGTCGAGGATCTTCGGCGTCACCGCGTGCGCGTAGCGCGCCTCGGCGCCGCGCCCCCTGGGTGCCGCATAGCGCAGCGGCGTTCCCGCAGAGCCCGCCTTCCCGCCATCCACGACCGCATAGGGGCCCACCGCCACGGCGACGAGGTAGGTGGGCAGCGGTTTGGTGCGCGCGAAGCGGTGGCGTTTCCAGCCCGGGCGGTCCGCGATGTCGTCGCTCGCGACCTCGGGCGTGTTGCTCAACACGGCATCGCGCGCCGGGGCGTCGACCGTGACGTCCCACGGCGTCTTCCATCCCGGCTCGTCGAAGCCGGGGAACGCACGCCGCGCATCCATCGACTCGAACTGGCTCACGACGTACATCTCGTCGCCATCGCGGCGGCGGAAAAGGCCGCGCGTCGCATTCTCCTCGAGATGGCCGCGATAGCGGATCACCGCCGTCGCGGCACCCGCCGTGAAGCTGCCTTCTTCCGGCTGCAAGCCCACGAAATCCTGTCCACCCGAGAGCGTGCGCACGCGAATCACGCGATCGCCCTGCCGCACCTCGGCGGACTCGAGGTCGATCGCCTGCGCGTTCAGCCACAGCACTTCGGCATCGCGCGCGAACGTGAGATCGATGCGCACCTCGCCGCTGAAGCCCGTGTCCGCCGGATCGAGCACGAGGCGCAGCTCGTACGCCTGGGGCGCGGCGGCATCGCCGAGGCGGAAGGCGGGCGGTTGCGGGTCGGCCGCGAACGCGGCGCAGGCAGCAAGAAGCACGGGCAACAGGAGTTTTCTCATGACTCGAGGAGGGCGACGGTGCCGAGGCCGCCGTCGGCACAGATGGAGACGATGGCGCGCTTGCCGGATCCCATAGCGGCCAGCTCCTTCACCGCCTGCGACAGGATGCGCGCGCCGGTGGCGCCGAACGGATGCCCGAGGGCGATGCTGCCGCCGTTCGGGTTCGCGCGGTCCCACGGAAAGCGGCCGAGGGCGCCGTCAAGGCCGACCTTTTCGCGCAGGAACGATTCGCTCTCGAGCGCCGCCACGTTGCAGAGCACCTGCGCCGCGAACGCCTCGTGGATTTCCCACAGGTCGATCGCCTCGAGCGTGAGGGCGTTGCGCGAGAGGAGCCGCGCGATCGCATAGGCCGGGGCCATCAGCAGGCCCTCGCTCGCGATATCGACCGCGGCGATCTCGCGATCGACGAGGCGCACGCGCGGACGCGCCGCTGGAAGGCGCGCAAGCCCCGCATCGCTCGCGACCCAGATGGCCGCCGCGCCGTCGGTGAGCGGCGAGGCGTTGCCCGCGGTGATCGTGCCCTTGCCGCTGGTGCGATCGAACGCAGGTGCCAGCGATGCGAGCTTGCGCTCCGAGGTGTCGGCGCGCGGCAGGCCGTCGCGCGTCGTGCCGGCGACGGCGATCACGAGGTCGTCGAAGAAGCCCGTGGCCATCGCCGTCACCGCCCGCTGGTGGGAGGCGAGCGCCACGCGATCCTGGTCCGCGCGGGCGATGTTCCACTGCCTCGCCATGTCCTCGCAGTGCTCGCCCATGCTGCGGCCGGTCGCGCGATTGGTGACGCTCGGGATGTGCAGGCGCACGTCGCGCCAGCGCAGCTCCGTGGCGCGGTCGAGGCGCTGGCCGATGGTGCGCGCCTGCGTGAGCCGCCGTATCCAGTCGGAGAGGCCTTGCGTGAGCCCGAGCTGCACGCGGCTCATGCTTTCCACGCCGCCGCAGAGGACGACACCGATGTCCGCGCCCAGCAGGCCCGACGCCTCGAACACCGCCGCCATGCTGGTGGAGCACGCCATCACGGTCGAGAACGCCGGTGTCGCGGGCGCGAGCTTCGCATCGAGCACCACCTCGCGCGCGATGTTGCTCACGCCGAGGTTCGGCATGACGGTGCCCCACACGAGGAGGTCCGGCCGGTCGCCCGCCGCGAGCTGCGCCGCCATCGCCTGGGCGACCGGTACCGACAGCGCCACCGCATCGAGCGACATGAGCGCTCCGTCGACACGCGCGAACGGAGTGCGCAGGCCGGCGACGAGCCAGGTGTTGGGGGCCATGGGGCCGAATCTTACGTCATGCGTGGTGCGCGCCCGCGCAGGTCAATGCAGCGCGGGATCGTCGGGCTCGCCCGGGACGCCGAGGCGCGGCTGGCCGAAGCCTTCGCGCGCGCGCCAGCCGGGATACTCGAGCACCAGGTTCTTCATGGCACCGCCAGTGTCGAAGTCGAGCGTGCGGCCCGGATGTTTCTCGCGCCATTCGGCCATGAGGCTCGGGCCCGTGCGGTACCACGGCACCTTGAAGATCCAGGCCTTGAGCGTGGCGTAGCGCCATCCCTCGTCGCGGATCGAGGGCCACACCTGGTCGGCGTGCGCGACGTTGCCGCGCTCGTCGAGGAGCCAGAACTCGTGGCCGATGATGTCGCCGAAGATGAAGAGCCGCCCGTCGCGGATCTCGAACTGCGTGGGATCGCTGCCCAGCTTCACCGCATAGGGCGCGCCATCGGAGCAGAAGCCGCCATATTGCGGCTCGTATTTCGCGGGGGCCGTGCGGAACGCCTCGCGGTGCTCCGGCGTGGCGAAGTAATACGTGCGCCCTTCGTGCGAGGCAGCGAGCGTGTGCGTGCCGCGGACCGGCTTGCCGTCGGTGAAGTACGCGACCGGGTCGAACCCCAGCAGCATGAGCTGCTCGCCGCGGCTGGTCTCGACGGTCGCGTGCGTGGTGCCGCAGCCGGCCAGCATCGCCGCCACGGCGAGGACGACGACGATCGACGCCGCTTTCATGCCGGTTCCCTCCGCCGCACGAGGATGTTGCCCACGCTCACCTGCACCGGCTCGCCGTCCTGGTTGAGGGTGGTGGTACGGATCTTCACGATGCCCTGGTCGGGTTTCGAGCGCGACGCGCGCGCCTCCAGCACCTCGACATCGAGATGCAGGCGGTCCGCCGGGCGGACGGGACGCAGCCAGCGCAGCTCGTCGAAGCCCGCGCCGATGAGGCCGCCGTCGGGCCTGAGCTCGCTTTCGACCAGCAGCCGCATCGTGAGCGCCGCGGTGTGCCAGCCGCTCGCGGCGAGCCCGCCGAACATCGTGCCCCTCGCGGCCGCGTGATCGAGGTGGAAGGGCTGCGGATCGAACTCGGCGGCGAAGCTGCGGATGCGCTCTTCGTCGACGGTGATCTCACGCGAGCCGAAATGGCGGCCGGGCGTGAGGTCTTCGAGAAAAAGTGTCTTCATCGGCGCGTCCTCCGGGCGGTGGGTCCACGGTCCAGGCGCAAGCGTACTCGCGGAAACGGCCTCCGCGCCCTGCCGCAGCACGTCGCGCTCGCGCAGCGCCGCCTCGAGCGCGTCGCGGCTGTCCGAAAGCTGGAGGCTGCGGCGCGCATCGTTGGCGAGGATCGCGTTCACCGCGGCGAAGCTGCGCCGCACGTAACCGCGCGCGACCAGCACGATCGCGACCAGCACCAGCACGCCGACGATCTCGAGCGCGATCATGAGCTTCTGGCGCGCCTCGAGCAGCTTCCCGAGCGAGGCCTCGTGCTGCCGCCGGATCTGCAGCGCGACCATCTCCAGGTAGGTGGGCGAGGTGGAGAGGTCGAGCGCGAAGGCCAGGCGGTCGTCGGCGCGCGAGCGATGCAGGCGCTCGAGCCGGTCCGTCGCGCGCGCGAGGCGTTGCATCGAACGCTCGTAGCCGCCGAGCTCCGCATATCGCCGGTGCAGTGCAGTGAGCTCCTGCGAAAGCTCCAGCGCTTCGACGTAGGTGCGTTCCGCCTCCTCGGCGAACAGCTCGGGCTCCCGCAGCTGCGAGGCGTCCGCATCCTCGAGGCCGATCGGCATCAGCACCCCGTGCAGCGTGAGATAGAGCCGATCGGCGAGCGCCGCGGCGCGCCGGTGGTACTGGTTCTCCAGGTCGTCGGTCCAGGCGATGCCACGATGCACCGCGACCACCAGCAGCGACAGCATCACCGCGCCGGCGACGACCGCCGTGATCGCGCGGCGCACCTCGCGAGCGATCGCGAGGCCCGCCTGCCACGGCTTCGGGGCGCTGCTCATCGGGCCGGCATCGCCGCGATCGCCCGGCCGACCTCGTCGTAATCGCCCGTGCCGTCGGGCAGGAAGCCGCCGGCGCCTTCCGCCCGCAATGCCGGCGCCTGCTCGGCCGATTCGCGGTCGAGGTCGAGGAATGCATCCACGAGCGCGGCCTGGAAGCTGCGCGGCAGCCCGGGCCGTACCGCCCACACATAGTCCACGTAAGTGGGCGACAGCCAGACGATGCGCAGGCGTCGCTCGTAACGTCCGCCGCGTCCCAGCGCCTGGTGTGCGATCGACGAGTTCACCACGCCCGCATCGGCGAGCCCGTCGGCCACCGCCGCGAGCGTCGCATCGTGCTGTCCCGAGTAATCGACCTTCGAGAAGAAGAGCTCCGGCTGGATGCCCTCGCGGACCAGGAAATGCCGCGCCATGACATGTCCCGACGTCGAGGCACGGTTGCCGAAGAGGAGCCGCGCATGGGCCAGGTCCTGCAGGTTCCTCGCCGGCGAATCCTGGCGCACCACGATCGCCGAGGAGAACTGCGCGTCCACGTCGCGGATCGCGATGGCCTTCGCGCCATGCGCCGTGTGCGCACGCCAGTAGGTGGCACCGCCGAGGAAGGCGAGGTCGATGCTGCCGTTGCCGAGCGAATCGACCACCGCATCGTAGGTATCGAGCCGGACCCACTCGCAGCGCACGGCGAGCGCCCCGCACACGAGCTGGATCAGGGGCCAGTGCTGCGCCTTCACGTTCGGCGCGTCCTGGTCGGGTATGGCACTCACTCGCAGGACGCCCGGCGCCGTGCCCTCGCCTTGGCAAGCGGCGAGCAGCATGACGGCGAGGAGCGCTGCCGCCTTCACGTTCAGCGCCAGCCGCTGCCGTGCTCGCGCTCGAAGCGCTCGCGGTCGCGCGCGAATTGCTGCTCCAGCTCCTCGCGCCCGGCCTTCGCGGCCGCCATGTAGCGCGTCTCGTCCTGGTACACGGCGAGCTGCGATTCCACGGTGGCGAGGTTGTGGCGGCGGAAGATATCGGCCATCTCGCGCGCGCGGAAGCGGTCGATGCCCATGGCCTCCAGCGCGGCGCGCCCCGCCCTCAACGCCGACTCGAACGTCTCGCGCTCGATCACTTCCACGCCGCGCAGCCGCAGCTCGAGGTAGTGCGACACGTTGCGCGCGCGGCTGATGATGCGCAGGCCCGGAAAGTTGGCGCGCACGCGGTCCACGAGGGCGAGGCTGTCCTCGATGCCGTCGATCGCATTCACCAGCAGGCGCGCGTGCGCGGCACCGGCCGTCTCGAGGAGGTCGAGGCGCGTGGCGTCGCCGTAGAAGACGCGATAGCCGAACTTGCGCAGCGATTCCACCTGGTCGGCATCGTGGTCGAGCACCACCGGGCGGATCTCGTTGGCGAGCAGCAGGCGTCCCACGATCTGGCCGAAGCGCCCGAACCCCGCGATGATGACGGGCCCCGTGGCGTCGATGGTATCGGCGGCGCGGCTCGCCCGTGCGCGCCGGCAGATGAGGCGGTCGTGCGCGATGAGGGCGAGCGGCGTCATCGCCATCGACAACGCGATCGCGACGGTGAACAGGCCCTCCCATCCGGGCGAGATCACGTCGGCCCCGCGCGCGGCGGCGAACACGACGAAGCCGAACTCGCCCGCCTGCGACAGCATGAAGGCGAAGAGCCAGCGTTCGCTGCCGATGATGCCGATCGTGCGCGCCACCACCCAGAGCGTGCCGATCTTGACCGCCATGAATCCGCCCACGAGCAACGCGACCATCGCGGGCTGGCGCGCGAGAAGGCCGAAGTCGATGGTCATTCCGACGGAGATGAAGAAGAGCCCGAGCAGCAGGCCCTTGAAGGGCTCGATGTCGCTTTCGAGCGCGTGGCGGAACTCGGAATCCGCGAGCAGCACCCCGGCGAGGAAGGCGCCCAGCCCCATCGACAACCCGGCGAGCGACACCAGCTCCGCGATGCCCAGCACGAGCAGCAGCGCGAACGCGGTGAAGAGCTCGCGCAGGCGCACCTTCGCCAGCACGCGCAGCACCGGGCGCGTGAGGTAGCGGCCGATCACGACCACGCCCGCGATGGCGGCGATTCCCAGGGCGAGCTTTTCCCACACCGGGCGCGCGTCCATGCGGTCCACGTGGCCCAGCAACGGCACCAGCGCGATCAGCGGGATCGCCGCCATGTCCTGGAAGAGCAGGATGCCGAACGACGTGTTTCCGGTCGGCGTGCGCAGCTCGTTGCGCTCCGTCATCGCCTGCACCGCGATCGCGGTCGACGAGAGCGCCAGGGCCAGCCCGCCGATGAGCGCCGCCTGCCACGGCAGTCCCAGCGCCAGCAGGAACGCCGCGAGCGTGGCACCGCATGCCGCCATCTGCACGGTGCCGTAGCCGAACACCTCGCGACGCATCGCCGCGAGCCGCCGCGGATCGAGCTCGATGCCGATCACGAAGAGCATGAGCACGACGCCCAGCTCGGCGAGCGCCTGCGTGGCGGTCACGTCACCGGCGAGCCCGAGGCCCCACGGACCGATGGCGGCCCCGGCGATGAGGTAACCCAGCACCGAGCCCAGGCCCAGCCGCGCCGCGACCGGAACGCACACCACGGCGGCGGCGAGGAAGACGAGCGCCTCACGCATGGAGGTACTCCGCCATGTGCGCCTCGATGCGCATGCGCAGCGCCTGCCCCGCGGATTCGAGCGAGCGCTCGTCCATGCGATGCGCGCCGTAGAGCACGAAGGGCTCGAGCCAGCGCATGCCGCAATAGCGCGCGGTCTGCTCGACCACCGGCACGAACGCCGCGAAGGGCCGCGCATGCCGGCCGCTCGCCGAATAGGCCGCCTCGTCGCCGCCGGTCGTGGGTGCCCACAGGCACGCCTTGCCGTGCAGCGCCGTGCCGCCGTCGCCATAGGCCCAGCCGCGCACCAGCACCTGGTCGAACCAGTGCTTGAGGAGAGCCGGCGTCGTGTACCAGTAGATCGGGTGCGTGAAGACCAGCAGGCGCGCGGCCTCGACCGCGCGGCGCTCGGCATCGGCGTCGATGTCGAAGTCGGGATAGAGCCGATAGAGCGAGCGCACTTCGAGATCCGGCAGGCCTTCCAGCGCGCGCAGGAGCGCGGCACCGGCCCGCGAGCGGCTCGGATAGGGATGCGCGTGGATGACGGCGATCACGCGGCGCGCAGCGCCTGGTCGGCGGCGATGCCCGCGAACACCGCGGCACCGAGCCAGTTGTTGTGGCGGAACGCGCGGAAGCAGCCTTCGCGCGTGCGACCGCGGATGAGGCGGTAGTGGTACGCGGCGATGAGCGCGGCGACGATAAGGCCGGCGAAGTAGGCGGGTCCATAGCGCTGCCATTGCCCGATGCCGACCATGGCCGCGAGGAACAGCGTATAGCAGCCCATCACCGCGGCGACGTCGTGCCGGCCGAAGAAGATCGCCGAGGTGCGGATGCCGGTGCGCAGGTCGTCGTTGCGGTCCACCATCGCATATTCGGTGTCGTAGGCGATGGTCCAGAGGATATTCGCGCCGAGGAGGGCCCATGCGAGCGGCGGCACGCGGTCCAGCTCCGCGGCGAACGCCATCGGGATGCCGAAGCCGAAGGCAACCCCCAGCCAGGCCTGCGGCATCCAGAAGAAGCGCTTGGTGAACGGATAGATCGCGGCGATCGCGAGCGCCGCGAAGGCGAGCGCGATGGTGAGGCGGTTCATCGTGAGCACGATGCCGAAAGCGGCGAGCGCCAGCAACGCCGCCACCACGAGCGCCTCCCACGGGCGGATCACGCGCGCGGCGAGCGGGCGCATCTTCGTGCGCTCGACCTCGCGGTCGAAGTCGCGGTCGGCGTAATCGTTGATCGCGCAGCCCGCCGAACGCATGAGCACCGTGCCGAGGATGAAGAGCCACGTGAGCATGAGCGGCGGACGTGCCGGAGCGGCCGCCAGCCACAGCCCCCACAGCGTCGGCCACAGCAGCAGCAGGATGCCGATGGGCTTGTCGAGCCGCACCAGCTTCTCGTAGGCGTCGAGGCGCGCGAGGAAGGCGTTCATGCCTTGAGGTAGAACCGGCGCGAGCCCAGCCACCGGTCCAGGTGGTTCGCGACCACGTGCGAGCCGGCCGCGATGAGCTCGTCGGCCACGTTGCGCGCGACCTCGACGAGCTCCGCGTCGCGCTCGAGGTCGGCGAAGCGCAGCAGCGGCGCGCCGCTCTGGCGCGCACCGAGGAACTCTCCCGGCCCGCGCAGCTGCAGGTCCTGGCGGGCGATCTCGAAGCCGTCGTTGTTCTCGTAGATGATTTTCAGCCGCTGCCGTGCCGTATCCGACAAGGGCTGGTAGTAGAGCAGGATCGCGAGGCTCTGCTGCGAGCCGCGTCCGACGCGCCCGCGCAGCTGGTGGAGCTGCGCGAGCCCCATGCGCTCGGCATGCTCGATCACCATGAGCGTTGCGTTGGGGACGTCCACGCCGACCTCGATCACGGTGGTCGCCACGAGGAGCTGGATGCGGCGCGCCTTGAAGTCCTCCATCACCTGCGCCTTCTCGGCGGGCTTGAGCCGCCCATGCACGAGGCCCACGGCGAGGTCCGGGAAAGTGGCGCGCAATGTCTCGAACGTCTCGATCGCGGTCTGCAGCTGCAGCGTGTCGGATTCCTCGATGAGCGGGCACACCCAGTACGCCTGCGCGCCCTCGCTGCAGCTCGCACGCACGCGCTCCACCACCTCGTCGCGGCGTTCCTCGGAGACGAGCTTGGTGACCACCGGCGTGCGCCCCGGCGGCATCTCGTCGATGACGGTCACGTCCAGGTCCGCGAAGTAGCTCATCGACAGCGTGCGCGGGATGGGTGTGGCGCTCATCATGAGCTGGTGCGGCTCGCCGCCGCCCTTCGCCACCAGCGCCAGGCGCTGCTCCACGCCGAAGCGGTGCTGCTCGTCGACGATCGCGAGCCCGAGGCGCGCGAAGTCCACGCCCTCCTGGAAGAGCGCATGCGTGCCGATGGCGAGCTGCGTGTCGCCGCGCGCGATCGCTTCCATGGCGGCCTTCCTGTCGCGCGGCTTGAGGCTGCCGGCGAGCCAGGCGACCTTCACCCCGAGCGGCTCCAGCCAGTGCCGCAGCTTGAGGTAATGCTGCTCGGCGAGAATCTCGGTGGGCGCCATGATCGCGGCCTGCCAGCCGTTCTCGATGCATTGCAGCGCCGCCAGCGCCGCGACCAGCGTCTTGCCGCTGCCGACATCGCCCTGCAGCAGGCGGCGCATGGGGTGCGGGTGTGCGAGGTCCTTCGCGATCGCCTGCTGCGCCACGCGTTGTGCGCGTGTGAGCGGAAACGGCAGCGACTTCACCAGCGCATTGGTGAGCGTGTGGGCGTCGGGAAGCGGCGGCGCGCTCTTGCCGCGCCGCTCGCGATAGGCGATGCGCATGGCGAGCTGCTGCGCGAGGAGCTCGTCGAACTTGAGCCGCCGCCACGCCCAATGGGTGCGGTCCTCGAGCCGCGCGGCGTCCACGTCCGGCGGCGGGCGGTGCAGCAGCAGCACGCTGTCGCGAAAGCCCCGCAGCCCGAGGCGTTTCACCAGGGCGGCGTCGAGCGTGTCCCCGAGCTCCACGGCATCCAGGGCGCGCTCGATCATGCCGCGCAGTTGCGCCTGCGAGAGTCCCGCGGTGGTGGGATACACCGGTGTCAGCGACTGCGGCAGCGCCTCGCCCTTCGCGACCGCGCGATATTTCGGATGCACCATCTCGTCGCCGAAGAATCCGGCGCGCACCTCGCCGAAGAGGCGCATGCGCTTCCCGGCCGCGAACTGCTTCACCTGGCTCGGATAGAAGTTGAGGAAACGGACCCACAGGGTGCGCCCGCCGTCCTCGGCCATCTTCACGACGAGCGAGCGGCGCGGACGGAACTTCACCTCCGCATCGACCACCTCGGCTTCCACCAGCGCGGGCTCGCCGGGACGCACGGCCGCGAGCGGGGTGACGCGCGTTTCATCTTCGTAGCGCAGCGGCAGGTGCAGGACGAGATCGCGCTTGCCGTGGATGCCCAGCTTCGCGAGCTTTTCGGCGATCGCGTCCTTCGGCTCGGCCGCCGGGGCGGCCGCTCGCGCCGCGGGTCTCGAGCGCAGCCGGGCGTTCGCCAAGTCCGCGGAGACTAGCTCGAGCGCGGCGGCACGGCAGCGGCCGCGGCGGCTGCGGGAACCTCGGACTCCTCGTTCGCCCCGAGATGCATGATGGCGTCGATCTCGACGTCGGTGCCGCGCGGCAGGGATGCCACGCCCACCGCGGCGCGGGCGGGATACGGCTCGTTGAAGTACGCCGCCATCACCTCGTTCACCTTGGCGAAGTTGGCGAGGTCGGTGAGGAAGACGGTGACGCGCACGACGCGGTCGAGGTCGCCGCCGGCCTCGCGGCAGACGGCGCGCAGGTTGTCGAACACGCGCTTCACGCGGTCCTCGAATGCACCCTGCACCAGCTGCATCGACTTCGGCTCCAGCGGGATCTGCCCGGAGAGGAAGACGAAATCGCCGGCGCGCACGGCCTGCGAGTAGGTGCCGATGGCGGCGGGCGCCTCGGGCGTGGTGATCGATCTCATGGCTGCTTCTTCTTCAAGCGGTTGATGCGCACGACTTCGGGAATCCGGCGCAGGCGCCGGAAGACGTGCGCGAGGTGCATGCGGTTGCGGACCTGGATGGTGAACACCACCGTCGTGAACGCGGGGCTCTCGCGCTGCTCGGTCTCGATGTGGTCGATGTTCGAGTCGGCCTCGGAAACCTCGGCGGCCAGGCGCGCGAGCACGCCGCGATGGTTGTTCGCCACCAGGCGCACGTTCACGTCGAAGAGCTTGTCGGAGAAGGCGTCCCATTGCACGTCGACCCATTTCTCCGGATCGAAGTGGAACGGATGGATGGCGGGGCAATCGTGCGTGTGCACGACGAGGCCCTGGCCCTTCTTGATCTGGGCGATGATCGGGTCACCGGGGATCGGACGGCAGCACGGCGCGAACTGGATCGCCAGCCCCTCGGTGCCGCGGATGGTGATCGGATCCAGCCGATGGTCGCCGTCCGCGGACGGGTCGCCGATGGAGAGCAGCTTCTTCGCCACGACGACGGCGAGCCGCTTGCCGAGCCCGATGTCGGCCAGGACCTCCTCGCGGGACTTGGCGGCATCGCCCTTGAAGAAACGCTGCCAGTGCGCGTCGCCGATCTCGTCGGGGCTCGCCTTGAGCGAGCGCAGCGCCTGCACCAGCAGCAGCTCGCCCACCTCGGCGGACTCCTGCAGCTGCATGGTCTTGAGGTAATGGCGGATGTGCGAGCGCGCCTTGCCGGTGGCGACGTACGACAGCCACACCGGGTTCGGCCGCGCGTGCGAGTCGCTCACGATCTCGACGCGGTTGCCGTTGCGCAGCACCGTGCCGAGCGGCACCGGCTCGCCGTCGACCTTGGCGGCGATGCAATGGTTGCCCACGTCCGTGTGCACGGCGTAGGCGAAATCGATGGGCGTGGCGCCCTTGGGCAGCGCGAAGATCTTGCCTTTCGGCGAGAACACGTAGACCTCGTCGGGAAAGAGGTCCACCTTGATGTGCTCGAGGAATTCGAGCGCGTCGCCCGATTCGCTCTGGATCTCCAGCAGCGACTGCAGCCATTGGTGCGTCTTGAGCTGGACGTCGCGGTTGTCGCTGTCCGCGGTCTTGTAGATCCAGTGGGAGGCCACGCCGGCCTCGGCCACCTTGTGCATCTCCTGCGTGCGGATCTGGATCTCGATCGGCATGCCGTAGGGCCCGAAGAGCGTGGTGTGCAGCGACTGGTAGCCGTTCGCCTTCGGGATGGCGATGTAGTCCTTGAACTTGCCGGGGATCGGCTTGTAGAAGGTGTGCAGCGCGCCCATGGCGAGGTAGCAGCTCGCCACGTCGGGCACGATGATGCGGAAGCCGTAGATGTCGAACACCTCGGAGAACGAGATGTTCTTCTCCTGCATCTTCTTGTAGATCGAGGAGATGTGCTTCTCGCGGCCGGTGACCTGCGCCTCGACCCTGAAATCCGAGAGGCGCTTCTGGATCGCATCCTGGATGCGGCCGACGGCATCGCGCCGGTTGCCGCGCGCCTTGCGCAGCGCCTTCTCGAGCACGCGGAAGCGCGTGGGGTGCAGGTAATGGAAGCCGAGGTCCTCGAGCTCGTAGTAGATCGAGATGAGGCCGAGGCGATTGGCGATGGGCGCGTAGATGTCGAGCGTCTCGCGCGCGATGCGCTCCTGCTTGTTCGGCGGCACGGCATCGAGCGTGCGCATGTTGTGCAGCCGGTCCGCGAGCTTGATGAGGATGACGCGCACGTCGCGCGCCATCGCGAGCAGCATCTTGCGGAAATTCTCGGCCTGCGCCTGCTGCAGCGACTGGAACTCGATGCGGTCGATCTTGGAGACGCCGTCGACCAGCTCGGCGACCGACCGGCCGAAGGTGCGCAGGATCTCCGACTTGGTGGTGGCGGTGTCCTCGACCACGTCGTGGAGGAGGGCTGCCATGAGGGCCTGCGGGTCCAGGTGCCACTCCGCCAGCAGCTTCGCGACCGCCAGCGGATGGGTGATGTATGGCTCGCCGCTCTGCCGGTACTGGCCGGCGTGCGCCTGGCGTGCCACCTGGTAGGCACGCTCGATCTGCTCGATGTCGGAAGGCTTGAGGTAGCCCAGGGCCTGCGTGAGCTCCTCCGGGCCCGGGCCGGGCAATGAAACGCCGGAGGCCCTGGGGGCTCCTGCTGCGACGGTCTGGACGCCGAGCGCGGGCGGCATGTGGGGTTCGGGATCAGTGAGCTTCAAGTCTGACCCCGGTGGCACCCGGGCGGTTTCAGATCACCGGCGGGGTGGGAACGGGCGGGTTCAGCAGCTCGCGTCCGACCTTGGCACCCGCGATCTCGCGCAACGCGATCACCGTGGGCTTGTCCTTGTTGGCTTCCACGAGGGGCGTGGCCCCGAGCGCGATCTGGCGCGCGCGGTTGGTGGCCGCAAGGGTGAGCTCGAAGCGGTTCGGGATGAACTTGATGCAATCGTCGACGGTGATGCGGGCCATGGGGTTTCTCCGTTTACCTGAATTCGTTCACGAGCTTTTCAAGGCGAACGGCCTGCTGCGCCCGCGACACGTGGGTGGCGCGAACGACGGCGTGCAGGTCCGTGGCTGCCGAGTCGAAGCTCTCGTTTACAATTATATATTCAAATTCAAGAACATGGGAGATATCCTCGCGGGCCCCCGAAAGGCGGCGCTCGATGGTCTCCGGCGCGTCCTTGCCACGGCGTTCCAGCCGGCGGCGCAGCTCCGCCAGCGAGGGGGGCATGATGAAGATGCCGACCATGTGCGCGAAGAGCTTCCGGACCTGCTGCGCACCCTGCCAGTCGATCTCCAGCAGCACGTCATGCTCGCCGGCGAGCTGCTCCTCGATCCAGCGGCGGCTGGTGCCGTAGTAGTTCCCGAACACGTTCGCGTGCTCGAGGAAATCGCCGCTCGCGATCATCTTCTCGAACGCCGCGCGCGTCACGAAATGATACTCGCGCCCTTGCAGCTCGCCTTCGCGCGGCTGTCGCGTCGTGAACGAGATCGACAGCCGGATGTTCGGCTCGCGCTGCAGCAGCTCGTTCACGAGGCTGGTCTTGCCCGCGCCCGAGGGCGCGACGATGACGAAGAGGTTACCGGGCATAAAGGGCGCAAGGCGCAAGAAGGGCGCAAGGTACAGGGCACAAGGCGCAAGAGGCGCAAGGGGCAAGGCGGCAAAACGCGGGGCGCAAGGCGCAAGAGGCACAAGGCACAAGGCGCAAGGCGCAAGAAAAAGCCGTGGTCATGTGGCGATGGCGCCCAGCGCTTGGGTCCTGGGCCTTGCGCCTTGCGCCGCTTTACGGCCGGCGCCTCCTAGCTTCCCCTTCTCACTCAATGTTCTGCACCTGCTCCCGCATCTGCTCGATGAGCACCTTGAGCTCCACCGAGATGCGCGTGATCTCGTTCGACACGGACTTGGATCCGAGCGTGTTCGCCTCG
>DATMJE010000337.1:0-4583 GCA_035553995.1 Usitatibacter sp. | reverse complement strand
ACCAAGCTGCTCGGCGGCACCGACAAGCTCGCCGAGTACGTGAAGCAGAACAAGGTCGACCTCATCTACATCACGCTGCCGATGGCTTCGCAGCCGCGCATCCTGAAGCTCCTCGACGAGCTGCACGACACCACCGCCTCGGTCTACTTCACGCCGGACATCTTCCTCTTCGACCTCATCCAGGCGCGCATGGACACCATCGGCGGCATCCCGGTGCTCGCCGTGTGCGAGACGCCCTTCTACGGCGTGAACGGCATGATCAAGCGCGCCTCCGACATCGTGCTGGCGAGCTTCATCCTGCTGCTGATCTCGCCGCTGATGGTCGCACTCTCGCTCGGCGTGAAGCTCTCCTCGCCCGGCCCGATCCTCTTCCGCCAGCGCCGCTACGGGCTCGACGGGCAGGAGATCATCGTCTACAAGTTCCGCTCGATGACGGTCACCGAGGACGGCCCCGTCATCCGCCAGGCGACGAAGAACGACACGCGCGTGACACCCTTCGGCGCCTTCATCCGCAAGACCTCGCTCGACGAGCTGCCGCAGTTCATCAACGTGCTGCAGGGGCGCATGAGCATCGTGGGCCCCCGCCCGCACGCGGTGGCGCACAACGAGATGTACCGCAAGCTCATCAAGAGCTACATGATCCGCCACAAGGTGAAGCCGGGCATCACCGGCTGGGCCCAGGTGAACGGCCTGCGCGGCGAGACCGACACGGTGGACAAGATGAAGGCGCGCATCGAGTACGACCTCGACTACCTGCGCCACTGGTCGCTGCGGCTCGACCTCTCGATCATCTGGAAGACCGTCTTCGTGGTCTTCAAGCGGCAGGAAACCGCCTACTAAGGACCCAAGGAGACCCCATGGCCCTCTACCCTGTCGTGCTCGCGGGAGGCAGCGGCACGCGCCTGTGGCCGATGTCGCGCGAGACTTACCCGAAGCAATACCTGCCGCTGCTCGACGGTCGCTCGCCCTTCGAGGAGACGATCGCGCGCGTGTGCGCCGTCTCCGGCGCCGGCCCCGTCACGGTGGTCGCGAACGAGGACCAGCGCTTCCTCGCGCTCGAGCAGGCGCAGCGTACGGCCTCGCCGCTGCGCGCGCTCTACCTCGAGCCCGTGGGGCGCAGCACCGCGCCCGCCGTGGCGCTGGTGGCCAACGACATCGTGCGCGAGGATCCGGAAGCGGTGCTGCTCATCGTCGCCGCCGACCACGACATTCCCGACCGCGAGGCGTTCGCCGAGGCCGTGCGCCGCGGCGAATCGGCGGCCCGCCAGGGGCGCCTCGTCATCTTCGGCATCGAGCCGCGCTGGGCGGAGACGGGCTACGGCTACATCGAGCGCGGCGGCGAGCTTGCGACAGCGCCGGGCTGTGCCCAGGTGGCGGCGTTCGTCGAGAAGCCCGAGCTCGAGATCGCGACTCGCCTGGTGCAAAGCGGCCGCCACTACTGGAACAGCGGCATGTTCCTGTTCGGCGCGCGCGCCTTCCTCGACGAGCTCGAGCGGCTGGAGCCGGAGCTCGCCGCGTGTTGCCGCGAGGTCTCGGCCCGCACGCGCGCGGAGGGCGTGTGCCGCCGCATCGATCGCGCCGCGTTCGAGAAATGCCGCTCGATGTCCGTGGACCACGCGGTGCTCGAGCGCACGCAGCTCGCCGCCATGGTGCCGGCGCGCTTCCGCTGGTCGGACATCGGCTCGTGGGACGCGCTCTGGGACCGCGCCGAGCGCGACGGCGAGGGCAACGATTTCCACGGCGACGTGCAGGTGCACGGCGTCGGCAACAGCTACATCCACGCGAGCCACCGGCTGGTGGTCGGCATCGGCCTCGAGGACACGGTCGTGGTCGAGACGCCCGACGCGGTTCTCGTCGCGCGCCGCGGCGACACGCAACGCGTGCGCGAGGCGGTCGAGCAGCTGCGTGCGACCGGCCGCAGCGAGCATCGCAACCACCGGCTCGTGCACCGGCCGTGGGGCACCTACGAGGACATCGACCAGGGCGAGCGCTTCCGCGTGAAGCGCATCACCGTGGCCCCCGGCGGCAAGCTCTCGCTGCAGCTCCACCACCATCGCGCCGAGCACTGGATCATCGTGAGCGGCACCGCGCGCGTCACGCGCGGCGAGCAGGTGCTGCTGCTCACGGAGAACCAGTCGATCTACATCGAGCTGGGGCAGGTCCACCGGCTCGAGAACCCCGGAAAGATCCCGCTGCAGCTGATCGAGGTGCAGACCGGGAGCTACCTCGGCGAGGACGACATCGTCCGCCTCGAGGACGTCTACCAACGCGCTACCCAGGAGGCCACGCCATGACCGCTGCCCTCGTCTTCCTCGTCTTCGGTGCCGTGACCTTCATGGTGTGGCTCGCGGTCGGCGGACGGTGGCCGATCTGGGCGTTCGTGCTGGTGACCCTCGTGGCCGCCATCGACCAATCGCATCCCGGCGTCTTCACGCCGGCCTCAATGACCCTTTCTTCGATCTCCGGAGACTAGACAATGTGTGGAATCGTAGGCGCCATCGCGCGCCGTGACGTGGTGCCCATCCTCCTCGAGGGCCTGAAGCGGCTCGAATACCGCGGCTACGACTCCGCCGGCCTCGCGGTCGTGAACCAGGGGCTGCAGCGCCTGCGCAGCACCGGGCGCGTGGCCCAGCTGGGCAAGCTCGTGCAGCAGCGCGCGCTCACCGGCAACATCGGCATCGCGCACACGCGCTGGGCCACCCATGGCGCACCTTCGGAGAGCAACGCGCATCCGCACGTGAGCGGCGGCATCTCCGTGGTGCACAACGGCATCATCGAGAACCACGAGGAGATGCGCGCCAAGCTGCGCAACATGGGCTACCAGTTCATGTCCGAGACCGATTCGGAGGTGATCGCGCACCTCGTGCACTCGCACACCGAGGAAGGCTTCGGCCTGCTCGAGTCGGTGCGCCGCAGCATCACGCAACTGCAGGGCGCGTACGCCATCGCCGTCATCGCCGAGCGCGATCCCAGCCGCATCGTCTGCGCGCGCATGGGCGCGCCGCTGCTGATCGGGCTGGGCAAGGACGAGAACTTCGCCGCCTCGGACACCTCCGCCCTGCTGCAGGTGACGCAGCAGGTGATCTACCTCGACGAGGGCGACTGCGCCGAGGTGAGCCACGAGGCGGTGAAGATCATCGAGAAGGCGAGCGGCCGGCGCATCCAGCGCCCGCTCCACCACACGCAGCTTTCCGCCGAATCGGTGGAGCTCGGCGCCTACTCGCACTACATGCAGAAGGAGATCTTCGAGCAGCCGCGCGCCATCGCGGACACGCTCGAGCTCGCGGTGAACACGAAGCAGATCAACCCCGGCCTCTTCGGCGCCGGCGCCGACAAGATCCTCGGCGACGTCGAGAACGTGCTGATCCTCGCGTGCGGCACCAGCAGCCACGCGGGCCTGGTGGGACGCCAGTGGATCGAGGGCCTCGCAGGCATCCCGTGCAACGTGGAGATCGCGAGCGAATACCGCTACCGGCAGTCGGTGCCGAACCCGAAGACGCTGGTGATCGGCATCTCGCAATCGGGCGAGACCGCGGACACCATCGCGGCGGTGGAGCACGCGCGGTCGCTCGGCCAGGAGTACACGCTCGGCATCTGCAACGTGGCCGAATCCGCGCTGGTGCGCATGACGAAGCTGCGCTTCCTCACGCGTGCAGGCCCCGAGATCGGGGTGGCGTCGACCAAGGCGTTCACGACGCAGCTTGCCGCCCTGCTGCTGCTGTCGCTCACGCTCGCCAAGCTGCGCGGCAAGCTCTCGGCGGGCAAGGAGGCCGACATGCTCGAGGCCATGCGCACGCTCCCGGGCGTCATCACGCGCGCGCTCGAGACCGAGGGCGCGGTGACCGACTGGTCGGCGAGCTTCGCCATGCGCAAGCACGCGCTCTTCCTCGGCCGCGGCATCCACTACCCGATCGCGATGGAAGGGGCGCTGAAACTCAAGGAGATCTCGTACATCCACGCCGAGGCGTATCCCGCCGGCGAGCTCAAGCACGGGCCCCTCGCGTTGGTCGATTCGCGGATGCCCGTGATCGCCATCGCACCGCGCGGCGCGCTGCTGGAGAAGCTCAAGTCGAACCTGCAGGAAGTGCGCGCGCGTGGCGGCGAGCTCTTCGTGATGGCCGACGAGGACACGCACCTCACCAACGGCGAGTCGCTGCACGTGATCCAGTTGCCGCCGCACCATCCGATCGTGTCTCCGATCGTGCATGCCGTGCCGCTGCAGCTGCTGGCGTACCACGCAGCGCTCTGCCGCGGGACCGATGTGGACAAGCCTCGCAACCTCGCTAAATCCGTGACCGTGGAGTAATTGAAAAGCAAATGGAACACAGATGAACACAGATGAACACAGATAAGGGCCTTGGAATGTTGTCGTGAACCTGGTCGCACTGGCGATGGGCACGCAACCCGATTTGCCTCTTATCTGTGTTCATCTGTGTTCATCTGTGTCGAAACCGTTTTAGACCCTACTTTCCCATTTCCCCGTGGCGCGCGGTATCCTTACGCGCCATGGCGACGAAAAAGTCCGTCTTCAACCCGGCCCTCGAGCCGTTCACGCAGCCACTGCCCGAGACGATCGCGTCCAG
>DATMJE010000336.1:0-14856 GCA_035553995.1 Usitatibacter sp. | reverse complement strand
CGCCTCCATGGCGCTGGAGATGATCCAGAAGGTGGACGAGTATTGCCGCCGCACCGGCGACAACGTGAAGATCCGCATCGGCGTCGGCACGGGTCCGGTGGTGGCGGGCGTGATCGGCAAGAAGAAATTCATCTACGACATGTGGGGCGACACGGTGAACGTGGCCTTCCGCATGGCCGCCGACGCCCCGGTGGGCGGCATCCAGGTCGATTTCACGACGCACCGCCGGCTGCAGGGACGCTTCGAGTTCGGCGCCGCGCACGAGGTGGACATGAAGGGCAAGGGGCGCACGCAGGTCTTCCCGCTCGTCTCGCGCCGCGGCGCGATGCGGCCGGCGACGGCCTAGCCGAAAAGCGCCGCCCAGAGGCGTGTCACCGCCGCGCGCTCCGCCTCCAGCTCGCCGGGCGCCAGCCGCACCTTCTCCTCGTCGTTCAGGGCTCCGCGATGCGCACGGGCACGCAATGCGAGGTAGGCATCCGCCGCTTCGTTCGCAAGGCCCGGCTCGATCAATCCCAGCTCGCCCGCGCGCCGCAGCAGCATGTGGTTGCCCTTGTTCGCGCGCAGCGCCGGGTGGTTCGGCCCTTCGGCGAGGACCAGTGCCTGGACGCAGAACTCGAGGTCGATCACGCCTCCGGCGATATGCTTGATCTCGCTCCCATCGGCCTTGTGCTCGGCGCGCATGCGCTCGCGCATGGCGACGATCTCGGCGAAGAGCTTCGAGCGCTCGCGCGGCATGGCGAGGATGCGATCGCGCACCGCTTCGAATCCCGCTCCCGGCACGGCGTCGCCGGCACAGAAACGGGCACGCGTGAGCGCCTGGTGCTCCCAGGTCCACGCACGCCGCAGCTGGTATTCCTCGAACGCGGCGAGCGAGCTCACCAGCATGCCGGAGGCGCCGTCGGGCCTGAGCCTCAGGTCGGCCTCGTAGAGCACGCCCGCGGCCGTGAGGCTCGTGAGCCACGTGATGACGCGCTGCGCCACGCGCGCGAGCCGGTCGCGTGGCGCCGTGCAGCTCTCGTCGTAGACGAAGATGAGGTCCAGGTCGGAGCCATAACCCAGCTCCTTCCCGCCCAGCTTGCCGTAGCCGACGATGCAGAAGCCGGCAATGGCCGGCGATGCATCGTCGTCCCGGCGCAGGCCGGGACCCAATTTCCCGTCGACGTCCCGGCGCAGGCCGGGACCCAATTTCCCGGTGCCCTTTCTCTCGAACCCCAGGCTCACTGCCGCCTCGTCGAGCGTCACCGCGAGGATCGTATCCGCGAGGGCGGACAGCTCGTCGGACAGCGCCATCACCGGCAGCTCCCCTTCGAGGTCCGCGATGGTGAAGCGCAGCACGTGCCGCTGCTTGAAGTGGCGCAGGTGGTCGAGGAGCCGTTCCGGATCTTCCGCGAGCGCCGCGCACTCGGAGGCGAGCGCCGCGCGTTCGGCCGGCCAGTCGGTGGCGCTCGACCCCGCCGCCGTGCGCGTGAGCTCGTCCAGCAGGATGGGATGGCGCGCGAGCAGCCTTGCGGCCCACGCGCTGCGCGCCACGAGGGACGCGGCGCGCCTCAGCACCTGCGGATGCTCCACCAGCAACGAGTAATACGCATCGCGCCGGTCGATCGCTTCCAGCAGCGCGATGAGCCGCGTCGCGGTGGCTTCGTCGCCCCCCTGCGCCGCGCACGCCGCCACGAGCGCGGGCAGCAGCTTCTCGATCTTGCCGCGGCTCCCTGCCGATAGCGCGCCATAGCGGCGCGAGCGCGTGAAGTCGATCAGCCGGCGGGCGATCGGGGCGCTGTCGCGAAGGCCCGCGCGCGAAAGCGCATCCGCGAGCCCCTCGGGATCCGGTGCCGCCTGCGGATCGAAGAGCCACGCGCCAAGGCTTGCGGCGGCCGGTGGCGCGTCACCCGGCGTGCTCGCGAAGAGCGCCTCGAACGCCTGCTGCACGACGGCGCGATGGCGATCGAGCTCGGCCATGAGCGCCGCGTAATCCGGGAAGTCCATCGCCTCGGCGATCAGCGCCTGGTGCTGCGGCGAGCGCGGCAGCGCCTGCGTCTGCTGGTCGTCGTAATACTGCAGGCGGTGCTCGAGCCGGCGCAGGAACGCATAGGCCTGCTCCAGCGCGGCGACCCGTTCGCGTTCGACCAGGCCGCGCTCGGCGATCGCACGCAACGCGGCGCGCGTGGAGGTGGTGCGCAGCGCCGCGTCGCGGCCGCCGCGCACGATCTGGAAGAGCTGGGCGGCGAATTCGATCTCGCGGATGCCGCCCGCGCCGATCTTGATGTCGCTCGCCTTGCGCCGTTGCACCGCCGCTTCCGCGATGCGCCCGTGCATCTCGCGCAACGCCTCGAGCATCCCGTAGTCGAGATAGCGGCGATAGACGAAGGGCTCGACGCGCTCGCGCACGCCGGCATCGGGACCGGAGACCACGCGCGACTTGAGCCACGCATAGCGCTCCCAGGGACGCGCCTGCGCGACGAAGTAATCCTCCAGCGCCGGCAGCGACGCGACCAGCGGCCCGCTGTCGCCGAACGGGCGCAGCCGCATGTCCACGCGAAAGGCCTGGCCTTCGGGCGTGATCTCCGAGAGGAGCGCGATCAGCGCCTTGCCCGTCGCCGCGAAGAGCTCGTGGTGCGTGGCCGGCCTGGCGCGATCGGTGTGGCCGTCCTCGCCATAGAGGAAGACCAGGTCCACGTCCGAGGAAACGTTGAGCTCGCGGCCGCCCAGCTTGCCCAGCGCCGCCACGATGAGGCGCTGGCCGTTCGCGGGTGCACCGAAGGCGGCCATCGCCTGCGCGTGCGCCTCGCGCGCGGCGGCCTCGATGCAGGCATCGGCGAGCGCGGTCATCGTCGCGAACACTTCGTCGAGCGAAGCCAGGCCGTTCAGGTCGCGGTGCGCGAGCGTGACCATCACGCGCGCACGCAGGTGGCGCAGCCGCGCCGCGAGGTCGGCGCCTTCCCCGAGTGCGTCGCGCATCTCGTCGCCGCTGAAGGGCCGCGCCGTGCGGGCTTCCAGCTCCGCCACGATCCCGGGCCACGCGTGCGCCACGCGTGCCACGTACTGCGACAGCCGCAGCGTCCGTTCGAGGGCGGGACCGAATGCCAGGGGCGTGGGACGATCCATCATGGGACGGTACAATAATGCACTCACCCTCAGGACTTCCCGCATCAAGGCTTTACCGCGAACCCTTTTCGAGCTGGCAGCGGGCGCGGTCACCCTGGTCCTGTTCGCGTTTGCGGCGGCCGTGCTCTGGCTGCGCTACGCGGCCTTCCCGTACATCGACAGCTATCGCGAGCTGATCGTCTCCTCGATCGAGCAGGCCTCGGGCATGCAGGTCTCGGTCGCCCAGCTCGCCGGCGGCTGGGGCGGGCTGCGTCCGGTCCTGCAGTTGCGCGGCCTGCGCATCGCGGATCGCCACGGCAAGGCCGCGTTCCAGATCGAGCGCGCGGAATTGCAGCTCGCATGGTGGGCGCTCCTCACGGGCCAGGTGCGCTTCGCCGACGTGGATTTCTATCGGCCGGAGCTGCACCTGCGGCGCGGCGCGGATGGCCTCATCTACCTGGCCGACAAGCCGCTCAACGCATCCAGCCCCGACGACGACGGCAGCTTCACCGCCTGGCTGCTCGCGCAGCCCAGCCTCGGCATCCACGACGCCACGCTCACCTGGGTCGACGAGAAAGTGGGCGCACCCGAGGTGCGGCTCACCAACGTGCAGATCGAGCTGCGCAAGGACCTCACGCATCATCGCGCCGCGCTCGTCGCCACGCCGCCGGCCGAGCTCGCCGGCCGCATCGACCTGCGCGCCGACGTGGTCCTCGACCGCGTGGGGACGCGCTGGATGGCGCGCGGGCAGGCCTACGCCGAGGCCCGCGATACCGATCTCGGGCGGCTGCGTACCCACCTGCCCGTGCCGGAGACGCTGCGCAGCGGCGTGGGCAGCGTGCGCACGTGGACGTTCTTTTCTTCCGACGGGGTGAGCGAGCTGGTGGCCGACCTCGCCGTGCGCGACGCCCGTGTGCAGCTCGCCGCCGACGCGCTGCCGCTCGAGCTCGCGGCGATCTCGGGACGCGCACGCTACCGGGCGCAGGCCACCGGCTTCAACGTGACCACCGAGGGCTTGCGCTTCCGATTGCCCTCGGGCGACGAGGCGCAGCCGGCCAACTTCTCCCTCGCCCGCATCGCCGAGCCGGGAAAGCCGCCGCGCGGCGAAGTGCGCGCCGACGGCATCGACCTCAAGATCGTCGCCTCGCTGGTGGACTACCTGCCGGTGCCTGCGGATTTCAAGGGCAAGGCGCTGCAGTTCGCGCCGCGGGGCCGCCTCACGGAGGCGCTGGTCACCTGGTCCGGGGACGCCGCCGCGCCCGCTGCGCATTACAGCGTGCACGGCCGTTTCCAGGACCTGGCCGTCAATGCCGTGGATCGTTATCCCGGCGTGAGCGGGGTGAGCGGGCAGGTCGACGGCACCGACGCCGGCGGCGAGGTCCGCATCGCGATGCACAACGGCACCTTCGAGCTGCCGCAGGTCTTCGAGGCGCCCCTGCCCATGGATCGCCTCGAGGCGCATGCACGCTGGAAGCGCGCCGGTGCCGCGCTGGAGCTTGCGCTCGAGGAGGCGCACTTCGCCAACGCGGACGCGGAAGGCACGTGCAAGGGCGTGTGGCGCTCGTTGCCCAACGCAAGGCAGCCGTCGCCCGGCTATCTCGACCTCAAGGGCGGGCTCACGCGTGTGAAGGCGACCAGTGTCGCGCACTACCTTCCCAACCGCATCGGCCCGGTGCGCGACTGGCTCGAGCGCTCCATCGGTGCGGGCGACTCGCCGCGCGCCAGCTTCGAGATCAAGGGCGACCTGTTCGAGTTTCCGTTCGGCGGCGATTCGAAGGGGCATTTCCTCGTCGAGGCGGACCTTCGCGGCGGGTCGCTCCGCTACCACCCCGAATGGCCCGGCGTCGACGCCATCGAAGGCACGCTGCGCCTCGAAAACCGCCGCATCGAGATCCGCGCGCGCAAGGCGGAAATCTTCGCCAGCCACGCGCAGGACGTGAGCGCGGTGATCGAGGATCTCGCGGTGCGGCCGGCACTGCTCACGCTCGACGGCCAAATGGACACGACCGGCGCGGACAGCGCCCGCTTCCTGCGCGAGTCGCCGCTCGTGAACGGACCGGGCGCCTTCACGCGCACCGTGGCGGTCGAGGGACCGGGGCGATTGCGCCTGCACCTCGAATACCCGCTCGCCGCGGGACAGGCGGTGCGCGTCCAGGGCGAATACGAGTTCGCAGGCGCGACCGCCACCGGCCCGCACTCGCTCGTCCTGCGCGAGCTGCGGGGGCGCCTCGGCTTCACCGAGCGCGGCGTACGCGCGCAGGAGCTCACCGGCTCCCTCTTCGGCCATCCCGCACGCGTGGCGCTCGCCATGCAGCCGGACGGCCAGGTCCTCACCACGCTCGAGGGCCGCATCGACGCGCAAACGGTTGCCGATTTCGTGCCCGCCGCGATCGCGAGCCGCTTCGAAGGGCAGGCGGCGTGGAACGCGCGCCTCGTTTCGGGCAAGCAGGGGCAGGACGTCACCGTTTCCTCCGACCTGCAGGGCATGGCCGTCACGCTGCCCGCGCCGATGGCGAAGGCGGCGGACGAAGCGCGGGCGCTCACCATCAACGTCGCGCGGCTCGGCACCGGCAGCGAGCTCATCGCCGGGACGCTCGAAGGCGGCGTGCAGGGCCGCTTCGCGCACGTGGGGGAGCAATGGCGTGCGGCGATGCGCTTCGGCGAGCCGATCGCGGCGACGGAGCCCGCGCGGGAGGGCTTGTGGCTCTATGGCGAGCTGCCCGTGCTCGACATCGACGCGTGGCAGCGTCTCATCGCCGCGCCGGCCGGTGCGGCCCCGCAGGCGGCGCCCGTCCCGGTGGAGCTGCGCGGCCTCGATCTCACGCTCGGCCGCGGCCGCTACCTCGGCCGCGAGTTCACCAACATGCACGCGCAGCTCGCACGCAGCGCCGAAGGCTGGAGCGGGCGGCTGGACAGCCCGCTCATCGCGGGCGACGTTCAGTGGAGCCCGCGGGATCACGGCCGGCTGGTCGCACGCCTCGCGCGCCTGGCCATTCCCGAATCGGCGACCGGCACCACGCCCACGGCGGCCCCGAATCCGGCCGCCCAACCGGACCTCCCGGCCATCGACCTCGCCGCGGAGCGCTTCGATTTCCGCGGCCGCACGCTCGGCCGGCTCGATCTCAAGGCGGAGCCGGCGGGCGAGGAGTGGCACATCGACCGGCTGGACATCACCTCGGAGAACGCCCACCTCGCCTCGCACGGGGGCTACCGCCGCGCCGCCGGCGGCCCCATCACCACGCTCACGCTCGGCCTCGAGGCGCGGAGCCTGAGCCGCCTGCTGGGCCAGTTCGGCTACGGCGACTACATGAAGCGCGGCGTGGGCAGCCTCGAAGGCACGCTCGCCTGGCCCGGGTTGCCGCACGAGTTCGCCGTCGCGAACCTCTCCGGCAGCTTCAAGGTGAAGGCGGAGAAGGGCCAGTTCGCGCGCATCGAGCCGGGCGCGGGCAAGCTGCTGGGGCTGCTCTCGCTGCAATCGCTGCCGCGCCGCGCCTCGTTCGATTTTCGCGACGTCTTCAGCGAGGGCTTCGCCTTCGACCGCATCCAGGCGGACGTGAAGCTCGCGCACGGCATCCTGCTCACGGACGACTTCGAGATCAGCGGCCCTTCCGCCTTCGTGAGCCTGGCGGGAGAGGTCTCGCTGCCGGACGAGACGCAGTCGCTCACGATGCGCGTCGTGCCCGAGGTGAGCGAGGGCATGGCGCTCGCCGCGACCGTGTTCGGCACGCCGGTGCTGGGCCTGTCCACGCTGCTCGTGACCAAGCTGCTGAAGAACCCCATCGGAAACGCCGTGGCTTTCGAATACCAGGTCACGGGCTCGTGGGATAATCCGCACGTCCAGCGCACGTCGGCGGCGCCCCTGCGGGCCACCCCGGCGGGGTCCGAAGGCGCGGCCAAGGCCTCGGTTCCCTGACCATGATCATCACCCGCAACTCCGCTACGCCCGAAGCGCTGCGCGAGCACCTCTCCAGCACCCAGTCGATGTTCCGCGTGGCGGCCATCCAGATGGCCTCGGGCCCGCACGTCGCCGCCAACCTGCAGGAGGCCGAGCGGCTGATCGCGCTCGCGGCGGCCACGGGCGCGCGCATCGTGGCGCTGCCCGAATACTTCGCGATCCTGGGGATGAAGGAGACGGACAAGGTCGCGGTGCGCGAGCCCGACGGCCGCGGCCCGATCCAGGATTTCCTCGCCGCCCAGGCGCGCCGGCACCGCGTGTGGATCGTGGGCGGCTCGGTGCCCCTCGAGTCCGCCATCGAGGGCAAGGTGCGCAACTCCTGTCTCGTCTACGACCAGGATGGCGAGCGCGTGGCGCGCTACGACAAGATCCACCTCTTCGGCTTCGAGATGGGGCAGGAGCGCTACAGCGAGGAGCGCACCATCGAGCCCGGCAGCCGCGTCTGCGTGGTGGATTCGCCCTTTGGCCGCATCGGCATCTCGGTATGCTACGACCTGCGCTTTCCCGAGCTCTACCGGGCGATGGGGGAGGTGGACCTGATCATGGTGCCTTCCGCCTTCACCGAGACCACCGGGAAGGCACACTGGGAGACCCTCGTGCGGGCACGCGCGATCGAGAACCTCGCCTATGTCGTGGCACCCGCCCAGGGGGGCTACCACGTGAACGGCCGCGAGACCCACGGTCATACCATGATCGTCGACCCGTGGGGCGTGGTCCTGGACCGGTTGCCGCGAGGCTCCGGGGTTGTGGTGGCGGGGGTGAACCCCACTTATCAGGCTAAGATCAGGAAAAGCCTGCCGGCACTCGCGCACAAGGCGTTGCGGTCATCGTAGCCGCTGGCGCCATTCGAAGAAGATGACAGAAGATAGGACCAAAACGTGACCAAAGCCGACTTTTCGCCGCTCGAGATTGCCAAGGCCACGCTCCTCTCCCCGTTCGGGATCGACGAGCTTGCCACCAATCGGATCTTTGGCACCATCCTCACCCATCGCGCCGACGATGCGGACCTCTTTTTCCAGTACAACCGCTCCGAGGGCTGGACGCTCGAGGAGGGCGAGGTCAAATCCGGCAGCTATTCGATCGACCAGGGCGTGGGCGTGCGCGTCGTTTCGGGCGAGAAGACCGCCTTCGCCTATGCCGACGACATCAACGCCGACGCGTTGGAAGCGGCCGCCAAGGTGACGCGCGCCATCGCCGCGGACGGTGGCAATGCCCAGCCCGGGCGCGCCGTCGTGCGCGCGGGGCATGCCCTCTACGCGCCGATCGATCCCATCACCCAGTTCGGCGACGACCAGAAGGTGCGCATCCTCGAATCGCTGGAGCGCTTCGCCCGCAACATCGACCCGCGCGTGAAGCAGGTGATCGGCCGGCTTTCCGGCGAGTACGACGTGGTGCTGGTCGCCCGTGCCGACGGCACGCTGGCGGCCGACGTGCGCCCGCTCGTGCACCTGGCGATCACCGTCATCGCCGAGCAGGCGGGACGGCGCGAGCAGGGCCACCAGGGTGCGGGCGGCCGCTTCGGCTATGCGTTCTTCACCGACGACGTGCTGGAGCGCCTCGCGAGCGACGCGGTGCGCCAGGCGCTGGTGAACCTCGAATCGCGGCCGGCGCCCGCGGGCGCCATGAGCGTCGTGCTGGGGCCGGGCTGGCCGGGCGTGCTGCTGCACGAGGCCATCGGCCACGGCCTCGAGGGCGACTTCAACCGCAAGGGCACCTCCGCCTTCAGCGGACGCATCGGCGAGCGCGTGGCCGCCCCCGGCGTGACCGTCATCGACGACGGCACCATCCCGGACCGCCGCGGGTCGCTCTCGATCGACGACGAGGGCAATCCCACGCAGCGCAACGTGCTCATCGAGGACGGCATCCTGCGCGGCTACATCCAGGATCGCCTCAACGCCCGTCTCATGGGCGTGCCCGTCACCGGCAACGGCCGGCGCGAATCGTATGCGAGCATCCCCATGCCGCGCATGACCAACACCTTCATGCTCGGCGGGCAGGCCGATCCGGCGGAAATCATCGCCTCCGTCCCGCGCGGCCTCTACGCGGTGAATTTCGGCGGCGGCGAGGTGGACATCACCAGCGGCAAGTTCGTGTTCTCCGCCTCCGAGGCCTACTGGATCGAGGACGGCAAGATCCAGTATCCGGTCAAGGGCGCCACGCTCATCGGCAACGGCCCCGACGCGCTCACCCGCATCGCCATGGTCGGCAACGACATGTGCCTCGACTCCGGTATCGGCATGTGCGGCAAGGAAGGGCAGAGCGTGCCGGTCGGCGTGGGCCAGCCGACCGTGCGGATCGAAGGGCTCACCGTCGGCGGGACAGCTTGACGCAAGGTTTGGGGAGTTGACCCGCCGCGAGGGTCAATTCACCCATGGGCGGCTTGGGCTCCCAGCCCGGATTCTCCTGCCCACCCCCGTAACACCCTGAAAGCAACCGGTTAATCGGTTCGCGAAGGTATTGGCACGCGCGTTGCAATTGTAACCGTGAGCGCCGCCGGATCAGTCAGCCGACGGCGCGGTAAGCCCGAACTTCTCGATCCGATAACGAAGGGTGTCCCTCGTGAGATTCAGCAACTTGGCCGCGCGCGTCACGTTCCAGTCCGCCTTCGCGAGCGCCTGCTCGACGAGCCGCCGCTCGAGCTGCTCGAGATCCACCCCGGCCTCCGGGAACGCCTCCGGCGCGCCGCTCGAGGCGGGCGGCGGTGCCACGGGTACCGGCTCGCCGTTCCAGGGGCCCAAATGCGAGGCGGTGATGACCTGGCCGGAGGCGAGCAGGGCCGCTTCCTCGATGATGTTGCGCAGCTCGCGCACGTTGCCGGGCCAGCGGTGCGCCACCAGCGCGCGCTCCGCATCCGCCGCCAGGGTGAGCCCGGGCCGCCCGTACTTGGCCCCGGCCGTCGCCAGGAAGTGCCGTGCCAGCAGCGCGATGTCCCCGTCGCGCTCCCGCAGCGGCGGCACCCTGAGCTGCACGCCCCTCAACCGGTAGAACAGGTCGGCGCGGAATTTGCCCTCCCGGATGCGGTCCTCCAGCGGCTGGTGCGTGGCAGCGACGATGCGCACATCCACCTCGACGTCGCGCACGCTGCCGAGGCGGCGGACCTTGCGTTCCTCGATGAGCTTCAGCAGCTTGGCCTGCAGCGCGAGATCCGTGTCGCCGATCTCGTCCAGGAAGAGCGTGCCGCCGTGCGCGGCTTCGGCCAGGCCCGCCCGGCGCGACCTCGCATCCGTGAAGGCGCCGCGCTCGTGACCGAAGAGCTCGCTCTCGAGAAGCTGGGCCGGGATGGAGGCGCAGTTGATTTCGACGAAGGGGTGCGCCGCGCGCTTGCCGCCGAAATGCAGCGCGCGTGCGACCAGCTCCTTGCCGCTCCCGGTCTCGCCGGTGATGAGCGCGGCCGGCGGCGGTCCGTCGGTCATGCGCGACTCGGCCTCCAGCAGGCGGCCGATGGTTTCCTTGAGGGTGCCGATGGACGCGCTCTCGCCCACGATCTCGTCCAGGCCGGCGCCGCGCGCCTGCCGGCGCGTGTAGTAGTCCAGGGCCTGCTCCAGGCGCTCCTGGCCCAGCGCGCGCTCGAGGAGGATCTTGAGCTCGCCGAGGACGACGGGCTTGGCGACGTAGTCGTACGCCCCCGCCTTCATTGCATCCACGGCCACGCGCACGCTGCTGTGGCCGGTGATCATGATGACGCGCGCCTCCGGCCGCGCCGTGCGGATGCGCTTCAGCGCCTCCAGCCCGTCGATGCCCGGAAGGTGGAAGTCGAGCAGCACCACGTCGGGCCGGAAGGTCTCGATGCGCTCCATCGCCTCCTCCCCGCTCGCCGCCGATTCGGTTTCGAAACCGTGGCGGTCGAGGAAGGCCTTGACGTTCTTGACGATGGTGGGTTCGTCGTCGACGATCAGGACGGCTAGGGCCATGTCAGGCGGGAAGCTCGATGTGGACGCTGGTTCCCTCGCCGCGGCGGCTGGTGAGGTCGAGGCTGCCGCCCATGCGTTCGACCAGGCGCCGTGCGAGCGGCAGTCCCAGCCCGATGCCGCGCGGCTTGGTGGTGAAGAACGGCTTGAAGACCTGCGCTAGATGTTCCGGTGTCATTCCCGTGCCCTGGTCCTTGACGATGATGTGCGCGCGGCCGTCGGCGGTGTTGGTCTTCACCTCCATGTGCCCTTCCTGGGGCAGCGCGTCCATCGCGTTCGTGAGGATGCTCTGCAGCACCTGTTGCAGCAAGGGGAGATCCGCCACTGCCATGGGCGCGGGCTCCGGCAGGGCGGTGACCACCTTCACGCCCTTGCGCTGCAGCTGCTGCTCGATGGAGGCGAGGCTCGAGCGCACCAGTCCGTTCAGGTCCACCGGCTCGCGCTTGACGCTTCCCGGGCGCGTGAAGGTGAGCAGCTCGCGGATCCAGGCCTCGATCTTGTCGACCTCGGTCACGATGTCCTCGGCGGGCTCCTTGAAGCGGCCCGGATCCCGGTCGAGCGCCAGCTCCACGGAGCTGCGGATGGCCGAAAGCGGGTTGCGGATGGAGTGGGCCACGGCCGCGGCCATCTCGCCCACGATGGCGAGGCGCTCGCCCTCCACCAGCCGGCGCTGCTGGTCGCGCATGATCGCGTCGGCCTGGCGCACGATGCCGATGAGTGCGATGTAGAGCAGCAGGCCGCCGACCGCGGCGCCCAGCGCGACCGCCTCCTGCCCGTCGCGGATGGCCTCGAAGAGCGCGTCCGGCGTCTTGTACAGCTCGACCGCGCCGACGACGTGTCCCTTGCCGGGGTCCCGCACCGGGACGTAGATCTCCTCGAAGAAGCCGCTCGCGCCGCTGCCGGTGGGGTGCGACGCGGCCTTGTGCTCCTCCTTGCTCACGCGGCCGCTCTTGTAGACGAGCTTGCCGGCGAGCGCGTCCTCGAGCTCGTCGTTCTCGTCGCCGAACTGGCGGCCGATGAGGGCGCGGTCCGTGGACCAGAGCACGCGCTGGTCGGTGGAGTAGACGTTGGCGCGGATCACGTCCGGCATCTCGCCGAAGTGCTTGAGCGTGTCCTCGAGCGGGGCCGGGAGCCGGCCGTTGCTGGCTTCCGGGAAGAGGGGCGCCGTCTCATCCGTGCGGACGATGCTCTGGACGAATTCCATCGTCACCACGGCATCGCGGTGGAGGAGCCGCTCGGCGAAGAGGCGCGACAGGGCCTGCCCGAGCACGCCCGCCACCGCGACCACGCACACGAGGCTCAGGATGGAAAAACGCCGGGTCAGGTTGAACCGCACGGGAACCGAATAAAGCAGCCGATCCATGGCTATCCCTCATGAATTACGCGCGTTCGAACGTGCCCGCCTTGACGGCACTCAAGGGCGTTCGATGTAATGTTTATGTCGGCGTGGCGACTAAGCCACACCACCCACGAGCATAACCATGATCAGACGCCATTTCATCATCACAGTGATTGGGTTTTTTGTCGCAGGGCAGGGCCGGATCGCCGCCGCGGCGGCCTCCGCCATCGAAAAATTGAAGCTTTCGGAGGACGAATGGCACAAAAGGCTCACGGCCGAGCAGTTCGCCGTCCTGCGCCAGGAGGCCACCGAGCGGCCGGGCTCCTCGCCGCTGAACCACGAGAAGCGTGCCGGCACCTTCGCCTGCGCCGGCTGCGACCTGCCGCTTTTCCGGTCCGACACGAAGTTCGAGAGCGGCACGGGCTGGCCCAGCTTCTACGACTACATCCCCGCGAGCCTCGAGACCAAGTCCGACTACAAGATCCTCTACCCGCGCACGGAGTACCACTGCGCGCGCTGCGGCGGGCACCAGGGACACGTCTTCGACGACGGGCCGAAGCCCACCGGCAAGCGCTACTGCAACAACGGGGTCGCGCTCAAGTTCATTCCGGCTTGATCTCGACCTGCCCCTCGACGTGGGCCGTGGTCTTGCGCCCGGTCCACATCCAGCAGTACTCCTGGGGCTTGCGCGCGGTGAAGGTGCCGCCGTCGCCGCGCATGGCGTCGCGCTTGACCGGGTAGAGGATCTCCGGCTCCTCGTGGTAATGGATGTTGAAGTCCACGGGAGCGTTCGACTTCCAGTGGTAGCGGCGTTTTTCGCCCGCGGCCACGGCCGCGCAGTGCTCGAAGACCTGGCCCTCCTCGAGGGTCACGTCGATGGCCTTCCAGTCGCCCTTCGGCGCGGCAGCGGTTGGCAGGACCCAGATGCAGATCATGAGGGGCAGCAGACGTTTCATGCCACCCTATGCTAGCATTGGTCCCATGAAGCGCCCGCCCGCCTGTTTTTGCTGGTTCTTTTATCTCACGCCGGAGGCGGTCGAGAGGGCCTGACGCAGCAGAACGAAGGACAACCCCGAAACCGCCAGCCAACAACTGGCGGTTTTTTGTTTAGATGACCCATTATCGGACCGACGACGTTCGCATCGAGCAGGGAGACGAGCTCCTCGCGCCCATGCAGGTGATGCGCGAGCTCGCTTGCACCGACCGCGCCGAGACCACCACCTTCGAGGGCCGCAAGGCCATCCACGACATCCTGCGCGGCGCCGACGACCGGTTGCTGGTGGTGGTGGGACCGTGCTCCATCCACGACTACGGCGCCGCCATGGACTACGCGCGGCGGCTGAAGCCCGAGCGCGACCGCCACGCGCGGGAGCTCGCCATCGTGATGCGCGTCTACTTCGAGAAGCCGCGGACGACGGTGGGCTGGAAGGGCCTCATCAACGACCCGCACCTGGACGAGACCTTCGACATGAACGAGGGCCTGCGCCTCGCGAGGAAGCTTCTCCTCGAGATCAGCGAGCTGGGCCTGCCGTGCGGCACCGAGTTCCTCGACCTCATCTCGCCGCAATACATCGCCGACCTCATCGCCTGGGGCGCCATCGGCGCGCGCACCACCGAATCGCAGTCGCACCGCCAGCTCGCCTCGGGGCTCTCGTGCCCGGTCGGCTTCAAGAACGGCACCGACGGCAACGTGCGCATCGCGGTCGATGCGATCAAGGCCGCCAACTCGCACCATCATTTCATCTCGGTCACGAAGTCCGGCCACGTGGCCGTGTTCAAGACCGCGGGCAACGAGGACTGCCACGTGATCCTGCGCGGCGGCAAGGCGCCCAACTACGACGCGCAGAGCGTGGACGCCGCGTGCCGCGATCTCGCCGCCGCGGGCCTGCGCCAGCACGTGATGATCGACTTCTCGCACGCCAATTCGTCCAAGCAGTTCCAGAAGCAGGTCGAGGTGGGCGCCGACGTGGCGCGCCAGCTCGCGGGCGGCGAGCGCCGCATCATGGGCGTGATGATCGAAAGCCACATCAATCCCGGACGCCAGGACCTCGTGCCCGGCAAGACGCTCGACTACGGCGTGTCCATCACCGATGCCTGCCTCGGATGGCAGGACACGGTGGCACTGCTCGAGACGCTCGCGCAGGGGGTGCGCGACCGCCGCACCAAGGTGGAGGAATGACCATGACCGTTGCCAGCAAACCCGCCGTGAAGGTGGTCGGCCGCACCGACGACCTGCGCATCGCCGGCGTCCGCGCGCTGATCCCGCCGCAGCTCCTCCTCGAGGAGCTTCCCGTGGACGCGCCCTCGCTCGCCACCGTCACCAATGCGCGGCTCGCGATCCATCGCGTGCTGCACGGCGCCGACGACCGGCTGGTCGCGATCGTGGGCCCGTGCTCGATCCACGATTCCGATGCCGCGCTCGAATACGCGCGCCGCCTGGAGCAGGCCGCGCGCCGCCATGCGGCCGAGCTCTTCGTCGTGATGCGCGTGTATTTCGAGAAGCCGCGCACGACGGTCGGCTGGAAGGGCCTGATCAACGATCCTTACCTCGACGAGAGCTACCGCATCGACGA
>DATMJE010000335.1:0-21494 GCA_035553995.1 Usitatibacter sp. | reverse complement strand
TGTCATCATCGGGCAGCAGCGGGGGCTCCTCCTCCAGCATCCCGGCGCGGTTCGCGGCGGGCGCCAGGTAGTATTCATCGAGGAATTCCCGCAGCATCGCATCGCGATTGCGCAGCGCGTTCCCCCAGGTGGCGGCTTCGTAGAGGGAATGGGGTCGACGCGCCTGCGCTTCCTTCGCCGCACGCGCAACCGGAACGCGACGCATCGGGTCCGCCGGCTTGACCGTCAAACGAAGAAGCTCTGCCGCGAGAGGACTCTGCAGGTTCGCGCGGAAAAGGCGCTGGTGGGAAGTACGCGAGTCGGTGACGACTCCCGCGGCAACGAGGTTCGCGAGCTCCTTGGACACCATCGTGCTCGAGAAGCCGGTCCTGCGGGCGAGCTCACGCAGGTGAACCGCATCGTCAGGGCGCCGAAACAGCTCCTCCAGGAGCGCCCTGCGGGCGGAGTGCTTGCCCAGGAGGAAATCGGAAAGGCTCTGGCTCGACATGAGGAAGGTTAGGCGGGCTGTCACGCCGCTGTCAACCAAAGGTTGACAGCAAGCCCTGCGCCGGGGGTTCGAAAGCCCAATCGACGCCGGGAAGCGTGAATGCGCCCGGTCATCGAAATGCCACGCGCCCGACACCTGCCTGTCACCGGCCGCGGGCAGACTTCGCCGCTCCTCTCACCCCCGCTGGAGGAAGTATGCAAGCGAAGTCGCGCCAACTCACGCTCGCCGTTCTTGCCGCGCTCGGTGTGTGCACCGCAAGCGCCGATGACCACGGTTCGAAAGATCCCTCACGCAACACCGCCACGCCGATCAAGCACGTCGTGATCATCGTGGGCGAGAACCGCAGTTTCGACCACCTCTTCGCCACCTACGTCCCGCCGCACAAGCGCGAGCGCGTGCTGAACCTGCTGTCGCAAGGCATCGTGAACGCGGACGGCTCGCCGGGCCCGAACTTCGCGAAAGGGCAGCAGTTCCGCATCGTCGCACCGCCCAATGGCGGCAAGTTCTTCATCGCCGCGAACGCCCCGCAGAAACAGCTCTACACCACGCTGCCGCCGCCCGATATCGGCGGCGTGGGTGCGGTGTCGCCGTATGCTGCGATCCTCACCGTTCCGGGCGGTGATCCGGGCCTGCCGCCGCAGTCGCAGTTCCTGTTCGCGACCGGTGGCACGGGCCTCCCGGTGACGCTAGGTCCCGACACGCGCATCGCCAACGTGAACGCGCTGCCGCCCGGCCCCTTCCAGATGACCGGCCCGGCAATGCCCTTCGACGCGTTCACCGCCGACACCATCCACCAGTTCTTCCAGATGTACCAGCAGATGGATTGCGCGATCGACGCCGCGCACGTGACGCGCGACAACCCGACCGGCTGCCTGCACGACCTGCAATCGGCGGTCACGACGACCTTCGCCACGCCGCCGGGCGCCACGCCGCACGACACCGGGCAGACGATGGCGATCTTCAACATGCAGCAGGGCGACGCGCCGTTCTTCAGGTTTCTCGCCGACCACTTCAACATGAGCGACAACTACCACCAGCCGGTGATGGGTGGCACGGGGCCCGACAGCCTGCCGCTCGGCTTCGCCGACCAGGTGTTCTTCAGCGACAGCCGGGGCAATGCGGTCCGCCCGCCCGCGACGCGCATCTACAATCCGGACCCGCTGCCGGGCGCGCTCAACACGTACACGCACCGCGCGCAGTGGTTCGACTGCTCCGACGCGAACCAGCCGGGACAGGCGGCGATCGCGTCGTACCTCGCGGCGCTGCCATACACGGTGCCGAACCTGTGCGGCCCGGGCCAGTTCTACCAGGCGGTTAACGTGACGCCCGCGTTCTCGCCGAAAGGCAACGTGAACACGGGCAACATCGTGCCTGCCACCACGCAGCGAAGCATCGGCGACGTGCTGAGCGCGAACGGCATCTCGTGGAGGTACTACGGTGGCGGCTTCAACGCGGAAGACACGGCGAGCCCCTTCAACGGCAGCTACTGCGACATCTGCAACCCGTTCGAGTACCAGGTGGGCTATCCCGCGATGGTGGCCGATCACATGCGCGACGTGACGGATCTCTTCACCGACCTCCAGAACGGCACCCTGCCGGCCATCTCGTACGTGAAGCCCGACGGCACCATGGACGGCCATCCCGCATCGTCGAAGTGGACGCTTTTCGAGGCCTTCGCGCAGAACATCGTGAACCTTGCGCAAGCCAATCCGAAGCTGTGGGCGGAGACGGCGATCCTCATCACCGTCGACGAGGGCGGCGGCTACTACGACTCGGGATTCATCCAGCCGGTGGATTTCTTCGGGACCGGACCGCGCATCCCGATGATCGCCGTCTCGCCGTTCTCCACGAGCGGCCGCGTGAGCCATGTGTACAACGAGCACTCGTCCTTCGTGAAGTTCGTCGAACGCAACTGGAAGCTCGGCACGACGCTCTCGCCGCGTAGCCGCGACAACCTGCCGAACCCGAAGCAGGATGGCGGCGACCACGCGTACGTGCCGCGCAACATGCCGGCCATCGGCGACTTGTTCGACCTGTTCGACTTCGACAACGGCCAGGACGAAGGCCGCGACTGAAGGTGGGCGCGCCCGCCGCGCGCGCGGCGGGCCCTTGTTCGCCCTCGTCGAGGCGGGCCCTTGTCGAGCCGGACCCTTGATGGTGTTGGACCCGGTCGATGATGTCGGCAGCACTTCATCACGGCTTCGATCGGCAACTACCGCACCGGTGGCTTCTCAGGCAAAACCTTTACCTGGCCATCGATTCTGCGGGCAACCACCTTGGGGGTCCTCTCGAAAGGGCCGCGCCTCGACGAGGGCGAATGGCAACGCCGTCAACGGCCCTTTTGAAAGCCCGCTGCTTCCCGCGCTCGCGCGCGTCGATTGCAGCGTCACATTGTCCGTTCCAGCAGTGGCGGTTCACTGTCAGGACGCTGGCACCACGGCGCAAACTGCCCACATGGGGCCGAGTGGCCTTCGCGAGAAGGCTGTAGCGGCCTGCTTCGCGAAAGCGCCGTCGCGAGCGATAGCGTCGAGAGGGACCTCGACGAGGCGCGTCCCTTTCGAGAGGACCCGGAGGTGGTTGCTCGCAGAATCGATGGCCAAGTGAAGGTTTTTGCCTGAGAAGCCACCGGTGCGGTGGTTGCCGCTCGAAGCCGCGATGGAGTGCTGCGGCCATTCTCGATCGGTTCTGACCCGCATCGAAGGTCCGGCTCGACAAGGGACCGCCTCGTCGAGGTCGTTTTGAACATACCGTGATCAGCCGTGCAGCAGTGGGTAAGCGATGAGCCCGGCGACCGCGGCACCGGCGACGATCACCGGCTCCTGCAGCTTCCTGTATTTCCACAACAGCAGCAACGTGACGATCGCGAGGATCGCCGTCGGAATGTCCACGATCGACCGGCGGGCAAGCACGATCGCGGCACCGGTGATGGCGCCGATCGCGCCGGCCGTCACGCCATCGACGAACGCGACCAGGCCGGGACGCCGTCCGTATTTCTTGAAGTACGGCGCCGGGATGATCGTGAAGAGATAGCACGGCAGGAACGTCGCGAGCGCGGCGACGACCGCGCCGCCGGGGCCGGCGACGAGATAGCCGATGAAGCCCACGGTGATCACCACCGGCCCGGGCGTGATCATGGCCACGGCCACCGCATCGACGAACTGCCGGTCGTTGAGCCAATGATTTTCGGTGACCACGCCGCCGTACAGGAACGGCACGATCGCGAGCCCGGAGCCGAAGACGAAGGCGCCGGCCTTGGCGAAGAAGAGGCCGATCTGCACCAGCAGCGGCCAGTCGAGGCTCGCGGCTATGCTCGTACCCGTGGAGACCTGTGCCGCGAATAGCGCCGGCACGCCCGAGCGGTGCAGCCACGCCGGCGGCGCACGCCACAGCCACACCACCACGCCTGCCGCCACGAAGAGCCATGCGACCTCGCTCTCGGTGATGACGGTGACCGCCGCGAGCACGAGGTACACCGCCCACAGCAGCTTGTCGCGGCCCACGCTTTTCGTCGTGAGCTTCCAGGCGCTCATCGCGATGATGCCGATCACCGCGGCACCCACGCCGTAGAAGACGGCCTGCATCCATGGCAGGCCGCCGAAGCGCACGTACGCCCAACCCAGCGCCACGACCATCAGGAAGGAGGGCGTCACGAACGCGGCACCGACGGCGGTCGCCCCACGGATGCGGTAGTGGACGTATCCGAGATACATCGCGAGCTGTGCCGCGAGCGGGCCGGGCATGAGCTGCGCGAGGGCGAGGCCCTCCTTGTAATCGGCGTCGGAAATCCAGCGGCGTTCCTCGACGAGATCGCGCCGCATGTATCCCGCGAGCGCAACCGGGCCGCCGAAGCCGAGGGCGCCCAGCCGCAGCATGTAGAGCACGAGCTGCGTGAGCGAATACGAGGGTGAAGCCAGCGAAGGGGAGAGGGTGTCGTCGGTAGCGGTGTCCATGGGCGAGCCCGTAGGGAGGCCGCAGATTTTGGACGGGGACACCGCCTGGACCGCGAGGGCCGCCGGGGATCTGCCAGGCCCCGATGCGGGAAATCATACGCGCCTCGGCCGCCCGTCGCGCGAGGGGCCGAGGACCGCTTCAGGACCTCCCGGCGCGGACCTTCGGACCGCCTCGCGTGCGCCCGGCGCCGCGACCTTGGTCGCATCGCGCACCCTCGCCCGCACTTCGAAGCCGACGGTCGGGTCCGCGGTTGAGAGCCGTGCCCTGCAACGATGCCTCCATACCACCGTAGCCGCGCAGCTTCATGGCATCAGGCCTCGAGCGGCCGGCGGTCGTGCTTCGCCGGATAGCCCACGCGTTCAAATGCAGGATCCGCAGCCATGCCCATCTCCCGATGCCATCAACACTTACGGTCGACCCGCTCTCATCGTGCGGGCGAGGGGAGCCTCGTCGCGCTTCGCTTGCGCTCTGTACGACGGGCCGTGCCTGTAAACCAGTCTGGTGAAATCGACAGGCAGGGGCAAGGTGCGCATGGCGGTGAATTGCCGCACAGGATTACGTCATTTGCAATGGAAACTGGCCCGCTTCTCGCTCAGTCCGGCAGCATCAGCGTGACGGCGAGGCCGCCACCGTCGCGGCTGGAGAGCGCGATGCGCCCGCCGTGCGCCTCGATGATCTCGCGCGCGAGTGCGAGGCCCAGGCCCGTGCCGGTGCGCTTGGTCGAGTAGAACGGCACCAGCGCGTTGGACATCACCGCCTCGGTCATGCCGGTGCCGCGATCGGCGACCTCGATCGCGAAATGCGCGGCTTCGCGTGTCACCCTCACCGCCACCTCTTCCGGTGCGGAACCGGACTCGTGCGCATTCTTGAGCAGGTTGATGATCGCCTGCTCCATCTGCGCGCTGTCGAACGCGCCGGGCCGCGCCGGGGGCGGTGCCGCCATGCGGAACGGCACCTGCATCTGCAGCGTCGCGAGGAAGGGCGCCCAGGCGACCGTTTCCTTGCGCGGCGCGGGCAGCTTCGCGAAGCGCGCGTAGCCGTCGATGAAGCGCTCGAGGTGGCGCGAGCGCTCCTCGACCGTCGCGAGGATCTCCGGCAGGCGCTGCGTGTTTCCGCGCCGCAGCAGCTCGGCCGCGGAGGCGGTGAGCGAGATGATCGGCGCCAGCGAATTGTTGAGCTCGTGGCTGATCACGCGGATCACCTTCTTCCACGTCTGCACTTCCTGGCGGCGCAGCTCGCGCGTGAGCTGGCGCAGCAGGAAGAGCTCGTGGCGGCGGGCGTTGAGCGTGAACTCGCGCCGCGCCAGGTGGTAGATCTCGTCCTCGTCGGCCGCGCCCGTGCCCGCGGTGAAGAGCCCGTCGCCGCCGCGCCCGATCGCTTCGCGCAGCGATCCGAAGGTCGTGGCGAGCAGGTCTTCCAGCGCGGTTCCCTCGAGCCGGCGTCCCTCGTTCAGGAGCTGGCGTGCGGCCACGTTGGCGAACACGATCCTGCGCGACGCATCGAGGAGCAGCATCGCGACCGGCGTGTGCTGCACCATCGTGTCGAGCAGCAGCTCGCGCTGCACGAGGCCCAGGCGCTGGTCGCGCAGCACTTCCGCAAGCGCGTTGTGCGCGGCCACGAGGTCGCGGATCTCGTCATTGCGCGACCAGTGCAGGCTGAACGCGTAGTCGCCATCGCGATAGCTGATGACCGTGCCGCCGAGCGCACGCAACATGCCGAGCAGGGGCGCCAGGAAGGCGCGCGCGGCGGCGATCGCGAAGGGCGCCACGATCGCGGCGCCGATGAGCGCGGCGAGCACCCGATGTCCCGGCATCCACGCGTCGGCCGCGACGACAGCCGCCGCCGTGGCGGCGACCGTCGACAGCACGATGAGCGAGAGCCGCGCGAGGAGCGGAATGCGCAGCGGGCGCCGCGACGGCATCAGCCGTGGGGCCGCGAGATGCCCAGGCGCTCCATGCGGCGATATAGCGCCTGGCGGCTCAGGCCCAGCTCGGCCGCGGCCTGCGCGACCACGCCCGCATTGCGCGCGAGCGCTTCCTCGATCGCCCGGCGGTCGAGCACGGGCTCGGCATCCGCATGCGGGATGGCACCCGCGGGCAGGCCGAGGTCGCGCGCCGTGAGCGTGTCGCCGGCCGCGAGGAGCGTTGCACGCTGCATCACGTTCTTCAGCTCGCGCACGTTGCCCGGCCACGAATGGCGCAGGAGGGCCTGCCGCGCGCCTTCGTCCAGCCGGCGGCCGCTGCCGAGGAAATGCTCGGCGAGCGCCAGGATGTCGTCCGGGCGGCGCGCGAGCGGGGGCAGGGCGATCTCGATCACGTTGAGGCGATAGTACAGGTCCTGCCGGAATGCACCGCTGCGGATCATCGCCTGCAGGTCCGCGTTGGTCGCGCTGAGCACGCGCACGCGCACCTGCTTCTCGTCGTTGGAGCCGAGGCGCTGGAAGCGGCCGGTCTCGAGCACGCGCAGCAGCTTCACCTGCCCAGCCGCGGGCAGGTTGCCGATCTCGTCGAGGAAGAGCGTGCCGCCGTCGGCCGCCTCGAACTTGCCCGCACGCGCCTTCGTGGCCCCCGTGTACGCGCCCGCCTCCGCGCCGAAGAGCTCGGCCTCGACCAGCTCGCCCGGCAGCGCGCCGCAGTTGAGCGTCACGAAGGGCCCGTCCCGCACCGCGGAATTCGCCTGGATGATCTCGGCGATGCGCTCCTTGCCGCTGCCGTTGGGGCCGGTGATGAGCACCGGCACGTCGGCGCGCGCCACCTGGCAGGCGAGCTCGAGCACGCGCTGCGTCGCCGCGTCGCGCCACACGAGGCCGCGCAGGTCGTTCGCGCGGGTGAGCTCGCCACGGCGCTTCGCGTCGCGCTGCGCGCGGCTGCGCAGCTCCCGGTTGGCCTCGCCCAGCTCGAGCAGGTTGCGCACGGTGGTGACGAGGCGCTCGTCGCTCCACGGCTTCGCGAGGTAATCGGCGGCGCCGGCCTTCACGAGATCGACCGCCATGTCGAGGTGCGTCCACGCCGTGAGCAGGATCACCGGCAGGTCCGGGTAGCGCTCGCGGATCTGCGCGAAGAGCGCGCGGCCTTCCTCGCCGCCCGTCGTGTCCGCGGCGAAGTTCATGTCCTGGATCACGAGGTCCACCGGCGTGCGCGCGAGTGTCGCGAGGCCGTCCCCGGGGGACGCCGCATGCACGGTCGCGATCTCGTGCAGCGACAGCAACACGTCCAGCGCCGTGGCGATGGAAGCGTTGTCGTCGATGACGAGGACCGTGGGCATGCGTCAGGCGGTGCGCGTGGCGATGGCGGGCGAGATGCCGGCGGCGCGCGCCGCGGGACCATACACCGCGGCCACGCCGAGCATCCACAAGGCGACAGCGCCCACGGCGAGGTACTCCAGCGGCAGGCGCGGCACGCCGAGGTAGGCGATGAGCAGGCGGTTCAGCCCGAGCGCGAGCAGCAGCCCCGCGGCGATGCCACCGGTGGTGATGATGAGGTTCTCGGTCACGAAGTAGCGCAGGATATCGCGCCAGCGCGCTCCCAGGGCACGCCGCACGCCGATCTGCTTGCGCCGCTGGGCCACGCGCAGCATCGTCATGCCGACGATGCCGCTCACGGTCACCAGCAGCAACAGCGCGCTCACCGCGATCAGCATCCACGCGAGCGCCTTCTCGTTGCGGTAGCGGTTGGTGCGGTCCACCTCCATGCTGCGCGTGAACGTGCGCACGGGTACCGGGGCCGTCTTGCGCAGCGTCTCGGCCGCTTCCTGGAGGACGCGGTCGATCTGCCCCGGCTCCGCGCGAATGGCGAAGTGCGACCCGGGCTGCGAGATGCGCAGCGGCTCGAGCACCGATTGCTCGCCCGCTTCGCCCGGTTGCGCCCCCGTGGTCTGCAGGCGCTCGATCACGCCGATGATGCGCGTGGCCTGCTCGCCGCCCAGCCCGAAATAGAACGTGCGCCCGACGAAGCGCGACTCGTTCGGGAAGAGCGCGCGTCCCAGCGACTCGGTCACGATGACACCGGGCGGGATCGCCTCCGCGTCCTTCTCCGGATCGCTTTCCATCACGTCCGCCTCGGTCATGTCGCGGCCTTCCACCAGCCGCAAACCCAGTGCCTGGATGAAGCCGGGCTGCACGAAGTACTGCGAGGGCTGCGCCGATTCGTGCACCTGCTCCGCGGTGGCGCGCACGCTGCTCGAGCTGCCCGAGCGCGACAGCGGCATCTGGTTGGTCCACGCCACGGCCTTCACGCCGGCGAGCCCCCGCAGGACCGCCGCCTCGCGCCGCTGCTCCGCGAGGACTTCCGGATGCGAGAGCTTGCGAAGCGGGCGCACGTAGACGTGACCCACGTCGCGCTCGGCGGCGACACCGCTGGGCCTCTCGGAGACCGCGATGCGCTGCTGCACGATGAAGAGCGCATTCGCGAGGATGGCGAGGCTGATCGCGACCTGCACGGCGACCAGCAGCGGGCCGGTGCGGCTTTTCATGAGCGCGGAGAAGATGGGGCGGATTTCCATGCGAGTCCTCAGGAGGGGTGACGCGTCATTGCGATTTGAGCTGCAGCGCGGGGGTCACCTGGCAGGCGCGCCAGGTGGGCAGGAGTCCCGCGACGATGCTCGCGAGCACCGCGATCGCGAAGGTCGTGGCGAGCATCTCCCAGTCCATGTGCGCCACGGCCGAGAGGTCCTTCGATTGCTGCCGGATGAGTGCCAGCGACGCGAACGACAGCGCGAGCCCGAGGAGGCCGCCGGCGAGTCCGACGACCGTGGTCTCGACGAGGAACTGCCGGAAGATGGCGCCGCGGCCCGCGCCGAGCGCCCGGCGCACGCCCACTTCCGCGGCGCGCGTCGAGAACTTGGCGAGCAGCAGGCCCATGGTGTTCACGATGCACAGGACGAGGAAGCCGATGGACAGCCACACCGCGAGCTTGCTGTCGGGCTTCACCACCTTCAGGAAGTCCATCCACTGCATGACGTCGAAGAGCTCGTTCGGCGCGTGCCGCTCGAGCCTTCCGCCACGCTGCTGCTGCGCCACGTACGCGTCGAGCCAGGCCTGCGCGGCCGGGCGGTCCGATGCGGACGCGAGCTCCCACCAGGCCTGGATCCAGGTGCACTCGGAGGCGAGGAACGCGGCCCAGCCCGCGGCCGACTCGTGGCTGCAGCTCACGTTGCCGTTGGGCTCCGCCGCGAGATCCGTGGCGGCCTTCAGCGGGACCATGAGTTGCTCCTCGCCCTCGAAGTAGCCGCCCGAGCCGTTGATGAGGTTGGTGTAACGCGGCACCGGGTTCCAGTCGCCGACGACGCCCACGATGGTGAAATCGGTGTCCCAGATGCGGATGCGCTGTCCCACGGGGTCCTTGCTGCCGAAGATGGCCTCGGCCTTGCGCTTCGAGAGCACCGCCACGCGCGCGCCGCGCTCGTCGTCCGCCGCGGACCACGCGCTGCCGAAGCGGAACGGCACGTCGAACATCGGGAAGTAATCCGTGGTCGTCGCGATGCCGCTCAGGTCGATCAGCGGGTCCTCGCGGCGCGCGGGCTCGATCGAGGCCATCACGCCGTAGAGCGCGGTGCGCCGCACGCCGGGGCCGGAGCGCAGGTAGTTCATCGCATCCGGATACGTGCTCTGGGTCATGTACGGGTCGCGGCGATCGGGGCTGTAGTTGGCCCTGGGGCCCACGTCGAGCAGCGGCACCAGCAGCCGCCTGCTTTTCGATGGGACCGGGTCGCCGGACATGACGTGAAGGATGGTGAGCGTCGAGACGCTCGCGGCGACGCCGATCGCGAGCGTGACCACCATCAGCGCCGTGAGCGCCGGGTTTCGCCGCAGGCTGCGCAATCCGAGCAGCAGGTAGTAACGGAACATGCGTCCCTCCGGGAATCAGGCGATGGCGGCGTGGGGCTGCACGAGCGACGGGCCGCGGCGCAGGTCGCTCGCGCGTCCGTCGATGATGTGCACGTTGCGCTGCGCGCGCATCGCGAGCTCCGGATCGTGCGTGACCATGATGATCGTGGTGCCCGCGGTGTTGATCTGCTCCAGCAGCTCCATGACGCTGCGCGCCATCTGGCTGTCGAGGTTGCCCGTGGGCTCGTCGGCGAGCAGCAGGCGCGGCGTGCCGGCGAGCGCACGCGCGATGGCCACGCGCTGCTGCTGGCCGCCGGAGAGCTCGGCCGGATAGTGGCGCATGCGCGAGGCGAGCCCGACTTCCGTGAGGGCCTGCTCGATGCGGCGCCGGCGCTCGGCCGCGTTGAAGCCGCGGTAGCGCAGCGGCACGTCGACGTTGTCGAAGAGGTCGAGGTCCGGGATGAGGTTGAACCCCTGGAAGATGAAGCCGAGCTTCTCGTTGCGCAGCCGCGAGCGCTCGTTGTCCGAAAGGCCCTTCACGCTCACGCCGTCGAGGAGGTAGTCGCCGCCGTCGAATTCCTCGAGCAGCCCGGCGATGTTGAGGAAGGTCGTCTTGCCCGATCCCGAGGGGCCGGTCACCGTCACGAACTCGCCTTCCTTCACGTCGATGTCGAAGCCGCGCAGCGCGTGCGTCTCGATCATGTGCGTGCGATAGACCTTGGTGAGGTCCTTCATGTGCAGCATCGCGTGTCCTTTCGGGTTCGTCATTCGTTGATGCGGACGCGGTCCGCGTTGTCGAAATCCTCGGATCCGGCGACCACGACGCGTTCGCCGGGCTTGATGCCGCTCGCGATCTCCACCGCGGCAAGGCTGGTGCCGCCGAGCCGGATCGGGCGGCGCACCGCGAAGCCATCCTCGACCACGTAGGCGAACTTGCCGCCGTGCGCTTCCACGAACGGCCCGCGCGGCAGCATGATGGCGTGGGGCTTCTCGTCGATCAGCAGCCGTGCCGAAACGCGCTGGCTCTGCCGCAGGCCCTGCGGTTGCGCGCCGTCGAAGCGCACGCGCGCGAGCACCTGGTTGCGCACGACCTCGGGAGAGATGGCCGAGATGTGCCCCGTGGCCTTCATCTCGCCCGCGACGATCTCGGCCTTCATGCCGAGCCCCAGGTCCGCCACGTAGGTTTCGGGAATTTCCACCTCGACCTCGAGGCGCGAGAGGTCCACCAGCGTCATCACGGGCGCGTTGGCGGGCAGCGCCGTGCGGTCCGCGATGGCGACACTGCCGACCAGGCCGTCCATCGGCGCGCGCAACGTGAGCTCCTCGACGCGGCGGCGCGCTTCCTCGACCGAGAGCCGCTGGCGCTGCAGCTGCGCGCGCCGCGTGCGCAATTGCAGCTCGACGTCGCTGCCTTCGAGCCTGGCCGCCTCGGCCGCATGGCGTCCGCGGATTTCCGCCGAGCGCAGCGCGTCCTGCGCCTTCTCGAAGTCGTTCTTCGCGACGATGCCCAGGCCGCCTACCTTCTCGATGCGCTCGAAGGCGCGCCGGGCCGCGGCGCGGTCGATCTCGGCCTGGTCCGCGTCGCGCACGGCGATGAGCTTCTGCTTCTGCGCGAGGATCTCCTGGCGCGCGATCTCCGCCTGCAGCTCCTCGTAGGTCGACTGCTCGCGCTTGAGCGCCCCGTCGAGGTCGGGCGAGGCGATCACCGCCAGGACCTGCCCCTTGCGGATGGCGTCGCCGGCGTGCACCTGCAGCGCGACCGTGCCCGGCGCCGGAGTGAAAAGCGTGGGGCTCACCGCGGCCACGACCCGTCCGTTGACCGACGCGTCGCGCACGAGCGTGCCCTGCGTGGCCGGGACGATGCGCAGCCGCTCGGCATTGGCGACGTGCGTCGAGGAACGCCAGCCGGCAAAAAGCCAGGTCGACAGGGCGACGAGCGCCAGGGCAGCGACGACGCCGAGGGCCATGCGTTTCGTCGTGCGTCCCGTGGCGGGTGCGAGGGCCGTGTCCTGTGCGGAGGTGTCGCGAATCATGCCGCGCCTTGATGCAGATTGCGTGCCTGTACGCCAAGTGACTGATGCGGCGGGGTTTTGCAGGCGAGCGACGGCGTCCGGGCAGTGACCGGGCTGTCCGGACTGTCCGGGCGGACAGGCGCGATTGCCCCAAGGTCCGATTTCGCCGCGGCACCGATCGGCGGACACTGCCGATCCCACTGCCCCCAATTTGGAGAACACCATGCGTGCTGTCGCCAGAGCGACCGTTGTTGCCGCCTCCCTTGCGCTGCTAGCCGGCTGTGCCGCCGACACGCCGAAAAGCGTGGACGATCGCATCCAGCGCGCGGAATCCACGCTCGCCGACTTTCGCGCGGACCCGGAAATGAAGTGGTTCCGTGATCACATGAAGGATGCCCGCGGTCTCGTCATCGCGCCGAAGGTGACGCGCGCCGGCTTCGTCATCGGGGGCTCGGGCGGGGAAGCGCTGGTGTTGGTGAAGGACAAGACGAGCGGAAAATGGGGCGGACCCGCCTTCTACAACATGGGCACCGCGAGCGTCGGGCTGCTGGCCGGCGTGGACGTTTCCGAGATCGTGATCCTGGTGATGACGGACAAGGCGGTCGACGCGATGATGAGCAACAACTTCAAGATCGGCGGCGATGCGAGCGTGAGCGCCGGCCCGGTGGGGGTCGGCGCTTCCGGCACCATCAACGCCGACATGGTCGCGTTCCAGCGGTCCAAGGGCGTATTCGGCGGGCTCAGCCTCGACGGCGCCCTGCTGCATCCGGACGAAGGCGCGAACGCCGCCTATTACGGCAAGCCGGCGAGCCCGGCGGACATCCTCATCCGCCATTCCGTGTCCAACCCTGCCGCGGCCCCCTTGCAACAGGCAGTGACGGCGGCCGCAGCCCGGTAGCGGCGGCGGCGCTCCGTAAACAGGGCCCGGGAAGACCCGGGCCCCCTTGTCAGCGCCTCACTCCCGCGATTTCCTCGCGGCTCTCCCTAGAGTCGGGCCGGCTTTGGCTAGAATGTCCGGAAACAACGGAGGAGGAAACATGAAACTGTGGAAATCGCTCGCCGCGCTCGCGGCATCGTTCGTCATCGCGGGTGGCGCCGTGGCCCAGAACTATCCCAACCGGCCGATAAGGGTCATCGTGCCGTTCGCGCCCGGGGGCAGCACCGACATCATCGGTCGCATCGCCGCGACCTACCTGCAGGGCGAGCTGGCCCAGCCGGTCGTCGTCGAGAACCGCGCGGGTGCGGCCGGCGCGCTTGGAACCGTCGACGTGAAGAATGCGGATCCGGACGGCTACACGCTGCTCATCGCCACGGTGAGCACGATGATCGTCTACCCGGCCACGCGGGTTAAGCCGGACTACACCCTTGCGGACTTTGCACCCATCACGAACATCGCCTCGATGCCGAACATCGTGAGCGTGAGCCCGAAGTTCCCGGCGAAGGACCTGAAGGAGTTCATCGAAGTCCTGAAGAAGAACCCCGACAAGTACACGTTCGCGAGCTCCGGCGTCGGCAGCATCAACCACATGCTCGGCGAGTCGTTCCAGTCGTACGCGGGCGTGAAGCTGACGCACATTCCCTACAAGGGCTCCGGCCCCGGCATGACGGACGTGATGGCCGGGCAGGTCGACATGATCTTCGACCAGTTCCCGTCCACCAAGACCTTCATCGATGGCGGCAAGCTGAAGGGCATCGGCGTCATCTCGCCCCAGCGCGTGCCCGGCTACAACATCATGACGATGGAGGAGGCGGGGCTGAAGGGGTTCACCGACGAGGCCTGGTACGGGCTGCTCGCGCCCGGGAAGACGCCGCCCGCGATCGTCGCCAGGCTTACCGAGGCGATGAAGAAGATCGAGGCGAACCCGCAGTTCCGCGCGCAGATCGAGAAGATCGGCGCACGCCCGGTCGGCAACTCCTCGCAGGAGTTCGCCGCCCAGATCAGGACCGAGATCGACCACATGAAGAAAGTGGTCCAGCAACGCAACATCAAGCTCGAGGACTGAAAGCATCGGGGTCAGACCCCAATCTCGTCCGAGATTGGGGTCTGACCCCAATCACGCCTCCTGCCGCGCCCATTCCTCGGAGCTGGCACCGGTGAGCGCGCGCACGCGCGCCTCGTCGGCGGCCAGCTCCTTCGCGCTGCCCTTGTACGCGATCTCGCCGTCGTCGAGCACGTAGGCGTCGTCGGCGATCTCAAGGGTCATCAGCGCGTTCTGCTCGACCAGCAGGACCGACATGCCTTCCGCGCGCATGCGCTCGATCACGCGGAACACGTCGCGCACGATGAGCGGCGCGAGCCCTTGCGACGGCTCGTCGAGGATCAGCAGCTTCGGGTTCAGCAGCAACGCACGCGCGATCGCGAGCATCTCCTGCTCGCCGCCCGACAGCTGCCGGCCCTTGTTCGACTTGCGCTCGGCGAGCCGCGGGAAGAGCTCGTAGATCTTCGCCGTGTTCCAGGGGCCGGGGCGATCGAGCGGCACCTTGAGGTTTTCCTCGACGGTGAGGTTCGCGAAGATGCGCCGGCCTTCCGGCACGTAGCCCACGCCGCTCGCCGCGATGCGATAGGTCGGCCAGCGCGTGGTGTCCTGGTCGAACACCGTCACGCGGCCTTCGCGTGCGGGCGTGAGCCCCATCAGCGTTTTCAGCGTCGTGCTCTTGCCCGCGCCGTTGCGGCCGAGGAGGGCGGTGATGCGGCCTTCCTCCACTTCGAGATCGACGCCGTGGAGGATGTGGCTCTTGCCGTAGTAGGTGTGCAGCCCGTGGGCCGAGAGCGCGAGACTCATGCCGCCTTGCCCAGGTAGGCGGACTGCACGGCCTCGTTGATCGCGATCTCCTGCGGCGTGCCTTCGGCGAGGAGGTTGCCCTGGTCGAGGACGGTGATGCGGTCGGCGAGGTGGAAGATCACGCGCATGTCGTGCTCGATCAGGAGGATCGTGAGTTTCGAATCCTTGTGGAGGCGGCGCACGAGCTGCGTGATCTCGTAGGTTTCCTGCTCGCCCATGCCGGCGGTGGGCTCGTCCAGCAGCAGCAGGCGCGGACGGAGCGCCAGCGCCATCGCGATCTCGGCCGCCCGCTGGTCGCCGTGCGAGAGCTCGCCCACGAGGCGCTGGGCCTTGGCCTGGAGCCCGGTGAGCGTGAGCGTCTCCTCGACCTGGCGGCGCACATGGTCCTTGGCCGCCCGGCCGATCCAGGGACGCAGCCGATAGCCGTCCGCCACTTCCGTGCTGATGCGCACGTTCTCGAAGACCGTGAGCTCGGGAAAGATCTCCGTGATCTGGAACGTGCGCCCCATGCCGAGCACCACGCGCTGGTACGCGGGCGTGCTGGTGATGTCGCGGCCGTCGAACACGATGGAGCCCGACGTGGGCCGGAAAAACCCGCTGATCATGTTGAAGAACGTGGTCTTGCCCGCACCGTTGGGCCCGATGATGGCGCGCAGCTCGCCCGGCTGGACCGCGAGCGAAACGTCCCGGACGGCGACCAGGCTGCCGAAGCGCTTGGTGGCGCCGCGGACTTCGAGGAGGTTCGTCATGCCTCGCTCCTCCTCTGCAGCACGCCGAGCAGGCCGCGCGGGAAGAAGAGCACGATCGCGATGAAGATCACGCCGACGAAGGACATCCAGTTCACCGTGACGCTCGAGAGGTAATCCTGCAGCACGACGAAGATCGCCGCCCCCAGGAGCGGCCCCCAGAAGCGCCGCATGCCGCCCATCACCGCCATCATCACGAAGTCGCCCGACTGGCTGTAGTGCAGGCCCCTCGGATCGGCGAAGTTGTTCACCAGCGCATAGAGCGCACCGGCGAAGGCCATGAAGAAGCACGAGAGCGTGAAGGCGAGCCAGATGTGGCGATCCACGGGGATGCCGAGGAAGCGCGCGCGCCGCTCGTTCTCGCGGATCGCGATCATGGTGCGGCCGAAGGGCGAGCGCAGGATGAAGCCCATGACGCCCACCGCGAGCGCCACGCACACCAGCACGAAGTAGTAGAAGGCGTTCGCATTTCCGAGGATGTCGATCGTGGCGCTGCCGAAGTGCAGCGGCTGCCGCGAGAAATTGCGCAGCCCGTCGTCGCCTCCGGTAACGCTGCTCCACTGGAACGCGATGTAGTAGAACACCTGGCCGAAGGCGATCGTCACCATCGCGAAATACACGCCGCGGCGGCGCGCGATGAGCGCGCCCAGCGCGGCGCCCGCGATGCCTCCCAGCAACATGCCGCACACGAGCGCGAGCGGCGTGCTCGGTGCGAGAAACTTCAACGCGAAGCCCGCGCCGTACGCGCCCAATCCGAAATACGCCGCGTGCCCGAACGAGAGCACGCCGGTGAACCCGAGCAGGAAATTCACCGACATGGCCGCGAGCCCGAGCACGAGGATGCGCGTGCCGAGCGCGGTGTAACCGCCGAGCGGGGCCATCCAGTACGGTGCCAGCGCGAGCACGATCCAGATGGTCGCGAGTCCCGCCAGCTTCCTGTTGTCCGCGGAAACGATCACGTCATCATTCCTTCTTCGCCGAGCAGTCCACGCGGGCGGATCATGAGGATCACCGCCATCAGCACGTACATGATCGCTTCGCTCGCCGCGGGCAGGAAAACCGCCGTGATGCCGGAGGCGACGCCGATGAGCAGCCCGCCCAGGAGCGTGCCCGTGAGGCTTCCCACGCCGCCCACGATGATCGCGATGAAGCTCGGCATGAGAAGGCCCGTGCCCATGGTCGGCTCGAGGCCCAGCTGTCCCGCCGCGAGCACGCCCGAGAGCCCCGCGAGATAGATGCCGACGCCAAAATTCATCGCCCGCAACCTTCCCACGTTGATCCCCAGCGCGGAGACCGTCTCGAGGTCGAGCGTCCCCGCGCGGATGCGGATGCCGAGCCGCGTGAAGCGCAGCAGCACGAAGAGCGCCGCCACGGCGACCGCCACCGTCGCCACCATGAAGAGCCGGTAGCCCGTGATGAAGAACAGCTCGTCGCTCAGCGGCTGCGCGAGGATCGCCGGCACGGTCACCGGCTTTCCCTGCGCGCCCCAGATGAAGCGCGTGCCGTCCTCGATCACGAAGGCGAGGCCGAACGTGAGCAGCAGGCTGTAGAGCGGGTCACGCCCGTAGAGCGGCTTGATGAGCGTGCGCTCCACCGCCAGCCCCACGAGCGCGATGAGCGGCGGGGCGAACACGAGCGCGCCCCAGAACCCCACGTACGGCGTGATCGTGTAGGCGAGGTAGCCGCCCAGCACGAGGAAGCCGCCGTGCGCGAAGTTGATCACGTTGCTCAGGTTGAGGATGAGCGACAACCCCAACGCCATCAGCACGTAGAACGCGCCGATGATGAGCCCGTTGGTGATGTTGAAGAGGAGGAGCTGCGTCATTTCGCGGCGCCCCCCCTCAAGGGGCGCCGCGCCAAGTTCAAGCCGGCCACTTGATGTTGCATCCCGTCTGGTTCTCCGCCGGTGCGGTCTTGTCGCCGGCGACCACGCTGTCGACGCGGAAGAGGTCCTCCGGGTCTCCGGCGGGCTTGCCCAGCGCCTCGCCCACGAAGGCCGAGGTCATGAGCTGGTGGTCGCCCTTGCGGTAGTAGCACTTGTTCGGCTGCAGCTTCACTTCCGGCGGCAGCTCGTAGCCGCCGAGCGCCTGCGCGAGCTTGCGCGAGTCGATGGTCTTCTCGCGGTTCGCGATGCCGGCCAACGTGTGCACGGAGGTATAGCCGAACCAGTGCCGCGCGGTGGGCACCTTGCCGTTGTTCATCTTGCGGATGTCGGCCACGAACTTGTCCACGCCCGGCACGCCTTGCTGCTTCCAGTACCACTCGAACATCCAGATGCCGACCCGCGCTTCCGGCGGCATGGCCTCGAGCGACTCGAGCTCCTGCTGCAGGCCGGCCACGTGCAGCTGCTTCTCCATGCCGAACTGCGCGATCTGCTTCAGGCAATTCACCATGTCCGAGCCCTGCGGCAGCACGAGCAGCACGTCGGGCTTCGCCGCGCGCGCCTTGATGAGATAGGCCGAGAAATCGGTCGTGCCGAGCGGCGTGAGCTCGTTGCCGGTGATGGTGCCGCCCAGCTTCTGGAGGTCGGCCGCGGCGGCCTTCTGCAGCGTGTGGCCGAACGCGTAATCCGGCGTGATGAAATGCCACTTCTTGCCGTACTTGGTGAAGAGGAGCTCCGCCACCGCGTTGGCTTCCATGCTCGTCGTGTTGCAGACGCGGTAGACGTTCCACTTGCAGTCGCTGCCGGTGATCGTGTCCGTATGGCCACCGGAGACGATGTGCAGGATGCCCTTCTCGTTGCTCACCTGCGAGATCGCCTGGGCGATGCCGGAGTTCACGTCGCCGATGAGGAAGCTCACCTGGTCTCGCTCGATCAGCTTGCGCGCCTTCTGCACGCCGGTGCCCACGTCGTTGGCCGAATCCTCGACCATGAGCTCGATGGGACGTCCGAGGATGCCGCCTTTCGCGTTGATCTGCTCCACGGCGAGCTTGGCCCCCATCACCTCGTTCTGCGCGACGGCGGCATACACGCCCGTGAGCGGGTCGACCATGCCGATCCGAAGCGGCTGCTCGCCGCGCGCGCTGATGATCCAGGGCGGCGCGATCTGCAGGGCGGCGGCGCCGGCCGCGGCAGTGAGGATCTTTCGGCGTCCGGGTTTGGTGGCGTCGTTGGTATTCATTGTCGGTCTCCTCGTGTTTATGGTGTTTCCGGCTTGAACGCTGGAATCTCGCGTGAAGTCGCCGGGAAGGGAAGTGCTCGGGGCGGATCTCCACGAATTATCCACATTTGCGGGTGCAGCATTTGCTTGCACCACAAACAGCGGGCGCGCGGCTCACATTCCTGCGTTGGGGTAAGCTAGTTGTTTTTTCTTCACGCGCTCATCCGCGAAAATACCTACATGGGAAAAGACGACCTGCGCAATGCCAAGTACGTGATCGACATCGGGCCCGTTCCCTCGCTGCCCGTGGAAGGCAGCGACGCGCGCTTCCCGGTGGGACGCATCTATTGCGTCGGCCGCAACTATGCCGAGCACGCGCGCGAGATGGGGCACGACCCCGACCGCGAGCCGCCGTTCTTCTTCATGAAGGCGGCCAATTCCATCGTGCAGAGCGGCTCGGCGATCGCGTATCCGGTGGGCACGAAGGACGTGCACCACGAGATCGAGATGGTGGTCGCCATCGCGAAGGGCGGGAAGAACATTCCGGTCGAAAAGGCGCTCGAGCACGTGTGGGGCTACGGCGTGGGCCTCGACATGACCCGGCGCGACATCCAGGGCGAGGCCAAGAAGATGGGCCGCCCGTGGGAGATGGGCAAGAGCTTCGACGAGTCGGCGCCCGTCTCCGCGCTCAAGCCCGCGAGCGCCATCGGCCATCCGGCCAAGGGCGCGATCTGGCTCAAGGTGAACGGGCAGGTGAAGCAGCAGGGCGACCTCGCGATGCAGATCTGGAGCGTGCCCGAGCAGATCAACTACCTCTCGAACCTCATCACGCTGCAGCCCGGCGACCTCATCTTCTCCGGCACGCCTGCGGGCGTGGGCCCGGTGAAGGCCGGCGACAAGCTGGAGGGGCACGTCGACGGCGTGGGCGACCTGGTGGTCACCTACCGCAGCTGACATCCGCCGCAGGCTCGGCACGTAAGTGCCATCGAGCCTGCGCTGCACTGGTGCTAGCGTGGTCGGCGTCATGGGCCGGCCACGTTTCCTTCTCGCCATCGCATTCGCACTGTCCTGCAGCGCGGGCGCGGTCGCGTCGACGCTCGGCCCCGACGGCACCGCCGGCCAGCGCTTCCCGTGCAAGTTCACGTGGTTCGACCTCGCGACCGAGAATCCCGCGGGGGCGCGTGCCTTCTACGGCGCGGTCTTCGGCTGGACCTTCCGCGAGGTGCCCGGCGCGCCCGCCGGCTACACGCTGGCCGCGAATGCGAGCGGCAAGGTGGCCGGCATCTTCCGGCAGCAGCGTCCCGCGGGCGGCACGGTGGCCGCGCGCTGGCTGTCGCTCATGTCGGTGCCCGATGCGGACAAGGCAGCGCAGCTCGTGCGCGAGCGCGGCGGCCAGGTCCTCCTCGCACCGAGGAGCGTTCCCGGCCGCGGCACGCACGCCGTGTTCCGCGATCCCGAGGGCGCCGTCTTCGGCGTGCTCGCAGCCGAGGGTGGCGATCCGCCGGACACGCCGGTTGCCGATGGCGACGTCTTCTGGCTCGACCTCTTCTCGCACGCCCCGGCGAAGGCGGCGGCTTTCTACGCGGCGGTCGGCGGCTGCAACGTGGACGTGGGCGAGGTCGTGGGCCGCAAGCGCACCATCCTGTCCTCGGACGGCATCGCACGCGCCGGCATCGCCCAGCTTCCGCTCGGTGCGGACCGGCCCGGCTGGCTGCCCTATATCCTCGTCGACGACGTGCCCGCCACGCTCGAGCGCGCGCGCAAGGCCGGCGGCCGGCTGGTGATGGCGCCGCGCCCCGACATCCTCGAAGGCAACCTCGCCGTCATCGCGGATCCCGAGGGTGGCGTCGTGGGTGTGCTGAACTGGCTCGATAACGCGCCCCTCGGAGGGCCGGCGAAATGAGGCGCGCGCTCACCGCCGCCGCGCTCGTGGCCGCGTCGCTCCTCGCCGCAGCCTGCGCGACCGAAGGCACCGGCGGCACGGCCGTCTACGGATCGTTGTGGTACGACGACCCGTGGTACGACTGGTATGGATACGGCGGCGGATGCTGCATCGACTATCCCGGCGACGTGGGCCCGCCGCATCCGGAGCACCCGATCGTGTTGCCACCCGGGGAAGCGGGACAGCCGCGTCCCTCGCAGCCGATCGCGACACCGCCCAAGGCGGAAACGAAGCCATCCTCGCCTTCGGCTTCGCGGCCGATGCCCTCGCCGCGTCCCGCAGCGATGCCGCGCGGCGGCGGAGGTGGGGGCCGCGGCGGCCGGCGCTGAATGAAGATCCGTGCGCTCGCGGCCGCGTCGCTTTTCTTCACGTACGCGGCGCTCGCGGCCGGCTTCGCCACGCCGGGCGGACCGGAGCCCGCGAACCTCGATGCCGTCATGGATGCGTTGCACGCCGAAGGCAGCGACGTGGACCTCATGATCAGCTTCGGCACCTCGAAGGGCGGTTCCGCAGGGCACCTGGCAGTAGCCTTGCGCGGCGAGCTGCCCGGCGACGATGCCGTCTACTCCGCCAACTTCTACGCCGACCGGGCGCCGGAGCACGCGCGCGACTTCCACACCGCGGAGCTCATGGTGCGCATCCCGAAGA
>DATMJE010000334.1:0-39886 GCA_035553995.1 Usitatibacter sp. | reverse complement strand
CGCTCTACGCGGGCATGGACCTGGAGCACATGTACTGATGACCGACGGAACGCGCGGCGTGCAAGTGTGGGATCCGCTCGTGCGCGTCGTTCACTGGTCCGTGGCCGTCGCTTTCGTCGTCGCCTGGTTTTCCCACGGCGGCTATCTGCGGGTGCATCGCCTTGCGGGCTACGCGATCACGGCGCTGGTCGCGGTGCGCATCGCCTGGGGTTTTTTAGGCTCGCCGCACGCGCGCTTCGCGGATTTCATTCCGGGACCGCGCAAGCTCGGCGCTTATCTCGGGCTGCTCGTGCGCGGGCGTGAGCCGCGGCATCTGGGCCATAACCCGGCCGGCGGCGTCATGATCGTCGCGTTGCTTGTGTTGTTGGCAGCCCTGTGCGCGACGGGAATCGTCCTCGATACGCCCTGGTTCCGCGACGACGCCGACATGAAGGAAGTGCACGATCTCCTCACCGACGCGATGCTGGTTTGCATCGTGCTGCACGTGATCGGCGTCGTGTTCACGAGCTGGCGGCAGCGCGAGAACCTGGTGGCGGCGATGATCACGGGACGCAAGCGGGCGGATGACGATCGGGGGGTGTGACCATGCGGAAGATCGTTGTCGGCGCCATGGTTTCCATCGATGGCGTCATGCAGGCTCCCGGCGCGCCAAACGAGGATCCGACCCGCGGCTTCAGGTTCGGCGGCTGGGTCATGCCCTGGTTCGACCCGGTGTTCGGCGAGGAGCTCGACCGCGTCTTCGCGGAGAAATTCGACCTCCTGCTCGGCCGCAAGACCTACGAGATCTTCGCCGCGTACTGGCCCTATTACGATGACGACGCCCATGGCGGCATAGCGAAGCTCTTCAACGCCATCGGGAAGTACGTGGTTTCGCGCTCGGGCGACGTGGATACGAGCTGGTCGCGCTCGAGGCTCCTGCGCGACATCGCCGACGTGAAGCGCGTGAAGCAGGAAGATGGCCCGAACCTCGTCACCCAGGGGAGCACGGAGCTCGTGCATGCGCTTCTCGCCCATGACCTGGTCGACGCCATGAGCATCTTCACCGTGCCGGTGGTGCTCGGCGGCGGCAAGAAGCTGTTCGCCGACGGCTCCACGCCGCATTCGTTCAGGCTGGCGAGGTCTCGGGTGTCTCCGAATGGGCTCGTCGTCGCGCATTACGAACGCGATGGCGATATCAGGCTTGGCGACACGGCGCCCGATTCCCCCAGCGAACGCGAGATTGCCCGGCGGCAGCGCGTGAAGCGTGAAGGCTGAAGGTTCGCCGCGTAAACGAAAAACCCCGCCGGAGCGGGGTTTTTCCTGGACTCGCCGCGAGGCGAATTACATGTCCATATCACCCATGCCGCCCATGCCGCCGGGCATGCCGGCCGGGGACTTTTCGTCCTTCGGCAACTCGGCGACCATCGCATCGGTCGTGAGGATCAGCGCGGAGACGGAAGCGGCGTTCTGCAGCGCGTAGCGGGTGACTTTCGTCGGATCCAGCACGCCCATCGCCACCATGTCGCCGTACTCGCCCGTCTGGGCGTTGTAGCCGAAGTTGCCCTTGCCCTCGAGGACCTTGGCGATGACCACGCTCGGCTCGTCACCCGCGTTGCGGGCGATCTCGCGCAGCGGTTGCTCGACCGCGCGCAGCACGATCTTCACGCCGGCGGCCTGGTCTTCGTTGTCGGTCTTGATCTTGGCGATCGCATCCTTGCAGCGCAGCAGGGCCACACCGCCGCCGGGAACGATGCCTTCTTCCACGGCCGCACGGGTTGCATGCAGCGCGTCCTCGACGCGGGCCTTCTTCTCCTTCATCTCGACTTCGGTCGCGGCACCGACCTTGATCACCGCCACACCGCCGGCCAGCTTGGCCACGCGCTCCTGCAGCTTCTCGCGATCGTAGTCGCTGGTGGCTTCCTCGATCTGGTTGCGGATGGTCGTGACGCGCGACTTGATGTTCTCTTCCTTGCCGGCGCCGTCGATGACGGTGGTGTCTTCCTTGCCGACTTCGATGCGCTTGGCGCGGCCGAGGTCCTTGAGCTGGGTGTTCTCGAGCTTGAGGCCGAGCTCTTCGGCGATGACCGTGCCGCCGGTGAGGATGGCGATGTCTTCGAGCATCGCCTTGCGACGATCGCCGAAGCCGGGCGCCTTCACCGCGCAGGTCTTGAGGATGCCGCGCAGGTTGTTCACGACGAGCGTGGCAAGGGCTTCGCCATCGACGTCTTCCGCGACGATGAGCAGCGGGCGGCCGGCCTTCGCGACCTGCTCCAGGATCGGCAGGAGGTCACGGATGTTGGAGATCTTCTTGTCGTGCAGGAGGATGAACGGCTCCTCCAGGAGGGCGACCTGCTTGTCCGGGTTGTTGATGAAGTACGGCGAGATGTAGCCGCGGTCGAACTGCATGCCCTCGACGAGGTCGAGCTCGTTCTCGAGGCCCTTGCCGTCTTCCACGGTGATGACGCCTTCCTTGCCGACCTTGTCCATCGCTTCCGAGATCGTCTTGCCGATCTCCGGGTCCGCGTTGGCGGAGATGGCGCCGACCTGGGCGATCTCCTTCGAGGTGGTGCAAGGCTTGCTGATTTTCTTCAGCTCCTCGACCGCGACGGTGACGGCCTTGTCGATGCCGCGCTTGAGGTCCATCGGGTTCATGCCGGCGGCAACGTACTTCATGCCTTCGGTGACGATCGACTGCGCGAGCACGGTGGCGGTGGTGGTGCCGTCACCGGCGACATCGGAAGTCTTCGAGGCGACTTCCTTCACGAGCTGCGCGCCCATGTTCTCGAACTTGTCCTTGAGCTCGATCTCCTTCGCGACCGACACGCCGTCCTTGGTGACGGTGGGGGCGCCGAACGAGCGCTCGAGCACCACGTTGCGGCCCTTCGGGCCCAGCGTGACCTTGACCGCATCGGCCAGGATGTTCACGCCCGTGATCATGCGCACGCGGGCGAACTCTTTGAATTTGACGTCTTTGGCTGCCATGGTGGTATTTCCTCTTCAGCGAATAGGGGGGCGGCTATCAGTTCACGACGGCCATGATGTCTTCTTCGCGCATCACCAGCAGCTCGTCGCCGTCGATCTTGACGGTGGTGCCGGAGTACTTGCCGAAGAGCACTTTGTCGCCGACCTTGAGGTCGACCGGGCTCACCTTGCCATCCTCGTTCTTCTTGCCAGGGCCCACGGCGAGGACTTCGCCCTGGTCCGGTTTCTCGGCGGCCGTGTCGGGAATGACGATGCCGGAGGCGGTCTTGCGCTCCTCTTCGAGGCGCTTGATGATCACGCGGTCATGCAGCGGACGCAGTTTCATAGCTTCGAGCTCCTGTGGTTTGAGTTGGGGGCAGTTAGGGCCAGGCCATTGCCTCCCGGGGGGTTTCGAATTCCTGCGGGGTTTAGCACTCACCCGCGTCGAGTGCTAATAATAGGATCGGTGGAACCGGATTTCAAGTCCTGCAGCTGTAAGTGACCGCTTACCATCGCATTTAGGACACGTTAATTGCTCATGGCAAGCTTCGCGTAAGACTCCACCTACATCGTCACCTCTCCCCCGCCCGCAAAATTCGTTAATTGGGCATGGGGAGACGCGGGTGGAACACGGGATGGCAGCGCACAGGAGCCTGCGGGAACGGGAGAGCTCGCCGGGATTCCTGGCCGGCGGCGGCGAGATGGGCCGCCTCATCCGCGCGATGGACTGGTCGCGCACCCCGCTGGGACCGGTCGAATCGTGGCCGCAGAGCCTGCGCAGCGCCGTCAGCATCATGCTCCCCTCCAAGGCCCAGATCGCGCTCTTCTGGGGCGAGGAGCTGATCGGGCTCTACAACGACGCCTACCGCCCGGTTTTCGGCGCCAAGCATCCCGTCGCCCTCGGACGCCCGATCCGCGAGGCGTGGGCCGAGCTGTGGCGCGCGGGACTGGCCGAGATCTTCGGCAACGTGCTCGCCACCGGGGAAGCGTTCTGGGCCCGCGACATGCCGTTCTACATGGAGCGTCACGGGTATCCCGAGGAGACCTATTTCGACGTCTCGTACGACCCGATCCGCGATGAGTCCGGCCGCGTCGGCGGCCTCTTCTGCATCGTGAGCGAGACGACCGGGCGCGTGCTGGGCGCCCGGCGCCTGCGCACGCTGCGGGACCTCGCCCGCATTGCGCAGGACGCGCGCGAGGTGGGGCAGGTCTGGTCGGCCGCCGCCGCCGTGCTCACGGATGCGCCCGAGGACATCCCCTTCGCGCTGCTCTATGAAGCGCAACCCGGTGGCGGCGCGCGTCTCGCGGCAGCCGTGCGCATGGATGCGGGCACGGCGCCCGCTCCTCTCGAGCTCGCCGGCCACGCGACGTCGTGGCCCCTGGGCCCGGTCGCGCGAGTGCTGCGCAACGCGGACCTCGCGCCATTCGGCGATCTCGTCGCCGGCCCCTGGCCCGAGCGCATCCACGAAGCCGTAGTCCTGCCCATCGCGGGCCCCGATGCGCATCCTGCGGCGTACCTCGTTTGCGGCGTGGGCGCCCGCCGGAGGGTGGACGACGACTATTTCGATTTCTTCACGCTCGCGGCATCGAACATCGCGAATGCGTTCGCCACCGTGCACAAGGCGGAAAGCGAGCGCCGCCGCGCCGAGATGCTGGCCGAGCTCGATCGCGCCAAGACGCAGTTCTTCAGCAACGTGAGCCACGAATTCCGCACGCCGCTCACGCTGATGCTGGGGCCGCTCGAGGATGCCCTCGCCGACACGCGCGCACCGCTCGACGCAGCGCAGCGCGAACGCGTGGAGCTCGCGCATCGCAACGGCCTGCGCCTGCAGAAGCTCGTCAACACGCTGCTCGACTATTCGCGCATCGAGGCGGGACGCGCCCGCGCGAGCTACCGGCCGACAGACCTCGCCACGTTCACGCGCGAGCTCGCGAGCACGTTCCGCTCCGCGGCCGACAAGGCGGGGCTGCGCCTCGACATCGACTGCCCGCCGCTCACGCATCCCGTCTATGTCGATCGCGACATGTGGGAGAAGATCGTCTTCAACCTGCTCTCCAACGCGCTCAAGTTCACGTTCGACGGCAGCATCGGCATCGCGCTGCGCGAGGAACGTCGCGACGTCGTGCTCGAAGTGCGCGACACCGGCACCGGCATTCCCGCGGCGGAGCTGCCGCGCATCTTCGAGCGCTTCCATCGCGTCGAGGGCGCGCGCAGCCGCACGCACGAAGGCACCGGCATCGGGCTGTCGCTGGTCGAAGAGCTGGTGAAGCTGCACGGCGGCACGATCGCCGCGACGAGCCGCGAGGCAGAGGGGACCCGCTTTCGCGTGCGCATTCCCACGGGACGCGAGCACCTCGCCGCGGAGCATGTGGTCGAGGAGCCCGCCGCGGCGCCGGCGGTCTTCACCAGCGCGCGCGCGTTCGTCGAGGAGGCGACGCGCTGGCTGGGCGACCCACACGAAGCCGGACCGCAGACGGACCCCGCCATGCAGCCCGCGAAGCCTCGCCGCCCGCGCATCGTGCTCGCCGACGACAACGCGGACATGCGAGCCTACGTCGCGCGCCTGTTGCGCGATCGCTACGATGTCGAGGCCGTGGCCGACGGCGAGGAAGCGCTCGCGGCGGTGCGCGAACGTGGCGCGGAGCTGCTGCTGACCGACGTGATGATGCCGCGGCTCGACGGCATCGGCCTCGCGCGCCGCCTGCGTGCGGATGCGCGCACGCGCAACCTGCCGATCATCATGCTGTCCGCGCGGGCGGGCGAGGAGTCCCGCATCGAAGGCCACGAAGCGGGCGCGGACGACTATTTGTACAAGCCGTTCACCGCTCGCGAATTGCAGGGCCGCGTCGCCGCGCGCCTCGAGCTCTCGGCGTTGCAACGCCAGCTCGACCAGGAGCGGCAGGACATGTCGGCGATGTTCGCGGAGACCCCCGTCGGCATCGCCGTCATCCGCGGGCCGGAGCTGGTCTTCGACTTCGTGAACCAGCCGTACTGCGATGCCATCGGCGGCCGCGACGTGACCGGCATGCGCCTGCTCGACGCGATGCCGGAGCTCGCACGCCAGGGCTTCGACGCGCTGCTCCACCAGGTGATGGCGACCGGCAAGCCCTTCGTCGGCCGCGAGATGCCGGTGCAGCTCGAACGGGGCAACGGCGTCGAGAACGTCTTTTTCACGTACATCTACGCGCCGCTGCGCGGGCCGCAGGGGACCTTCGAGCGCGTCATCGTCATCTGCTCGGACGTGACCGAATCCGTCCGCGCACGCGAGCGCGTCGAGAAGCTCGCCGCCGAAGCACACGCCGAGCTTGCGGAGCGCCGGCGCATCGAGGCCGCATTGAAGGAAAGCGATCGCCGCAAGGACGAATTCCTCGCGACCCTCGCGCACGAGCTGCGCAACCCGCTCGCACCGCTGCGCAATGCGATGGAGCTCGCCCGCGTTCCACGCCTCGGGGCGCCGCAGCGCGAACGCATCCACCAGGTGATGGAGCGGCAGATGGGCCACCTCGTGCGCCTGGTCGACGACCTGATGGAAGTCTCGCGCATCAGCCGCGGCGCGCTGGAGCTGCGCCGTGAGCACGTCGAGCTCGCCGCCGTGCTGCACAACGCCGTCGAGACCAGCACGCCGCTGCTGCAGGCCGGTGGGCACACGCTCGAGATCGCGAACGTGCCGCCGTTGTGGGTCGATGGCGACCCGGTGCGCCTCGCGCAGATCCTCTCCAACCTGCTCAACAACGCCGCGAAGTACACGCCGGACGGCGGACGGGTGCGCATCGCGGTGGAAGCCGATGCCGCCACGGCCTCGATTTCCGTGACGGACAACGGCGTGGGCATCGATGCCGAGGACCTGCCGCGGCTCTTCGAGATGTTCCGGCGCGGCGATCCCTCGCGGCGCCGCGACCAGACCGGCCTCGGCATCGGGCTCGCGCTTGCGCAGCGCCTCGCACGCATGCACGGCGGCGGCATCGAGGTGCGCAGCGAGGGGCCGGGACGCGGCAGCTGCTTCACGCTGCACCTGCCGCTGGCGCGCGTTGGCGCTCCGGCGTCGGAAGTGGCCGCGGCGAATGCCGCGCAACTGCCGGCGATGCCCGTCCTCATCGTGGACGACAATGCGGACGCCGCGGACACGCTGCAGCTCGTGCTCGAGCACCTGGGCCTCGACCCCGTGCTCGCGCGCGACGGGCCGCAGGCGCTCGAAGCCTTTGCAGCGGCGCCCGCTTCGGTGGTGCTGCTCGACATCGGCATGCCCGGCATGGACGGTTACGAGGTCGCACGGCGCATCCGCGGGCTGCCCGGCGGCCGCGAGGCGACGCTGGTGGCGCTCACCGGATGGGGCCAGGAAAGCGACCGGCGGCTGGCCGTCGAAGCCGGCATCGACCACCATTTCACGAAGCCGGCGGACCCGCGAACGCTCGAATCGTTGCTGCGAAGCCTGGCCGCGCGACGCGGGCTGGGCTCGCCACCCTGATCGCAGGATGTAACCGCCGGCTCGGGGGATTCCCCGAACGGGCGATATGAGCGGTGTGCGTAGGCGCTAACTTTGGGCTAATGCCCCTATAGCATGTGCGCCCACGTGCGCGCCACGAGTTCGCGCATGCGATCGGCGAGCGGCCGATGCTCCCATTGCGCGAGGGTGATGGCTTGCGAATGCGCGATGTCCTGCTCGAAGGCGGCATCGAGCTGCGCCGCGAATTCCGGCCCCAGCACCACCGCGTTGAGCTCGTCGTTGAAGACCAGCGAGCGCCAGTCCAGGTTGGTCGAGCCCACCGTGGCCCAGACGCCGTCGATGCTCGCCGTCTTCGAGTGCAGCAGGCGGTCCCGCCGCTCGAAGACCTGGATGCCGGCCTCCAGCATTTCATCGTAGTACGAGCGCCCCGCATTGAAGACGAGCCAGCTATCCGTGCGGCTGGGCAGGATGATGCGCACGCGCACGCCCCGGCGCGCCGCGGCCTTGAGCGCCGCCAACAGCTCCGCGTGCGGGACGAAGTACGCGTTGGTGAGGTTCACCGCCGTATCCGCGCTCTCGATCGCGGAGATGAGCGCCACGTACAGCGGGTTCGGCCCCATGTCCGGAGAAGCGGGGATCGCCCGCACGAGCTCGCGACCCTGCGGCTGCAGCTTCGGGAGGAGCCCGGGGCCCTCCAGCTTCTGCTTCGACTGGCTCTCCCAGTTCGCGATGAAGGCACGCTGCAGGTCGGCGACCACGGGGCCTTCCAGCCGCACCTGCGTATCGCGCCACGGCGTGTCGAACGGTTGCTGCTTCGGCTTCGGCTTCGAGCTCCCGGCGCTGCCAGAGCTGCCGGAGCCGCTGCTGCCGGTATAGACGCTGGAGATGTTGATGCCGCCGAGGAACGCGACGCGGCCGTCGACGATGGTGAGCTTGCGATGGTCGCGATGGTTGAGGCGCGTGGCATCGGTGAGCACCGTGGTCGCGCTGAGCGGGTTGTACGCCACCACCTCCACGCCCTGCGCACGCAGCTCGTCGAAGAACTCTTTCGGCGTATCGAGCGAGCCGACCGCATCGTAGAGCACGCGCACCTGCACGCCGGCGCGGCGGCGCTCCGCGAGCGCCTGCGCGAATTCCTGGCCGACCTCGTCGCCCTCGAAGATGTAGGACTCGAGGTGGATGTGGTTGCGCGCGCCGCGAATGGCCTGGAGCATCGAGGCGTAGGTGGCCTGGCCGTTCTCGAGCAGGACGGCGCGGTTGCCCACGCTCAGCGTATTTCCGGCAAGCGCCTCTTCGACGGCGACGTGGCTGTCGAAAATACTCGTTTCGGGAGAACGTTTTTTCAGGTCGGCAAGAATCTTCTCGCTCTGCGCATGGCTGAGGGGGCCATGGGCGCCCTCGAGCACGACCGTCGGCGCACGCCCCGTGCGCAGCATCTCGCGGTCGAGCGAGGGGACCGTGGCGCACGCTCCGAGGAGCATGGCCACGACGAGAAAGAGGGCGCCGCGCAGGCGTTGGGTCATCGCCCCTGCGGCGCTCCCTGCATCAGCTTGCGAGCCGCGGGCTGCGGCCGAACTGGTACACGACGCGGCGTGGCTCGCGCGTCTCACCCAGGCGCACGGGTGCCGCGAGCAGCGGGCACGCGGGATTGCGGTAGCCGCCCTCTTCCAGCGTCTCGTCGTGGGTGACATCGGCCCACAGGCCACCGCGCACCGGGCGGAAGACCCACTGCAGGTAGCCCTTGCGCGCCGCGGCCTCGATGAGGTCGTCGGCATCGGGAACTTCGGCCACCACCGGCGGCTGCCCATCGATGAGCACCGGCGGCGTGCCGAAGGCGCCCATGCACTCGAACGACTCCTGCTCGGAACCGCCGGGGCGCACGAACGGCAGCGCCTCGGTGCGCGCGACGTCCCACGAGCCGAGCTGCCAGGCGACATCGAGGACATCGTTCTCGAGCTCGTCCAGGCGGTCCCAGCGATCGTTCACCTGCAGGGCGGAGCTGGGCACCGGCTGGTAGGCGACGACGTTGGCATCGGTGACATCCGCCAGGCGCGTCTCCACGAAGCCGTGCCAGTGCAGCGTGAGCACGACGGGCGTGTTGGCGTAAGGGAGTGCCGCGATGCTCACTGCCACCAGCGGCAATCGGTTGGAGATCAATTGCGTTTCGATCCGGTCGAGAAGGTGCATGTTCGTTTCCCCCTGTTCAGAAACATCCACGATGGCGAAGTTCCTTCGCATCCCCCCGATGCATAAGCAACTTGCGTGCACACTTACCTTGTTGCACGGATGAGTGCCCCCGTGTTGCTAGCACTCGCACCCGGCGGTTGCCAGACACTGCGGCGTTCTGACGCAGCAGCTTCCTCAACGCCCGACAGTGCGGTGAGGTTGAATCCGACGCGCCGGGCTCCGGCTAGAATGTGGAGACCATCCCGCGACGAACCCAGATTTGCTCGGCAAACCGGAAAGGCGTGAGCTCGAGCTGCTCATCCTCGAGCGCTTCGTGCAGCACTACGAGCAGCACGGTTCCGACGCGCTGCTCGAAGACGGCATGCGCGTGGTCGTGAACGGCGACGGCGTTCGCCTGGACGGCGGCGAGACGCCGAACCCCCTCGCGCAAGTGCGTATCCGGGAGCTCTTCACCGCGCTCTGCTACGTGACCGGCGGAACGCTCGCCTTGCCGCGAGACGCGCTGGAGACGCTTGCCACGGAGGCCACGAGCGCGCTGGCGGCCCAGATCAACCGCCTGCTGGCGAGCTGACGCATGGACAACCGGGAAGCCATGCGCCGCAGCCTCGCCGCGGTGTGGCATCCGTGCACGCAGATGAAGCAGCACGAGCGCACGCCGCTGGTGCCCGTCGCGCGCGCCGAAGGTGCGTACCTCTACGACTTCGACGGCCACCGCTACCTGGACGGCGTGAGCTCATGGTGGGTGAACCTCTTCGGCCATTCGCATCCCGCGATCACCGCCGCGATCACCGGCCAGCTCCGAACACTCGATCACGTGATGCTCGCGGGCTTCACGCACGCGCCGGCGATCGAGCTGGCCGAGCGGTTGAAGGCCGTGGCGCCCGGGCACCTGGGACATGCCTTCTTCGCCTCCGACGGCGCCTCGGCCACCGAGATCGCGCTCAAGATGGCGTTCCACTACTGGGTGAACCGGGGCGTGCGCGGCAAGCTGCGCTTCGTGGCGCTCGAAGGCGGCTATCACGGCGAGACCGCCGGCGCGCTCGGCGTGACCGACGTGCCGCTCTTCCGCGACGCGTACGGCCCCCTTGTGCGCAGTGCGCTCGTGGCGCCCTTTCCGGCCCGCGGGCCCAAGGATCACCATTTCCTCGGCGTGCAGGGCGCGCAGGCCGCGGCCGATGCGCTGCAGCGCCTGCTCGACGAGCGCCATGCCGAGATCGCCGCGCTGATCCTCGAGCCGCTGGTGCAGGGCGCGAGCGGCATGCGCTTCTACCATCCCGAGTACCTGCGCCGGGCGCGTGAGCTCTGCACGCGCTACGGCGTGCTGCTCATCGCCGACGAGATCATGACGGGCTTCGGCCGCACCGGAACGCTCTTCGCCTGCGAGCAGGCCGGCATCGCACCGGACCTGCTGTGCCTGTCGAAGGGCATCACCGGCGGCACGCTGCCGCTCTCCTGCGTGCTCGCGAGCGACGAGGTCTACGCAGCGTTCTACGACGACGAGCTCGCACGCGGCTTCCTGCATTCGCATTCGTACACCGGCAACCCGCTCGCGTGCCGCGCGGCGTGCGCCGTGCTGGACGTGTTCGAGCGCGAAGGAATCATCGCGGCGAACGAGGCGAAGGCGGCGCGTTTCTTCGAGCTCGCGCAGCCGCTCGTGCATCATCCGCGCGTGCGCGACTTCCGCCATCTCGGAATGATCTGGGCCTTCGAGGCCGATACGCTCGAGCCGGGCTTCGCGTTGCGCGCGTTCGAGCGTGCGCTGCAGATGGGCGTGCTGCTGCGCCCGATCGGCAGCACGGTCTACTTCATGCCGCCGTACGTGATCGACGAGGAGGGCTTCGCGCAGCTCGTGCGCGCGGCCATCGCGATCGCGGAAATGGAGGCCGCATGAGGCGGGTGCTCGCAGCCATCTGCCTTGCGCTGGCCGCGGCGACGGCCCTGGCGCGCGACATCCCGGGCACGGTGCGCGCAGCCCTGGCACAGGCGAAGGTCCCGTTGTCCGCGGCGGCCATCCTCGTGGAGCCGGTGGAAGACGGCCCGCCCGTTCTCGTGCACCAGATCGCCGTGCCGATGAATCCCGCCTCGGTGATGAAGCTCGTCACGACGTATGCGGCCCTCGACCAGCTCGGACCCGCGTTCACGTTCCACACCGATGTGCTGTACACGGGCGAGCTCGCGGATGGCGTCCTCTCGGGCGACCTGATCCTCCGCGGCGGCGGCGATCCCAAGCTCACCTACGAGCGGCTCTGGCAGCTCGCGCACCAGCTCCGCAGCCGTGGCCTGCGCGAGATCCGTGGCGACGTGGTGTTCGACCGCAGTTATTTCGCCGTGACGCCGTTCGACCCGGCGAGCTTCGACAACGAGCCGCGGCGCGCCTACAACGTGGCACCGGATGCGCTGCTGGTGAACTTCAACGCCATCGCGTTCCATTTCATGCCCGACGCGAGCGGCGTGCGCGTCACCGCGGAGCCGGACCTGCCCGGCGTGCAGGTGGTCACGAGCGTGAAGCCGAACGCGGATCCCTGCGGCGCGTGGCGGCGCGGCCTGCGCTACGAGGTGCAGGCAGAGGGCCTCCTCGCGACCGTCGCGTTCGACGGCAGCTATCCGGTGGAATGCGGCGAGCGCACGTGGCCGCTCGCGATCCTCGACGGCCCGCGTTTCGCACAGGAAACCTGGCGCTGGGTCTGGGCCGAAGCGGGTGGGACGCTTCGCGGCAAGGTTCGCCCAGGTACGGCACCCGCCGAAGCCCGCTTGATCTATCGCAACGAGTCCGAGCCGCTCGCCTCGCTCGTGCGCGACATGAACAAGTTCTCGAACAACGTGATGGCGCGGCATCTCTTCCTCGCGCTCTCGGCCGAGCGCAATGGCCAGGGCCGTGCGGAGGACAGCGCCGGGATCGTGCGCGCGTGGCTGCACGAGCGCGGCATCGTGGCGCCGGAGCTCGTGCTCGAGAACGGCTCGGGCCTGTCGCGCAACGAGCGCGTGAGCGCCGCCACGCTCGCCGCACTCCTGCGCAGCGCATGGAAAAGCGCGGTCATGCCGGAGCTGGTGTCGTCGCTGCCGATCATCTCGGTCGATGGCACGTTGCGCCGCCACAGCAGCCCGGCATCCGGACGCGCACACCTCAAGGGCGGTACGCTCGACGGCGTGCAGTCGCTGGCGGGTTACGTGCTCGATCGCACGGGACGGCGGTGGGTCGTGGTGATGATGCTGAACCACGCGCACGCCAACGCGGCGCAGCCCGCGCTCGACGCGTTGGTGGAATGGGTCTATCGGGAAGCGGGAGCCAGGGGAGGAGAGCGATGACTGCGGGACACCGGTCCACCCACGAGGTGCTCAACCAGGCGCCGCCCTTCTGCGGCCACGACACCTACTCGCAGGATCCCTGGCTGCGCGCAGCGCTCGATCGCGCGGGAGTCCGGGGCATGGAAGGCGCATTCACGGAGATGGGCCGTTTCGTGGGCTCCGCGGAAGCGCAGCACCATGCGGCGCTCGCCAATCGCTACACGCCGGAGCTGAAGACCCACGACCGCTACGGCAACCGGCTGGACGAGGTCGAGTACCACCCTTCCTACCACGTGCTGATGCGCCGCGCGATCGGCGCGGGCCTGCACTCGCTCGCGTGGAAGCGCGAGGAGGCGCCGTTCTCCGCGCGGGCCGGCCTCTGCTACCTCTGGAACCAGCTCGAGCAGGGCATCTCGTGCCCCGTCACCATGACGTTCGCCTCGATCCCGGTGTTCGAGTACGCGCCGGAGCTCGCCGGCGCATGGCGGCGCAAGGTCCTCGCGGATGCGTACGACCCGAGGCCCGGCCGCGTCGAAACAAAGCCGGGCGTGACGATCGGCATGGCGATGACGGAGAAGCAGGGCGGCTCGGACCTGCGCGCGGTACAGACCGCCGCCACCCGCGATGGCAGCGCCTGGCGCCTGAACGGCCACAAGTGGTTCTGCTCCGCGCCGATGAGCGATGCGTTCTTCACGCTCGCACGGCTTCCCGAGGGGGTCACGTGCTTCTTCGTGCCGCGCACGCTCGCCGACGGATCGCGCAACGCGATCTACCTGCAGCGGCTCAAGGAGAAGGTGGGCAACCGCTCGAACGCGTCATCCGAGATCGAGTACCACGACACGAGTGCCTGGCTCGTCGGCGAGCCGGGGCGCGGCATCCCGACGCTCATCAACATGGCGCACCACACGCGCTTCGACATCGTGGTCGCGGTCGCGGGCATGATGCGCGCCGCACTCAACGAAGCGCTGCACCATGCGCGTCATCGCAGCGCCTTCGGCAAGCGGTTGGTGGACCAGCCGCTGATGGCCAACGTGCTCGCGGATCTCGCGCTCGAAGCGGAGGGCGCGATGCTGCTCGCCTTCCGGCTCGCCGCGGCCTTCGATGCTTCCGCACGCGACGAACGCGAGCGCGAGCTGCAGCGCGTGCTCACGCCGATCGCCAAGTATTGGCTCTGCAAGCGCATGACGCCGGTCGCGACCGAGGCCATGGAATGCCTCGGCGGGAACGGGTACGTGGAGGAGTCGCCGCTCGCGCGCCTCTATCGCGAGGCGCCGCTGAACGGCATCTGGGAAGGCAGTGCGAACGTGATCTGCCTGGACGCGCTGCGTGCGCTCAGCCGTTCGGGCGAGGCGTTCGGGGCGATCGCTGCGGAGGCCGCGCTCGCGCGTGATCCGCGGATCGACCGCCGGATCGCGTGGGCCGGTCGGTGCCTCGCGGATCCCGCCATGGCCGAGACTGGCGCGCGCTCGATCGTGGAAGCGCTCGCGCTCGGCATGCAGGCCGCGCTGATGAAACGACATTCGGATCCCAGTGCGGCCGAAGCTTTCTGCGTGTCACGGTTGGATTCCCTGGATGCGGGGCGGACGCTGGGGACCTTGCCCGGCGATGCCGCGTCGCTGGGAGCCATCGCCACGAGGGCGCGGCTCCCTGCGGGGTGATGCTTACGGGTTGTAGTGCTTGTGCGAGTCGGCGCTGTTCTCGAGCTTCTTGCCGGCCGCTTCCGTATCCTGGCCCACGCCCGCCATCGTGTTGCAGCCCGCGAGGAAAGCCATGCCGATGATGGCAGCGATCAGTTTCTTCATGTTGGTGCCTCCAAATCGTTGATAAGGGAGAATGATTCGTCGAGGCAACGTAGGGCGAGGCCGCACTACATGCCGCACGACTATGGTGGACGAGGGGGCGCCCCGGGAAAATCAGGCGACGGCGTGGTCTCCTGTCGGCCCGCTCCTACGGGGCCTGGGCCCGGGCGAGCCGGTCCACGGCGAAAGCGGCCGCCGGCGCCAGCGCGAATGCGGCCATGAAGGCCGGCACGATGCCCCAGGGGCCGAGGGTAAGACACAGCGTCGTGAAGAAGGTCGCGAACCCCGAAAGTCCGACCACGAAACCGCGCAGGAGCCGTGCGACCGCCGCATAGCCGTGCAATGCGAGCGTGAACGGCGGCATGATCGAGCCGGTGATCGGCATCGACAGCAGGATGCCGCTCGCGACCGGGCCGAACACCGGCGCCGCCCAGAGGATCAGGCCCGCAAGCGCCACGGCAGCCACGAGACGCAGCCGCAGCTCCATCGGCGGGATGGTTGCCGCCAGCGTGCCGCCCTCCTCGCGCGGCAGCCAGCGCCACGCGGCGAGGAGGCTCACCGCCGCGATCGCCAACGCGACGAGCGGATCGAGCGGCACGCGCGATACGGCGAACGAGGTCGCTGCGAACGCGGACCATCCCGAGGCGAGTGCCAACGGCCATCGCGCGCGCCGTCCCACCCAGGCGAACGCGAGCAGGTGCGCGGCCTGCCCGGCGATGGCGGCGAGGGTGAAGAGCGCCGAGCGCGCGGCGAATTCGGGCCCCAGGTCGATCGCGAGGAAGAGCGTGATCGGCCCGCCGATCATCGGCATGCCGCCGAGGTATCCCGAGACCCGGTGGCCCCAGCGCCGCGCGGCGAGAGATGCGATCCAGACGGCGGTCGGAACCAGCGCCAGCCGCAGCAGCATCTGCGCCGTCACGGCCGGCGGTTGCCTCCGGCCACCATGCGGTACTCGTACAGCCGGCACTCGAGCGCCCCGTTGAAGAGCACCGTCTTGCGCGAGGCGTGCAGGCGAATCAGCTTGGCGAGATCGGGATCTCCCGAAAGGATGTACGCCGTCCAGCCCGGGAAGCGCTGCTTGAGCGCATCGCCCAGCTTGGGATAGAACGCCGCGAGCTGCTCCTTCTCGCCCAGGCGCACCCCATAGGGCGGATTGGTCACGATCATGCCGGTGGGCGCGGGCGGCGACAGCTCGAGCAGGTTCACCTGCTTGAGCGATACCGCTTCCTCGAGCTGCGCATCGCGCAGGTTCATGCGCGCGTTGTCGAGCGAGCGCCCGTAGAGGTCGGAGCCGTGGATCGGCAGGGGCTCGAGCGGTTTCTCCCGCTTCGCCGCCTCCGATCGCGTGCGCTCCCACGTGGCGGCATTGAAGCGCACGAGGTTGCGGAACGCGAAGTCGCGGCTTCGGCCCGGCGCGCGCTCCAGCCACATTTCAGCCGCCTCGCTCAGGAAGGTGCCCGCGCCGCACATCGGGTCCAGCAGCGGCACGCCGGGGCGCCAGCCCGCGAGGCGCAGGATGCCGGCGGCGAGGTTCTTCTTGAGCGGTGCCTCCCCCACATGGTCGCGGCGCCCGCGCTTGAAGAGCGGCTCGCCGGTGGTGTCGAGATACAACGTGCATTCCTTCGCATCGAGGAAGGCGTGCACGCGCAGGTCCGGATCGCGCGCGGCGACCGAGGGGCGTTTGCCGAACGCATCGCGGAAATGGTCCGCGATGGCGTCCTTCACGCGCAGCGTCACGAAGTCGAGGCTCTTCACCGGGCTGCGATGCGCGTTGGTCTCGACCTTGAACGTCCGCTCGGCCGTGAACCAGTCGCGCCAGCGCACCTCGCGCGCGTTGCGATAGATGTCCTCCTCGGTGGCATAGGCGAAGCGCGCGACCCGCCACAGGATGCGGCTCGCAATGCGCGAATGGAGGTTCGCGGCATAGACGAGGTCGAAGGGGCCGGTAAAGCCCACGCCCGCTTCCGCGGCCTTCACCTCCTGCGCACCCAGGGCGGCGAGCTCCTCGGCGAGCGCGGGCGCGAGGCCCCGCGGGCACGGTGCGAAGAACAGATGGCTGGCGCTTTCCTGTTTTCGCAGGATGCGGGGAGCCGGGGAATTCATCTAGAAGGGCTTGACGACGACGAGGATGACGATCGCGACGAGCAGCAGCGTCGGGGCCTCGTTCACCCAGCGGTAGAACACGTGCGAGTGCCGGTTGGCATCGCGCGCGAAGTCGCCCAGGTACTTGCGGATCCAGAAGTGGTAGGCCACGAGGAGCGCCACGAGGGTGACCTTGGCGTGCAGCCACCCGCCCGAGAAGCCGTAGGCGAGCCACAGGTACAGCCCGGAGGCGAGGGTCAGGACCATCGCCGGGACCATGATGCCCCGGTAGAGCTTGCGTTCCATCACCTTGAAACGCTCGATCGAGACGGAATCGTTCGTTTGCGCGTGATAAACGAAGAGCCTTGGGAGGTAAAATAGCCCGGCGAACCAGGAGACGACGAAGACTATGTGCAGGGCTTTGATCCACAGCATGGGCCGGTATCTTACCCTCCTCGCGTTGGGCGCCTTCTGGCTTCCCGCGGCGTGGGCGGCTCCCATGGTCACGACCGAGCACGTGGAGGCCGAGCTCATCTCCGAAAAGGCGTCCGCGCAGCCCGGCCAGCCCACGCTGGTCGGCCTCAAGCTTCGCATGGCGGACCAGTGGCACACCTACTGGAAAAACCCCGGCGATTCGGGGCTCCCGACGCGCATCAAGTGGGAACTGCCGGAAGGCTGGAAGGCGGGCGAGATCCTCTGGCCCTTCCCCAAGCCGCTGCCGGTCGGTCCGCTCATGAACTACGGCTACGAGGACGAGGTGGTCCTCCTGGCGCCGCTCACGCCGCCGGCAGGCGCTCCCGCGGGCCCGGCCACGATCAAGGCGCGCGCCGAGTGGCTGGTGTGCAAGGACGTGTGCATCCCGGAAAAGGGCCAGCTCGAGCTCACGCTGCCCGTTTCCCCCTCCCCGCCCGCTGACAATCCGCGCACCCAGGCGTACATCGAGCGCGCGCGCAACATGTGGCCGGTCGAGGCGAAGGGCTGGAAATACGAATCGGCCATCGTCGGCAAGAACCTCGTCGTGCGCCTCGTGCCGCCCGAGGGGGCCACGCCGCCGAAGAGCGCGCACTTCTTCCCCGACCAGGAGCTGCTGATCGAGCCCGCTGCGCCCGAGAAGGTGACGCGCGAAGGGCGGGCGATGCGCATCGAGATGAAGCTCGCGGACCCGCCGCCCGCAAGCCTGCAGGCCGTATCGGGCGTGGCCGTGTCCGAAAACGGCTGGCCCGGCATGGACCGCAAGGCGATCGCCGTGCAGGCGCCGGTTTCGGCCTCGCTCGCGCCCGCCGCGGGATCCATCAGCTCCGCCGCGGAGAACGCGGCCGGCGGCAGCATCGGCATCGCGCTCGCCTTCGCGTTCATGGGCGGCGTGCTGCTGAACCTCATGCCGTGCGTGTTCCCGGTGCTCGGCATCAAGGTGATGGGATTCGTCGAGCACGCCCACGGGGATGCGCGGGCGATGCGCGTCCAGGGCGCGATGTTCTTCGCCGGCGCCGTGCTGTCGTTCCTGGCGCTCGCGGGGATCATGCTCGTGTTGCGCGCGTCCGGCGCCCAGCTCGGATGGGGTTTCCAGCTCCAGTCGCCGGTGGTGGTGGTGCTGCTCGGGCTGCTCTTCTTCGTGCTGGCGCTCAACCTGGTCGGCGTCTTCGAGTGGGGCGCCTTCGCCCAATCGATGACCTCCAACCTCACGGTGCGGGGCCGCTACGCGGATGCGTTCCTCTCGGGCGTGCTCGCGACGATCGTCGCCACGCCGTGCACCGCGCCCTTCATGGGAGCCGCCGTGGGCTTCACGCTCACGCAAAGCGCGCCGCTCGCGATGGCCGTCTTCGCCGTGCTGGGCGTGGGGATGGCGCTGCCGGTGTTCCTGCTGGCACTCTTCCCGCAGCTCCTGCGCCGGTTGCCGCGGCCCGGCGTGTGGATGGAAACGTTCAAGCAGATCCTCGCCTTCCCGCTCTTCGCGACGGTCGCGTGGCTCACGTGGGTGCTGGGCGCGCAGGCCGGCAACGATTCGGTGCTGGCCCTGCTGGGCGGGCTCGTCATCGTGGCGCTCGCCGCGTGGATGTACGGCCGCTGGCGCCATTCGCCCGGCATGTGGCGGCCGATTCTCGCGGTGGTGCTGGGCGCGGCGGGTGTGGCCGTCGCGTGGCCCACGCCGTATGCCGCCGGCGGTCCCGGCATCGTCTCGAAGGCGGGGGACCTGCCGTGGGAGGCGTGGTCACCCGAAAAGGTGCGCGAGCTGAACGGGCAGGGCAAGCCCGTGTTCGTGGATTTCACCGCGGCCTGGTGCGTGACCTGCCAGGTCAACAAGCGCGTGGCGCTGCACAACTCGGAGGTCGTGAAGCAATTCGCGGCGCGCGGCGTCGTGCCGCTCATCGCCGACTGGACGCGGCAGGACCCGCGCATCACCGAGACTCTCTCCTCCCTCGGCCGCAACGCGGTGCCCGTCTACGCGTTCTACCTCCCGGGCGACTCCACGCCGCACCTGCTTCCCGAAGTGCTCACGCCGGCGATCGTGCTGGACGAGCTCTCGCGCATCCACGGCAACACGGCCACCGCAGTCACGCAGCGCTGAGCCGCGGTCGCGCCGTTTCGCATTCGACGGAGATCCGACGATGAAGACCGCCTCCCTCGTGGCCGCGCTGGCCGCCCTCGCGATTCCGCTCGCCGCCCACGCCAATGCAGGCGTCGGGCAGGCCGCACCCGCGTTCACGCTGACCGACATCCACGGCAAGAGCGTCAACCTCGCCGATTTTCGCGGCCGGACGGTGGTGCTCGAGTGGCACAACTTCGGCTGCCCGTTCGTGCAGAAGCACTACGGCAGCGGCAACATGCAGGCGTTGCAGAAGAAGTACGGTGCCGACGTGGCGTGGCTCACCGTCAACTCGACCAGCACCGCGTCGCCCGATTACATGAAGCCCGCGGCACTCGATGCCCGGCTGCACGAGGTGGGCGCGGCACCCGCGGACTACCTGATGGACGATCCGGGCAGCGTCGGGCGGGCGTACGGCGCCAAGACCACGCCGCACATGTTCATCATCGATCCGCAGGGGATCGTGGTCTACAACGGCGCCATCGACGACAAGCGCTCCGCCAATCCGGAGGACGTGAAGATTGCCAGGAACTACGTCGCCGCCGCCCTCGACGAGATGAAGGCCGGCAAGCCCGTCACGACAGCCACCACCGCACCGTACGGCTGCTCCGTCCACTACCGTTGAGGCGTTGGGCCGCTGCGCCATCATCGGCGCCGGGCGAAAAACTCACGTGGTGAGCCGCCTGCGCAGCAGCACCAGCGCGACCCAGTAACCGGCAAAGGCGTAGGCCGCCAGCACGGCGATGTGCACGAGCGGTGCATCCGGCCATCGTCCCAGCAGCAGCGGCCGCCCCAGCGCGATCGAATGCGCGAGCGGCAGCGCATTCGCGAGCGCCTGCAGCCACGGCGGCATGTTCGCGAGCGGATAGAACACGCCCGAGAACAGCATCATCGGCGTTAGCACCAGCGAGAACCAGTACATGAAGAAATCGTACGATTTCGCGAGCGCCGTCATGATGAGGCCGAGGCCCGAGAACGTGAGCCCGATGAGGAACGCGACCGGCGCGATGAGCACCATCGTCCACGAGTGCCCGAGCCCCAGCGCGATCGCGACCAGCACCACGGCGATGGCGGAAAGAACGCTCTTCGACGCGGCCCAGATCCATTCCGCGAAGACGACGTCCTCGAGGCTCACCGGCGCATTGAGGATGCCTTCCCAGGTGCGCTGCACGTGCATGCGCGAGAAGCCCGAATAGAGCGCCTCGAAGGAAGCGGCGAGCATCGTCGAATAGCAGATGATGCCGCCCGCAAGGTACGCGATGTAGCGCACGCCATCCACGTCGGGAAGCATGGCTCCGAACCCGAAACCGAAGCCCAGCAGGTAGAGCAGCGGCTCGATGATGTTGCCGACGATCGACTCGCCGGCGAGCTTCCTCCAGACGAGGAAATTGCGCCGCCACACCGCCACCCACGCGCCCGACAGCCCCGTCATTCGCGCATCTCCCGCCCGGTGAGCTTGAGGAACACGTCCTCGAGGTTCGCGCGCCGGTGCATGAAGCGGAGCTCCGGACGGGTGCGCAGGCTCGCGACCGCGGCCCCGGCATCGCGCAGGTAGCAGAACGCCGTCTCGCCATGCAGCTCGGCGCGCACGGCGAGCGCGCGGCCTTCGGCCTCGAGCCATTCGGCGACACCTTCGCCGTAGACCTCGACCACCTCCGGCTCGATGTGCTCCGCGATGAGCGCCGCCGGCGATCCTTCCGCGAGCGAGCGGCCGTGGTCGATCACCTTCAGGCGGTCGCAAAGCCGCTCGGCCTCGTCCATGAAATGCGTCGTGAGGAGGATCGTGCGTCCCTGGCGCAGGAGCACGCGCAGCTTCTCCCACATCTGGTGGCGGGCCTGCGGATCGAGGCCGGTCGTGGGCTCGTCCATGAAGATGAGCTCGGGGTCGTTCACGAGCGCGCGTGCCAGCACGAGGCGCCGCTTCATGCCGCCCGAGAGCTCCTCGATGCGGCTGTCGGCTCGGGCCTGCAGCGCCGCGAAGTCGAGCAGCGCGGGAATGCGCGCCGCGACATCGCGCTCGCGCAGGCCGAAATAGCGCCCGTACACGACGAGGTTCTCGCGCACGGTGAAGTCGGGATCGAGGTTGTCCACCTGCGGCACCACGCCCACGCGCATGCGCCCCTGCCGAGCGGCCTGCGGGACCGGAAAGCCCAGCAGGCTGATGTCGCCCGCGTCGGGGCGCACCAGGCCCAGGAGCATGCGCAGCGTCGTGGTCTTGCCCGCGCCGTTGGGGCCGAGGAGCCCGTAGCATTCGCCGCGTGCGAGCTCGAGGTCGAGCCCCGCCACCACCTCGCAGCCGCCGTAGGACTTGCGAATGCCGCGCGCCGCGAGGACCGTCACCGCGCCCAGTGCGCGACCACCTCGCGCAGGATGTGCAGCTTGCGATGGAAGAAGTGCTCGCCGCCGGGCACCACCACCACGGGCACCTCGCGCACGGTGGCCCACGCGATCGAATCCGCGAGCGGCACCGTCTCGTCGAGGTCTCCGTGGATCAGCACGGTGTTCGCGTGCGTGTGGCGGCCGGGAGAGCCGAGGTTCGGATCGGCGGGATCGGGCGTCTCGCCCAGCCCCCCTTCGGTGAGGCGGCGGAAGCCGGGGGCGACCAGCAGCAGGCGTTGAAACTCCACGCGATCGCTCGCGCGCGTGGCGACGGCGCCGCCGAACGAGAAGCCCGCGATCATCAGCGGCAGCGCTCCCGCCACCGCGCGGGCGTGCTCGATCACCTGCACCATGTCGTCGGTCTCGCCGCGGCCCTCGTCGTGCGGGCCCTCGCTGGCGCCGACGCCGCGGAAATTGAAGCGGAACGTGGCGGCGCCCGCCTCCTGGAAGGCGCGCGCGACGGTGGTCACGACCTTGTTGTCCATCGTGCCGCCGAAGAGCGGGTGCGGATGCGCGATGACGGCGATGGCCACGGGTGCTGACGGCATGGCGGTGGCGACCTCGATCGCGCCCGCCGCTCCGTGCAGCAGCGTGCGGCCCGGCGGTATCGACATCAGATCCTCAGCCGCTCGACCACGCGACCGTGCACGAGATGCTCGTCGATGATCTCGTCGATATCGGTCTTGTCGACGTACGTGTACCAGACCTCCTCGGGGTACACGACGATGATCGGGCCTTCCTCGCAGCGGTCGAGGCAGCCGGCGGAATTGATGCGGATCTTTCCCGCGCCGCTCAGCTTGAGCTCCTTGATGCGCTTCTTGGCGTAGGCGCGCATGCCCTCCGCATCGTGGCAGGCGCAGCACGCCTCGGGCGCCTCGCGCTTGTTGACGCAGAAGAAGACGTGGTGCCGGTAGAAGCTCATGGGGGCGTCATTCTACCCGTGCGGCAGCGTGCGCCGGGCATGGAAGAAGAGGGCTACAAGGAAGACGACCGCGGCGGCGGGCCAGAGTTCGTGGAGGAAGCCGGTCAGCGTGGCGAAGCTCGCGAGCTGCCCGTGCGGCCAGCGGAAAAGGCGCAGCACCTCCTCGAGCGCGCTGTAGGCGCCGAAGATCTTCGACAGCAGCGCGCCGGCCAGGATCAGCACGAACGCGAGGTAGATGCGCGCAAGCGTCGCCAGGCGCCGCAGGAACGCGAGCACCACCACGCCGCCGACGATCCCCGACAGGCGCCCCACGCTCACCCATTCGGCGGAGAAGTTCGGCTGCAGCATGAAGCTCGAGGCGAGGAACTTGAGCCACAGTGCCACGCTGAGGAGCGCCAGCGTCACGCGCAGCGCGCCCCCGCGCCGCAGCAGCACGGAGACGAAGAGCCCGAAGCCGCAGATCCCCATCCCCACCGCGACCCACTGCACCAGCATCACCTCGTGGGGGCTGCGCTCGCCGATGTTGCCCGCGCCGAAGAAGGGCAGCGCCGGATTGAGCTGCGCGAGGAGCCACAGCCCCAGCAGCACCAGTCCCGCATCGCCCCATGCACCCGCGATGAGCTCGCGCTCGCGCAGCTCGCCCAGCGGCCTTGTCGCCATCGAATACACGGGATCGGCGAACATGAGCGCGCCCAGCATCGTGCCGAGCGTGTTGCTGGCCACGTCCATCAGCGACGAGACGCGTCCCGGAATGAAAAGCTGCGACACTTCCATGAGCGTGCTGAACGCAGCCCCCGCGCCGATGGCCGACACGATCGCGCGCGCATTGGACTCGCCCTGGCGCAGCAGCAGGCATGCGAGCGTGCCGAACGGGACGTAGGCCACGATGTTGAACACGACGTCCGAGCGGATCAGGTAGCGCGGCAGGGACACCGCCTCGAAGATCGACTCCACCGACGGCGCACGCAGCGGCAGCAGCGGATACAGGCTTGCGTACGCGAGCAGGAGGATCCAGACCGCGAGGGAGCCGACGTATCGGCTGCGGCTCATCCGATGACTTTGAGCCCCTGGCGATAGCGCGCCGCGCGCTCCACGTAGTGCTCCGCGATCCACGTGTTCATGGCGATTTCCTCGGCGGTGAGGCTGCGCACCACCTTGCCCGGCACGCCGAGGACGAGGGAGCCGTCGGGGATGACCTTGCCCTCGGGGATGAGCGAGCCCGCGCCGATGAGGCAGTTCGTGCCGACCACCGCCTTGTTGAGGATGATCGCGCCGATGCCGATGAGCGAGTTCTCGCGGATGGTGCAGCCGTGCAGCATCACCAGGTGGCCGATGCTCACGTTGCGCTCCAGCGTGCAGGGCACGCCGGCATCCGTGTGGATCACGGAGCCATCCTGCACGTTCACGTTCTCGCCCAGCGTGATGACGTCGTTGTCGCCGCGGATGGTCACGTTGTACCAGACGCTTGCATGGTTCCCGAACACCACCGTGCCGATCACGGCGGCGTTCTGCGCCACGAAGTATTCGCCCCGGAAGGTGGGCTTGCGGTCGTCGAGCTGGTAGATCATGTCCGCAAGGGTAGCAAAAAGATCTGGCGGGCCGCTGAAGCGGTGGCGAGCGCCCGGCCGCAAGGAGCGCGAGCTACATCTGCTTGAAGAGGTGCGAGTAGATGCGCGACACGACGAGCGACTCGTCCTTGCCCTTGATCTTCACGTGCGCCTGGCCACGGAAGTCGCGCGTGACGCCGGCGATGGCGTTCGCGTTCACGATGGTCGAGCGGTGGATCTGCCAGAAGACTTCCGGATCGAGGCCATCGAGCAGCTCGCGGATCGGCGTCTTGATGAGCGCCTCGCCGTCGGCAAGCGCCACGCGCGTGTACTTCTCGTCGGACTGGAAGAAGAGCACTTCCGCCACCGGGATCAGGCGCAGGTTCTGCCCGACCGTTGCCTTGATCCACTGCAGCCGCTCGCGCTTGCCGCCGTCGAGGCGATCGGAGAGCCGCTCGAGCACCGCCTTGAGATCCGAAGGCGCGCTCGCGGCGCGCGACTTGAGCCGCTCGATGGTGGTCGCAAGCCGCTCATCGGTGACGGGCTTCAGGATGTAGTCGACGGCGCCGGTCTCGAAGGCCTGGATCGCGTACTGGTCGTACGCGGTCACGAACACGACGTGGCAGCGGTCGCCGACCTGGCGCGCGACTTCCACGCCGGTCATCTCGGGCATCTGGATGTCGAGGAAGAGATAGTCGGGCGTGTGCTCCTCGAGGGCATCGACCGCGGCAGCGCCATCCTCGACGGACGCGACGATCTCCAGCTCGGGCCACAGCTTGCGCAGCTTCCCTTCGAGCTGCGCGCGCAGGATGGGCTCGTCCTCGGCGACGATGGCGGTAGGCATGGGCTCGATTCTACCGGGCCGCTTCGCGCGCGGCCGCCTGCCTGCGATCGTTGCGCCGCACCAGCCACCAGATGCCGAGTCCCACGAGCAGGAACGGGGCGAGCACCGGGAAGATGCCCACGAGGACGACCAGCGGGATGAAGATCGCGAGGCCGGCGAAGAGGAAGCCCAGGCCGTAGACGACCGCGAGGACGATGGCGAGTGCCAGCACCACGACCGCGAATGCGGCGGCGATGCCGGCGGTGCCGATCAACGCGCCCGAGGTCGGCCCGCCCGGCATGTCGCCGAGATTCACGGGCAGCAATCCGGTCGCCACGCCGACGATACCGAGGCCTGCGATCACCGCGGCGATCACCACCAGCACCACGAACGTGAACGACAGCCCCTTGCGCCAGGCGCGCTCCGCCGTGCCCATCGCAGCGAGCGTGCGCGCCGTCGCGGTCTTCGCTGCCTCGGCCTTCGCCGCGGCGGGCTTCGGGCCGGCCGGCATGGGGCCGGCGGGCGCGGCTGCACGGGCTCCATCGCCGGGAATCTCGATCACGGCCACGACACCGTGCGGCTCGTGCTCCTCGAGCGTGAGCCGTGCACGGTCGCCGTACATCGCGGCGAGCCGCTCGCGGATATTGGCGAGGCCGACACCGCCGCCCTTGGTGCTCTCGCCGAAGCCGCGGCCCGAATCCTCGACCACCATGCGCAGCGTGCCGCCGGCGACCGCGGCGCTGATGCGCACGTGCCCACCCTCGCGCTGCGGCTCGAGGCCGTGCTTGATCGCGTTCTCGACCAGCGACGGCAGCATGAGGGGCGGAAACGGCGCATCCATCAATGCCGCCGGCACGTCGATCTCGAACGTGAGCCGCTTGCCCATGCGCATCTGCAGGATGTTGAGATACGCGCGGACGAGCTCGACCTCCTGCCCGACCGTCGAGACCGATTCGCGCATCTTGGGCAGCGCGTTGCGCAGGTACTGGATGAGGTGGCCCGTCATCTCGTTGGCGCGCTGCGGGTCGACCTCGGTGAGCGCCTGCACGGAGGCGAGCGTGTTGTAGAGGAAGTGCGGCTCGACCTGCGCCTGCAGTGCGGAGAGCTTGGCCTCGGTCACCTGCTGGCTCATGCGGTGGTACTCGGCCTCCTTGCGCTTGAGATCCGCCATGCGCTGCGCCGCCCGGGAGCGATCGATGAAGAACTTGGAGATGACGGCGAGGATGAAGAGCGGGATGAAAAGCAGGATGAGCCCGGTACCGACGCCGATGCGCCACAGGTCGCCCGTGACCTTCTCGCGGATCTGCGCGCGCACTTCCGGCGGCAGGGGGGCCACGATCACATCCGGCTTGTGCGGATCGATCTCGATATTCACCAGCGGCTTGTCCTCGCGCGGGGACTGGATGATGATGCGGCGCCCGTGGCCCTTGCCGTCGTTGGGCTTGCCGGCCGTCGGGGGCTTGCCGGCGTCGGCGCCGGGAACGGGCGGCGTGCCGGGAAGCGGGGGCGGCGTGCCGGGAAGCGGGGGCGGCGTCGCAGGGGCTTCGGCCTCGCGCTTCGCTTCGTCCTCCGCCCGCTTCGCGCCGGCGATCGCTTCGTCGAGCGACTTCTGGATTTCCTTCGGGTCCGCCCCTGCCTCCTTCATGGCGCGCGCGGCCTCCGTTTGCGCCTCGCGGATCGCGCGGGCAGCCTCGCGGGCCGCCTCCGCCGCCGTCTGGGCGCCTTCGCGCTTCGCGCGGGCCGCTTCGGCGCCGGCCTCGCGCAGGCTGTGCCGTGCCTCCTCGATGTCCGCGAGCGCCTGGTCGAGCTCCTCGCGGCGGCCCGGGTCCCGGGTGCGGTCGCGCATCTCGCGCACGACGCCCTTGGCGATGTCGATCGCGCCCTCGGAAAAGGTGAGGTCGACCTCGTGCTTGATCGCCTTGCGCTCTTCGGGAGTGGCGCCGCTTTTCTCGAGGTTGATCAGGTGGAACGGCGTCACGAAGACGGCGAGGCACACGGCGAGGAGGAGCCCGCCCGCAAGGAGGGCCGACCACGGGATGCGGTGCAGGATGTCGGAGGCGGATTTCATGTCTGGCACGGATTCTGCGGCCGTTCGCGGCCGCCGGCCAGCCGAGGCGGGTCGAAATGCAGAAATCGGGGTCTGGGAGGCAGCGGGCCCTGCGGACAGGGAATCTCGCTGTCCTCCGGCCGATCCGTGCCCGCGGCACCGCGGCTACATCTGCCTGAAGCGGTGGGTAAAGGCGCGGGAAACGACGAGCGTTTCGGGCCGGTCGCGCAGCGCGATCTCGGCCTGGTCCTTCAAGCCGCGCCGGACGCTCGCGATGCGGTCCACGTTCACGATGGTGGCACGGTGAACCTGCCAGAAACGCTCCGGATCGAGCTCGTCGAGCAGCTCGCGAATGGGCTTGCGGATGAGCGCCTCGCCGTCGCACGTGACCACGCGCGTGTACTTGTCGTCGGACTGGAAGAAGATCACCTCTTCCACGGGAATGAGCCGGACGTTGGGGCCGACGGAGGCCTTGATCCAGCGCAGGTGCTGTGCCGCGGGAGCCGGCGCGAGGCGCGCGGCGAGCGTCTGCACCAGCTCCTCCAGGTGCGCGGGAGCCGCCTGCAGGCGCTCGCGCAGGCGCTGGATCGCGAGCGCCAGGCGCTCCTCGGTGAAGGGCTTGAGGACGTAGTCGACCGCGCCGCGCTCGAAGGCTTCCACGGCGTACTCGTCGTATGCGGTGACGAACACCACGTGCGCGCGTCCCGCGATGCGGCGTGCGGCTTCGAGGCCGTTCACGCCCGGCATGTGGACATCGAGGAAAAACACCGACGGGCCGTGCCGCTGCAGCACCTCCTCGACGTCGCGCCCGTTCTCCATCTCCTGCACGACGGTGAGGTCCGGCCACAGGCGCGCGAGGCGCGAGCGCAGCTGCGCACGCAGCAGCGGCTCGTCATCCGCGATCACGCCGGTGGCACTCATGCGGCGGCGGGCACCTCGATGGCGGCGGTGACGCCGTGCGGGGCGTTCTCCTCGAGCACGAGGGCGGCCGCGCCGCCATACAGCGTCTTCAGCCGCTCGCGAATGTTCGCGAGCCCCAGGCCGCCGCCCTCCTTGGGCTTCACGCCCTCGCCGGTGTCGGCGACGCAGACGCGCAGCCGGCCCTCCTGCTCCTCGGCGCGGATCACGACGGTCCCGCATTCGCAGCACGGGTCGACGCCGTGCTTGATCGCGTTCTCGACCAGCGAGATCAGCATCATCGGCGGGAAGTCGCGGGCGCGCAGCGGCTCCGGCACGTCGATCCGGAAGGCGAGCCTCGCTCCCATGCGGACCTGCTGGATCTCGAGGAAGGCACGCGCCATCTCGACCTCGCGGCCGAGCGTGGAATGCGCCTCGCGCATCTGCGGCACCGCCGCGCGCAGGTAGCGGATGAGGCTGTCCAGCATGCGCGCGGCCGCCTGCGGATCGGTCTCCACGAGGTGCTGCACGTTGGCGAGCGTGTTGAAGAGGAAATGCGGCTCGACCTGTGCCTGCATGAGCTGCAGCCGCGCTTCGAGCATGCCCTTCTCGAGCTGGTGGCGCTCGCTTTCGGCGCGCAGGATGCGAGCCTGGTCGCGCGCGTACTTCTCGCGCAGCATGATCGTCGCGACGACCACGCAGCCGAAACCGATGCCGAGCCCCATGCTGATGGTCACGCCGGCGAGCCGCTCGTGGAACATCTGCGTGATGTCCCGGCCCTTCAGCAGGCCCGCGAGGATGGTGCCGAGGATGGAGCCCGCGACGATGGCGAGGATCTGCATCGCCTCGCGCGGCATCGACGCTTGCCGCACGTTGGATGCGGCGGTGAACAGCAGCATGCTGGTGTAGCCCACGGGGAGCGCCGTCAGCAGCAGGTCGAAGTACGTGTTGACGAAGATCCACGACGCCGCGCCCGAGGCCACCGCGCAGATCGCGGTGACCCAGAGAATGCGGCGCAGCGTGAGGCCTTCGAGGAGCTGGAGGATGTTCACCGCGGCAACGTTACCGAACGTTGCCGCGGCGGGAAAGTGCCGTGCGACGAAACGCGCCGCGGCGGTTGCGGATGGCGTTACAGCGTGGCCTCGTTGCGCCGCGCTTCCACGACGATGGTGACGCGCTGGTCGGGCACCACGTTCTGTTCGGCGACCTCCGAGCGCACCGTCTCGATCAGGCGGGTGCTGTGGTTGTCGGTGAGGATCGCACCGGACGCGGCCGCGAACCATGCCGAGACGAGCAGTGTCACGCCGCCGGCGACGGCGGAGGAGCTGGGGATCGGGGCAGTGTCGAAGCTCATCTTGTTTCTCCTTGGGGTCATGTCCGTAGCGAACATGGACGCAGGTTAGGCTGCGCCCCCGCGCCGCTGAAGGGGAAAGCGACGAAATGCGGAAAAGGCGGCGTGAAACGCCCCGTCACCCAATACTCAGGGTCGTTCGCGCATTGGCGAAGCCACGCCCGCGGGATCGCGGAACGAACCCGCCACCATGCCCAGGCCGCTCGCGAGCAGCCCGGCGAGCGCGGGCGGCAGCGTGGCTTGGGGCGCCAATACCTCGCAGCCGACCCAGGTGGCGAGCCCGCCCACGGCGGACCACCATGCCCCGCGCGCCGTTGCGCCCCGCCAGAAAAGGCCCGCCGCCAGGGGCACGAAAGCCGCAGCCAGCACCACCTTGCCGGAGTTGTTCACGAGGTCGTAGATCGATTGCTGCGACAGGACCGCCATCGCGGTCACCACCACGGCCAGCAGCAATACCGTGAGCCGCATGGCGCGCAGGAGCGTGCGGTCGCCGGAGTCGCGCAGCAGCGGCCGGACGAGGTTGCCGGCCACCGTGACCGCGGGGGCCAGCAACGCGGCGCTCGCGGTGGAGAAGATCGCCGAGAGCAGCGCGCCGAAGAAGAGCGCCTGCACCGCGACGGGCATGCGCTCCAGCACGAGCGTGGGCAGGATCATCTGCGAATCGCCCTCCAGCAGGCGGCGCACCAGCGGTGGATCGATGAGGGCCGCGGCGGATACCAGGAACATCGGCACGCATGCGATGACGAAATAGGCGGCGGCGCCGAGAAGCGTCCCGGCCACGGCCACGCCCTCGGTCCTCGCGCTGCGAATGCGCTGCAGCACGTCCTGCTGTGGCACCGAGCCCAGCAATACGATGAACGACGCGCTCGCGAGCGCGAGCAGGCCGCGCAGGTCGGTGGGTGCGGCGAAGCGCAGCCGCCCTGCGGACACCGCCGATGCGATCACGCGATCGGCCCCGCCGGCGAGCCCCGCCATCATCCAGGCGACGCAAGCGAGCCCGAGCACGATCACGATGGCCTGCACGAAGTCGGTGAGCGCGACCGACCACATGCCGCCCCAGAGCGTGTACACCAGCACGATCGCCGCGCCCGCGACGGCACCGGTGCGCACGTCCATGGCGCCGCCCGTGAGCGTCGCGAACACGACGCCCAGCGCGACCAGCTGCGCGGCGACCCAGCCCAGGTACGAGAACGCGATGCATGCCGACAGCAGCATCTCGCAGCGCCGGTCGAAGCGGTCGCGGAAGAAATCCCCGAGCGTAAGCCCGTGCAGGCGGAAGAGCGGACGCGCGAAGACGAGCGCCACGAGCACGAGGCAACCGACGGCCGCGAACGGATCGGCGGCGAGCCCGCCTACGCCTTCCTTCATGAACACCGCCGGGATGCCGAGCACGGTCTCGGCGCCGAACCACGTCGCGAATACGGTCGCGCCCACGACGGCAGTGCCGAACCGGCCGCGCGCGACGGCGTAATCGGCAGCGCCGTGGACACGCCGCGAGGCCACGATCCCCACGGCGATCATGGCCACGAGGTACGCGACGATGCAGGCCGCGAGCACGCGGCGCGGCGTCTAGCGGTGCGGGTGCACGGCAGCGTGGGCGCGGTGCGGCACCGGGCGCTGCACGAGCGACCCCGCGACCATCCCGGCGAAGCTCGCGATGAGCCCGGCGAGCTGCGGCGGCACCATCGCCTGCGGCGTGAGGTACTCGGCGCCGATCCACACGATGAGGCCGAGCACCACCGACAGAAGCCCGCCCAGGTTCGTCGCGCGCTTCCAGTAGAGGCCCATCGTGAGCGGCACGAAGGCGCCCACCAGCGTGACCTTGTAGGCGTTTTCGACCATGTGATAGATGTCCGACTGCGAATTGAGCGCGAACACCGTGACCAGGCATGTGAAGGCGACCAGCACGATGCGGTTCAGCAACAGGAACCTGCGGTCGCCGATGTGCGGGAAGAAGGGCTTCAGGATGTTCTCGCTGAAGCTCACCGAGGGAGCCAGGAGCGTGGCCGAGGCGCAGCTCTTGATCGCGGAGAGCAGCGCGCCGAAGAACATGATCTGCGCGAACACCGGGACGATCGGCGAGAGGATGAGGTTCGGCAGGATGTGCTGGCTGTCGCCCTCGAGGTTCGCGGCGACCATCTTCGGATCGATGAGGCTCGCCGAATACGCGAGGAACATCGGGATGAACGCGAAGCAGAAGTAGAGCGCGCCGCCCAGGATCGAGGAGTTGGCCGCGGTGTTCTCGTTCTTCGCCGACTGCACGCGCTGGAACACGTCCTGCTGCGGGATCGAGCCCAGCATCATCGTGATCCACGCGGTGAAGAAGAGCAGGATGTCCTTCAGCTCGGGCGCGGGCAGCAGGTGGAACTTGTCGTTCGCGGCCGCGTGCGCGATCACCGCGCCGGCGCCTCCGGGCACGATGCCGCTCACCGCCCAGCCGATGTAGAGCATGCCGAGCACGATGATGATCATCTGGATGAAGTCGGTGATCGCCACCGAGAACATGCCGCCCAGCATCGTGTACACGAGCACCGTGGAGGCGCCGATGATCATGCCCGCCTGCTGCGAGATGCTGCCGTCGGAGACCACGTTGAACACGAGGCCCAGCGCCTTGATCTGCGCGCCCACCCAGCCGAGGTACGAGATCACGATGCAGAGCGAGGTGAGCATCTCCACCGGGCGGCCGAAGCGCTTGCGGTAGTAGTCGCCGATGGTGAGGAGGTTCATGCGGTAGAGCGGCCTTGCGAAGAAGAGGCCCACCAGGATCAAGCAGAGCGACGAGCCGAACGGATCGGCCACCACGCCGCTGAAGCCTTCCTTGATGAAGCTCGCCGGGATTCCCAGCACCGTCTCCGAGCCGAACCAGGTCGCGAACACCGTGGCCGTCACGATGTACATCGGCATGCGCCGGCCGGCGATGGCGTAGTCCTTGGTGTTGTGCACGAAGCGGGCCGCGTAGAGGCCGATCGCCACCGAGATGACCCAGTAGATGATCACGAACCAGAGCAGCATGGCGGGCTTTCGCGCGAGTGAAATGGGACAGGCGCCATTTTAGGAGAAAATCCGCGCCATGCCCCCCTTCGAGCTCGTCATCTTCGACTGCGATGGCGTGCTGGTCGACACGGAGCCGGTCGCCAACGCGGTGCTCAAGTACCAGCTCGATGCGATCGGGCTCGAAATGCCGCTCGACGAGGTCATTCGCACCTTCGTGGGGCGCTCGCGCGGCGATTGCCTCGAGATCGCGGCACGGCTGCGCGGCGCCCCGCTTCCTCCGGGGTTCGGCGAAGCGTGGGACCGCGCCTTCGACGCGGCCCTCGAACGCGAGACCCGTGCGATCGAGGGAGTTGGCGAGCTGCTGCGCGATTTTTCGCTGCCCTATTGCGTCGCTTCCAATGGCGAGCCCGCGCGCATGCGCCTTGCCCTGCGCGCTGCCGGCCTCATGCCGCTGGTCGAGGGGCGGCTATTCACCGCGTCGGAGGTCGCGCGCCCGAAGCCTGCGCCGGATCTCTTCCTGCACGCGGCACGAAAGATGGAGGCCGCGCCCGCACGCACGGCCGTGATCGAGGATACGGTGACCGGCGTCACGGCCGGCATCGCTGCGGGCATGCAGGTGCTCGCTTATGCGGGCGCGGGGCACGCGGACATCGCCAGCCTGCGCGCCGCGGGGGCGCGCGTCTTCAGCGCGATGCGCGAGCTGCCGGGGCTGCTGGGCCTGTGAGGATTCCGGCGTCCGCGAGGATCGCGCGGCCGATCTCGAAACGGTCGTCGAAGCGGCTGTTGGCCTGCGGCGCGTAGTTCATCGCGAAGATCGCGACCGGCCGGCCCTTGCGCTCGATCCAGCCCATCCACCAGGCGACCGGCTCGCGCCCGCCCGAGGTGCCGGTCTTCGCGTAGAGCTTGTGCTCGCGCGTCTTCTCCACCACCAGCGACTCGCGCACCAGCCGTTGCGAGCGTTGCGTCATCGGCAGCCGCCCCTCCGCGAGCTTGTAGAGGAACTCGACCTGCTCGCGCGCGCTCACGCGCAGCGCCCCCTGCAGCCAGAACTGGTCGATGCCGCCGGCGATGTCGTGGTTGCCGTAATCGAGGCGGCCCAGCCACTCGCGCATGGTGGCCTTGCCGGTGCGGCGCGCGACCTCCTGGAACATCCAGACGACGCTGTCGCGCATGCCGGTGGCAAGGGTCTGGTCGCGCTCCCACTCGGGACGAACGCGCGGCTTGCCATCCCAGCGGAAGACCTCGTTCTCGTCGGCGATGGATCCCACCTCGAGGCCGATGAGCGCGTTCGCGATCTTGAACGTGGAAGCCGGCAGGAAACGCTGCTTCGCCCGCGCCGGATCGCAGAGGGTGTAGCGGTCGCGCAGCGGCTGGAAGAGCACGAAGGTGCCGCGCACGCCCCGCGCCGCGAAGTGCCGCTGCCACCCCGGCTCGAGCGCCGTCTCGGCCGCGGCAGGGCCGGCGGCGAAGAGCAACATGAGCGAGGTGGTGAGACGGTCCATGCTGCCGAGAGTGGCAGGGGATTCTGGCAAAATTCGGGCGTCTTGCCGACACATTGCGCTACATCAGCAATACGGCGCGCGAAAGGACGCCCGGCGTGAAACTGGTCACGTGGAACATCCAGTGGGGACGCGGCGTGGATGGCCGCGTGGACCTCGCGCGCATCGCCTCGACCGCCCGCGGGCTCGCCGATTTCGACGTGCTGTGCCTGCAGGAAGTGGCCGACAACTTCCCCGGCCTCGAGGGTAACGACGACCGCGACCAGTTCGCGGAGCTGGCGCGCCTGCTGCCGGGTTACCGCGCGGCCGAATCGATCGCCGTGGAATCGGCCGCGCCGGACGGGCGCTGTCGCCGCTTCGGCAACGTCCTCTTCAGCCGTTACCCGATCCTCGCCGTGCGCCGCCACGCCCTGCCATGGCCCGCGGACGCCAGCGCCCCGTCGATGCCGCGCGCGCTGGTGGAAGTCGTGGTGCAGGCGCCCATGGGTCCGCTGCGCATCGGTACCACGCACCTCGAGTACTACTCCGCCGTGCAACGCGCCGCCCAGGCGCGCTACCTGCGGCACGTGCACGAGGAGGCCTGCGCGCGGGCTGCCGGGCCGGCGCAGCAAGGCGACGCCGGAACGCCCTTCGAGACGTTGCCGGCCACCTGCCGGGCGATCCTCACCGGCGACTTCAACTTCCCCGTGGACGACCCCGGCCATGCCGAGATCCAGCAGGCATCGCCGGGCGGGGCCCCGCCCTATCGCGATGCCTGGCGCGTGGTGCACGCGCAAGCCCCGCATCCGCCCACGTTCTGCCTCCACGAGCACGGCTACGGGGAAGAGCCCTACTGCTGCGATTTCATTTTCGTGAGCGCGGACCTGGCGCCGCGCGTGCGCAGCATCCGCGTGGATGTGGACACGCAGGCCTCGGACCATCAACCCGTCATCGCCGAGATCGACGACCTTCAGGAGCCCGCATGCGCAGCCTCGGTTTGAGCGAGCCGTTGTACCGCTACGTGGTCGAGCATTCCGGCCCGGAGCACCCGGTATTGCGCGAGCTGCGCGAGGCGACCGCAGGCATGAAGCACGCGGGCATGCAGATCGGCGTGGACCAGGGAAAGCTCATGGCGCTGCTGGTCAAGCTCATCGGGGCGCGCCGCACGCTGGAGATCGGCGTCTTCACCGGCTACAGCGCGTTGGCGGTCGCGTTGGCGCTTCCGCCCGACGGCCGTGTCGTCGCGTGCGACGTGAGCGAGGAATGGACCGCCGTGGGCCGCGCGCATTGGCAGAAGGCGGGTGTCGCCGATCGCATCGACCTGCGCCTCGGGCGTGCGACGAAAACGCTCGATGGGCTCCTCGCCGGCGGAGAATCGGGCCGCTTCGACTTCGCGTTCATCGACGCGGACAAGGAAAGCTACGGCGCGTACTACGAGCGCTGCCTGCAGCTCGTGCGCGCGGGCGGGCTCATCGCCATCGACAACACGCTCTGGAGCGGCGCGGTGGCCGATCCCGCGAAGCGCGATGCGGATACGGACGCGATCCGCGCGCTGAACGACGCCATCCATCGCGACGAGCGCGTGGATGCCGCGATGCTCACCGTGGGCGACGGCCTCACCCTCGCGCGCAGGCGTTGAGCGCGCCCTAGGAAACCAGCCAGGCGCCCACGAGCACCGCGAGCACCAGCGCGATCGCGAACAGCATGCGGCTCTGGCGGTGCTGCGCGGCCTCGATGCGCAGCAGCGAATTCTCGAGTCGCCGCGCGGGATCGTCGGCGAGCGCGCGGTGGATGAGCCGGGGAAGCTGCGGCAGCGTGCGCGCCCACGACGGCGCCTCGTCCCGCAGCTGGCGCATGAGCGCCTTCCAGCCCACCTGCTCGTGCATCCAGCGCTCGAGGATCGGCTGCGCGGTGCGGCGCAGGTCGAGGTCGGGATCGAGCTGGCGGCCCAGGCCCTCCACCTGCAGCAGCGTCTTCTGCAGCAGCACCAGCTGCGGCTGGATCTCCATGCGGAAGCGCCGCGATACCTCGAAGAGGCGCAGCAGCAGCTTGCCGAAGTAGATTTCCTTCAGCGGGCGGTCGAAGATCGGCTCGCACACCGAGCGGATCGCCCCCTCGAATTCGTCCACGCGCGTGCCCGGCGGGATCCATCCCGCCTCCAGGTGCGCCAGCGCCACGCGGTGGTAGTCGCGATGGAAGAACGCCATGAAGTTGGTGGCGAGGTAATTCTTGTCCGCCTCCGAAAGCGTGCCCATGATGCCGAAGTCCACGCCGCAGTAACGGCCGTCGCGCGCGACGAAGATGTTGCCCGGGTGCATGTCCGCGTGGAAGAAGCCATCGCGGAACACCTGCGTGAAGAAGATCTCGACGCCCTCGCGCGCGAGCCTCTGGATGTCGATCTTCGCCTCGCGCAGCCGCTCGACCGCATTGACGGGAATGCCGTCGACGCGCTCCATCACCATGACGTCGCGGTTGCACCAGTCCCAGTACACCTCGGGCACGATCAGCAGCCGCCGGTCGGCGAAGTTGCGCCGGAGCTGGCTTGCATTGCCGGCCTCGCGCAGCAGGTCCAGCTCGTCGCCCATGGTGTGCTCGAACTCGGCCACCACTTCGACCGGCCGCAGCCGCCGGCCTTCGGTGAGCCGCGCCACGAGCCCCGCCAGCACGTAGAGGAGGCCCACGTCCTTCTCGATCACCGTGCGGATGCCCGGGCGCAGGATCTTGACGGCGACCTCCCGCCCGTCGGGGAGTGTCGCGAAATGCACCTGTGCGACGGACGCGCTCGCGATCGGCACCTGGTCGAAGGTGCCGAACACCTCCGCGTACGGCCGCCCATAGGCGGCGTCGAGCGTCGCGGCGACCTCTGCCCAGGCGAAGGGCGGCACCTTGTCCTGGAGCCTGGAAAGCTCCGCCACGACGTCCTCGGGAATGAGGTCCGGCCGGATGGACAGGAGCTGCCCGAACTTCACGAAGATCGGCCCGAGCGATTCGAGTGCCAGGCGCAGGCGCTCGCCGCGCGGCCGGCTGCGGTCGGCCCCGGCGTAGGCGAGGCGCAACGGCGCCCGCAGCAGCGCTCCGCCCCCCCGCCTCGGGACGAGCTCGTCGAGGCCATATCGGCCGATCGTGTGGACGATGCGGAGGAAGCGCAGGACAGGCATGAGGGCGAATTCTACCGGCAGGGGTATCTACGCTTGTAACTTGACCCCCGCGAGTGCCCTGATAAGCTGGAGGTCCGGGCGCTTCGGAGAGGGCGCCACGCATACAATAAATCGACATGAGCTACCAGGCAGACAGGCCTTTCACGCTGTATTTCGTGCGCCACGGCGTGACGGAACCCAACTTTCGCGGCTACCGCTGCGGCGGCGACCTCGACACCCCCCTGATGGACATCGGCTGCGACCAGGCCTACCTGCTCGCCAAGCAGATCGAGCGCATGAAGCTGCCCATCGGGGTGATCGTCTCGGCGTCCCTCGTGCGCACGCGCCAGACCGCTTCCATCATCAGCGGCGTCCTCGGCAACATCCCGGTGGAAGTCGACCCGTTGCTGAACGAGCGCCGGCTGGGCCAGTGGAACAACCGTCCGATCGCGGAGACGGAAGAGCTGCTGGCGGCGAAGGTCACCCCTCCCGGCGGCGAGTCGGAGGAGGAATTCCAGCGGCGAGTCGCCATGGCGCTGCAGAACCTGCGCCCGTACTTCGATCGCCGCCCGCTCATCGTGAGCAGCAAGGGTGTCGGCCGCGTCATGAACGCGCTGCTCGGCGGCCAGGGCCGCATGCACGTCGGCAACGGCGAGATCGTCGAATTCGTCGTGGCGCCCAATGCCGCGACCACGCCCCTCCAGGTCAATCGCCCCGTGCTGTCGTAGCGAATCGCCGGGGAAGTCCCGTCAGATCGCGACCAGGCGCGGCTTCATCCCGCGCTTCGGCTGCGCCTTCTTCACCTCCTCGGGCTGCTCGCGCGAGCTGGCATGCAGCACCGTCCACTCCGGCGACTGGGTGCGGCCCATGAGCCACTCGTGGATGAACCAGTTCTGGTTGCGGTCGGAGAGCACCGGCGTGTGCCCCGTGTCCGGCACGTGCATGATCGAGACGTTGTGCGCCTCGCGCATGCGCGCGATGGTCGGCGGCAGGAGCGCGTCCGAGATCATGCCGTGGATGAGCAGCACCGGGCAGCGCACGCGCTTCCACAGCCGCCACTGGTCGAGGCTCTCCTTCGCGTCCGCGCGATAGGCCTGCAGCGCGCGCACGTCGTGGCGATAGACGCGCCCGCCCTCCTCGTCCGACCAGCGCGTCTGGTGGAAGGTCACGTTGAAGCGGATGTCGTCGCTGATCGGCCCGTCGTTCTTCTGCGAGGCGCCGATCTTGCGCAGCAGGTCGGACGGATCGCGAAACACGTAATGCCGTGCGAGCGTCTCCGAGCGGCGCTTGCGGCGCGCCTTCGGGATGAAGGGGCCGATGTCGTTCAGGATGAGCGAGGTCACCATCTTCGGGTGCCGCGCCGCCAGCTCGATCGCGGCGCTGCCGCCCATGGATGAGCCCAGCACGGTCACCGGCCCGCAGTCGATGTGGTCGATGAGCTGGCGCAGCTGCTCGGCGTACGTCGCGAGCGAGTAATCGCGCTCGTCCGCCATCCAGCCCGACCGGCCGCGGCCCACCCAGTCGACGCAGATCACGTGGAAGTGGCTCTGCAGGTCGGCCGCGAGGTAGTTGAAGCGCATCGCGGTGTTCGCCACGCCGCCGCAGCAGACGACCGTCGGGTTTTCCTTGTCGCCCCACTCGGTGTACGCCACCTTCACCGGATAGGGCTTGCGGAACCGCGGCGAGCATTTCTGCAGCCGCACCGGGTGGTGGTAGTCGAAATGGCGCAGGTCGAACTGGTGGTCGAAGCGCGCGATGATGCGCTTGGCCATGGCCATGTATTCGTCCCACGTCTCGAGCTTGCGGCGCCGGCCGGAGATCGGCGGCTCCCAATCCGGGTCGTGGCGGCGCTTGCGCGGCTCGCGCGGCTCGCGGCTCATCTCGGTTCCCGGGCCTTTTCCGTCTCGGGCGGTGCGTCCGGTGCTCTCGCTTCTTCCGGCGGGGTTTTTTCGGGGGCGGGCGCTTCTTTCCATGCTGTGGCGTCTTTCGGTTCCGTGGCTTGCGTATTTTCCTCCGGCGCGTCGCCGCGCGGCGGCTGGCGTTCGCCGCCGGGCGCCACGGCGCGGCGGCCGCTGCGCTCGCGCTCGCGTTGGCGCAGCACGTCGATCATGACGTTGAAGGTCCGGGCGAGCTGGCCCAGCTCGTCGCCCGAGCGTACGGCGATATGGGCGCGCGCGAAATCGCCGCTCTTGAGCGCGTGCGCGCCCGCGGTGAGCTGCTCGATCGGCCGCACGATGGAGCGCGCGAAGAATATGGCGACCAGCAGGAACACGGCGCCCACGACGGCCACGCTCCAGAGGACGTTGCGGAAGAGGTGGTCGAGGGGTGCCGCGAAGAAGTTGCGCGACTCCGAGACGCCGACCACCCAGTCGTGTCCCGGCACGGGCGCGAAGCCCGCGATCTCCTCGCGTTGCGCGGCGTTCGAGAAATACGACACGTTCCCCGGCTGCTTCGCACCGACCATCGCCGCGGCGAGCCGGGTCTCGCCGAGCGACTCGATGCTCGCGCGGCGAAAGCGCTGGTCGGCGATGATCTGCGCCAGCACGCCGCTCGCCACGGGCACGAGGCTCGCGAACATGCGCCGCTCGTCGGGGTGCCATACGACGATGCCATCGCCGTCCACGAGGAACGGATCGCGTTCCGCGCCCTTGCGCGCACTTTCGAGGATCGCCACGATGGGATCGGCCTTGATGCGCAGCACCACCGCGCCGATCACCTTGCCGTTCGCGAGCACCGGCCGCGAATAGAACACGCCGGCGGCGCCCGCGACCGAGCCCACGATGATGCCGGTCATGTGCGAGCGGCCGTCCATCGCCTGCTTGAAGTATTCGCGGAAGCCGAAGTTGCGGCCCATGACCTGCGGGTCCGTCGCCACGAGCGCGGTGCCGGCGGGGTCCATCACCATGGCGAACTGGATGTCCGGGTTGGCGTTCACGAGGCCGCGCAGCTTGGCGAGCATTTCCTCGGAGCCGCCCTGGGTGGGCCGGGA
>DATMJE010000333.1:0-17431 GCA_035553995.1 Usitatibacter sp. | reverse complement strand
ATTCAGCCATGTCCTGCGGTAGAGGGCGCGCAGGTTGAAGGACGAGTCGAAGCGGAAATCGGTCGCGAGGTTGAGGCCGAAGCGCAGGTAGTTCGGTCCCCACCCCTTCTCGACGGGCACCAGCCGCAGGATGGTCTTGTCGCGCTCGCTGAGAACCGAGTAGTCGAGGGTCTGCAGGTCGCCGCGGCTGTAGATGAGGAGCAGGTCTTCGGCGAGCTGCTTCGAATCGAGCCGCTCGCCTTCCTTCTGGGCCACGTTGGTGCGCAGCTCGTGCGGATTCACGTAGCGCGTGTCCGCGACCACGACCTGGTCGATCACCGGCGGCTGCGGCGGGGGCGAGGCGCGGATCTTCGCGCGCCAGGCCGCGTACTCCTCCGGCGAAACGGAGAGCGTGCGCAGCTTGTCGGCCTGGGCCAGCGCGGCGGCCCGCCCGATCGCGGCCGCATCGAGCTGCTTGTCGAAATCCATCGCGGTGATGTTGCCCAGCTCGGGGCGCATGTAGATGTCGCGCGGCGTGAGGAGTGCCAGCGACCGCGACACGTTCTGCTCCGTGAGGAGGTTCACCATCTGCGAGACGACGCTCACCGCGCCCAGCACCTGCGAACCGGTGAGCAGGGGCGAACCCACGTTGATCGCGATGACGACCTGCGCGTTGCAGCGCTCGCGCACCTCCTGGATCGGCACGTTGTCCACGAGGCCGCCGTCGACCAGCTTGTGGCCGTCGCGCGTGACCGGCGCGATGGCCCCGGGGACGGACATGCTGGCGCGCATGGCCGAGGTGAGGTTGCCGCTGCGCATCGCGATGCGCTCGCCGCTCACGATGTCGGTGGCGATGAGGGTGAGCGGCAGGGGAAGCTGGTCGATGTTGCGCTCGCCCAGGTCGGCGCGCACCAGCTCGCCGAAGAAGAGCTTGATCTTCTCGCCGGCGATGGCGCCTTCGCGATAGCGCAGGCCGTCGTCCGTCACGCCGAACTCGAGGCCGGAGAAGAAGCGGTCGTCGAGCGCCCGCCGCCGCAGGTTCTGCAGCTCCCGGCTGGCACTGTCGTCGAACATCGATTTCCAGTCCGTGGCGGCGATCTTCTCGCGCATCTCCGCCGGCGTGACCCCGGCCGCGAAGGCGCCGCCCACCAGCGCGCCCATGCTGGTGCCCGCGATGCAATCGACCGGAACGCGCAGGTCCTCCAGCACCTCGAGCACGCCGAGGTGTGCACCGCCGCGCGCGCCGCCTCCGCCGAGCACGAGCCCGACGCTGGGGCGTGCCGGCGCCGGCTGCTGGGCGAAAGCAGGGGCAAGCGAGAGCAGGGCGCAGGCGAGGGCCGCGGCCGGGGCGAGGCGAAGCATCTGCGGACTATCCGGCGCGCGGGGCGGCGGCGGCAATCGTCCCTTGGGGCGGACGCGAACGTCGCCTATGCGAGGCGAAACGGCGGATCGGCCGGCATTCGCGAGAGCGCTTCCCGAACCGCCGCGAGCAGCGACAGGCCGGTGAAGGGCTTCGACATGAATGCCGCTGGAGAACGCTGCTCCGCCGCGGTGCGCGCCTCGCGATCGTCGAAGGCGGTGGCGAAGATGATCGGCCCGGTGAAGCCGGTCTCGCGCAGGCGGTCGTGCAGCGCGAAGCCGTCGAGCCCCGGCAACTGCACGTCGAGGACCATGCAGCAGGCGCTCGACGCCTCGCCGCTCTCGAGCAGGAGCTCCGCGGACCCGAACACGCGCGGATCGAGCCCGCCCACCCGCAACACGCGCTCCATGGCGCGGCCGAGGCTGGCGTCATCCTCGACGACTACGATCCGGCGGCCCATCGGCGCCTCCCCATCGCTACAGAACGACATTTTCCGGGTGCGCCGGTTCGCACCGCAATCGCACCTTGGGGAAGGCTCAGCCCGCGGCGGGAACGGTGAAGTGGAAGGTGGCGCCGCTGTCGGGGTTGTTCTGCGCCCAGATGCGCCCGCCGTTCGCGGTGACGAGCGTGTGCGCGATGGACAGCCCCAGTCCCATGCCGTCCGGCTTGGTGGTGAAGAACGAGTCGAAGATGCGCGGCATCTGCCCGTCCGGAATGCCATGCCCCCGGTCGCGCACGGTGACCTCGACACCGCCCGCCCCGGACACCTCCGCCGCCACCGACAGCACGCGGTCCTCCACCGGCACGTCGCGCATCGCATCCATGCCGTTGAAGAGCAGGTTCAGCAGCACCTGCTGCAGGTGGATGCGGTCGCCGCGCACGGGCGGCAACGTGGCGCAATTCGACTGGATCATCACCCCACGGCGCCGCGCGGTCGGCAGCGCGAGCCGGATCACGGCGCGTGCGAGCGCGTTCAGGTCGAGGGTTTCCACCTGCGTGGTGCGCTTGTTCGCGAGCCCGCGGATGTGGCCCACGATCTCGCTCGCGCGCAGGTCGTCCTCGCGGATGGCGTCGAGGATCTCGCGCATGTCGTCGTCCGTCGCGCGGCCGGTCTCCATCAGCGCCTGCGCGGCATCCACGTTGTTGAGGATGGCGGAGATCGGCTGGTTGATCTCGTGCGCGATGGACGCGGCGAGCTCGCCCATCGCGGTGAGGCGCGAGGCCTGCGCGAGACGCTGTGCCAGCTCCTCCGTGTCCTGGTGCTCGCTGGTGTCCGTGAGCGCGCCGATCATGCTCGTGGCACGTCCCTGCGAATCGCGCACGATGAAGCCCTTCTCGTGCACGTGCGCATAGGTGCCGTTCGCGCGCCGCACGCGATACTCCGCTTCCCACAGCGTGCGGCCGTCGGCGAGCGCCGCCTCGCGCGCCGCGGTGGCCCGTGGCAGGTCCTCCGGATGCACGAGGTCCGCGAGCGAGGTGAAGTCGCGCAGCGCGCCGGTGCGCGAATAGCCGAAATGCGCGAGGCCGTCGCGGCTCCACCACAACGCACCGCTCGCCAGGTCACGCTCGTACACGACTTCGCGCGTCGCCTCGAGCACGAGCTGGAAGCGTTTCTCGCTCACCCCGAGCGACTCCACGCCGCGGCGCAACTGGTCGGCCGAGGCCGCGAGAAAGAGCAGCGTGGGGCCGATGCAGAGGAGATAGAGCTGCACGGAGTGCGCGTTCTCCACCGGGCTGCGCGAGGCGAGCGCCCCCACGCCGTGCCCGGCGCTCCAGATGATCGCCAGCGCCACCATCGCGAACGCGGTGCCCGCGCCGCGCGGGCCGAAGCGGAACGCGGCCCAGAGCAGGAACGGCACCGGGACGCACACCTGTGCCGCCGGCCAGTCGGTGGCCAGGGCGGTGTTGAACACGATGAGCATCGCGAGCGCGAGGCCGCCGAAGACGAGCGCGGCCTCATCGCGGCGGGGAAAGGGCGTGCCGCGCGCGAGGATCCACGCGGCGATCGCGGGCACGAAGACCAGGTCCGCCGTGATGTTGGCGATGACGCGGCTCAGCCACATCGTCCAGTACGGCGTTTGTCCCCAGCTGTTCAGCACGACGAAGGCACAATCGAGGAAGGACGACATCACCGCGGCACAGGCGCAGGCGCCCAGGAACACCAGCACCCCGCGCACGGTTGCGAACGGATTGGCTTCTGCCGTCGCTGCACGCACCACGCACGCGCCGATCAGTGCCTCGCCCACGTTGCTCACATACCAGCACAGCACCATCGTGAGCGGGATGCCGCCCTGCAGCTCGGAGATGAGATGCGCGGGCAACGCCGCGACCACGACGAGCCACCAGCGGCCCGCCGGCAGTACCAGCATCGCGGCGAACAGCACGGCGTTCGGCGGCCACAGGACGGAGAGCGGATGCGGGGCGAAGGTGAGCGTGAGCCCGAGGCGTGCGCCCAGGTAATACGCGGCGAAGACGAACAACGCGATGCGTTGCCAGCCGGGACCCAATCGTGGACCCTGGCTCACTGCCACGAGCAGCGGAGCCAATGCGCGCGTCATCACGCGGTTTGGATGTTGATACACAAATTCCTTCGCCGGGGGAGCGATTCGAAGAATACGCCGTATTGCCCTGCAGTACCCCTACATGCGCCGGTAGGGACATTCGGCAAAGACGAAAGCCGCTATGATCGCGGCTTTCCGGGAGTGGACAGATGAAAGTGGGCCTGGTCGGCCTCGGCGCCATGGGCCGCGGCATGGCCGCGTCGCTGCGGCGCGGCGGCCACGATGTGCACGTTTGCGACGTGCGCGCTGAAGCGGTGCACGAATTCACGCGCGAGGGCGGCACCGGTTGCGCCACGCCGGCCGCGCTCGCGCGCGCCTGCGAGGTGCTGATCTCGGTGGTCGTGAATGCGGAGCAGACCGAGGCGGTGCTCTTCGGCGAGCTGGGCGCCGCGGAGGCGATGCAGGCCGGCAGCGTGTTCGTCATGTGCTCGACCGTGGATCCCAACTGGTCGGTGGCGCTCGAACGGCGGCTCGAGTCGCGCGGCCTGCTGTATCTCGACGCGCCGATCTCGGGCGGTGCCGCGAGGGCCGCCGCGGGCGAGATCACCATGATGACGTCGGGGCGCCCCGAGGCGTACGCGAAGTGCGCAGGCGTGCTCGAGAAAATGGCGGCGCGCGTCTATCGCCTCGGCGATCGCGCCGGTCCCGGCAGCACGGTGAAGATCGTGAACCAGCTCCTCGCCGGCGTGCACATCGCCGCGGCCGCCGAAGCGATGGCGCTGGGCATTCGCGCCGGCGCCGATCCCGTGGCGCTCTACGACGTCATCACGCACAGCGCCGGCAATAGCTGGATGTTCGAGAACCGCATGGCGCACGTGCTCGCGGGCGACTACACGCCGCTTTCCGCGGTCGACATCTTCGTGAAGGACCTGGGCATCGTGCTCGATACGGCGCGCGCGCGGAAATTCCCGCTGCCGCTCGCCGCGACGGCCCACCAGATGTTCATGCAGGCGTCCTCCGCGGGGCACGGGCGCGAGGACGATGCGGCGGTCATCAAGATCTTCCCCGGCATCGAGCTGCCGCAGAAAAAATGAGCCTGCTCCTCGGTTGCATCGCCGACGATTCCACGGGTGCCACGGACCTCGCCAACAACCTCGTGCGCGCCGGCATGCGCGTGGTGCAGACGATCGGCGTGCCCGCGCACGGGCTCGACGAGGCGGTGGATGCGGTGGTCGTCGCGTTGAAGACGCGAACCACGCCCGCGCGGGAAGCGGTGGCCGATTCGCTCGCGGCGCTCAAGTGGCTGCGCGCACAGGGCGCGCGCCAGTTCTACTTCAAGTACTGCTCCACGTTCGATTCGACACCGCGCGGCAATATCGGTCCCGTGACCGAGGCGCTGATGGATGCGCTCGGGACGGACTTCAGCCTCTCCTCGCCGGCGTTCCCCGAGAACAAGCGCGTGGTCTTCAAGGGCTACCTCTACGTGGGCGACGTGCTGCTGAGCGAGTCGGGAATGCGCAACCATCCGCTCACGCCGATGACGGATCCCAACCTCGTGCGCGTGCTGCAATCGCAGTCGCGGCGCAAGGTGGGGCTCATCGACTACGCGACCGTCGCGCAGGGCACGGACGCCATCCTCGAGCGCATCGCGGCGCTGCGCGCGCAGGGCGTGGGCATCGCGATCGTGGATGCGGTTTCCGATGCGGACCTGCTGCGCATCGGCGGCGCGCTCCGCGACATGCCGCTCGTGGCGGCGGCTTCGGGCATCGCCATCGCACTTCCTGCGAACTGGGGCATCGAGCCCACGCCGAAGGCCTCGCACCTGGCCGCCGCGACCGGATTGTCGGCCATCGTCTCCGGAAGCTGCTCGACGGCCACGCGCGGACAGGTCACCGAATTCGTGCAGGGCGGCGGCGCCGCGCTGGCGCTCGATCCGCTGGCCGCCGCGAGCGGCAAGGCCGTCGTCGCCGCGACGCTCGCCTGGGCCCGCGAGCACCTCGCGCGGGGCCCGGTGCTGATTTACACCACGGCGGTGCCGGAGGCGGTGGGCGCGGTGCAGGACCGGCTCGGTGCCGACGCGGCGGGCCATCTCGTCGAGCGGCTGCTGGCGGAAGTCTCGCGCGGCCTGGTCGAGGCGGGCGTGCGCCGCCTGGTGATCGCGGGGGGCGAGACTTCGGGCGCCGTGCTGCGTGCGCTCGGCGTCGAGAAGCTGCGCATCGGCCCGCAGATCGATCCCGGCGTGCCGTGGTGCATGGCCCATTCGCCGGTCGCGGGCGGTCCGATGCACCTCGCGCTCAAGTCGGGCAACTTCGGCGCGACGGACTTCTTCGCCAAGTCGCTGGCGATGCTCGGGGAGGCGCCGCGTGCATGAGAGCGCGGCGCGCGCGGAAGTGTGCCGCGTCGGCGCAAGCCTCTTCGGGCGCGGCTACGTGCATGCGACGGCGGGCAACATCAGCGTGCGCGTGGACGAGGGCTTCCTCATCACGCCGACCGACGCCTGCCTGGGTTTCCTGGAGCCCGCGCGCCTCGCCCACGTGAGCGAGGCGGGCGAGCACCTTTCCGGCGACCGGCCGAGCAAGACGCTGGCACTGCATCGCCGCATCTACGACGCCGATCCCGCCGCGGCCTGCGTGATCCACACGCATTCGACCCATCTCGTGGCGCTCACGCTGGCCGGGGTGTGGCAGGCGGAGGACATCGTGCCGCCGATCACGCCGTACTATGTGATGAAGGTCGGCCACACGCCGCTGATACCCTATCGCAGGCCGGGAGATGCGCAGCTGGGGGATCTCGTCGCGCAGGCGATCGCGAGCTTCCGCGCGAAAGGCGCGCCGATCCGCGCGGTGATGCTCGAGCGCCTCGGCCCCAACGTCTGGCACGAGACGCCCGCGGCGGCGATGGCCGTCCTCGAGGAGCTCGAGGAAACGGCGAAGCTGTGGCTCGCCGGTGGACGCCGCGCCGAGCCGCTGGACGAGATCCGCATCGACGAGCTGCGCCGCGCTTTCGGCGCCCACTGGTGAGAGACATGCCCCGATTCGCCGCCAACCTCACGATGATGTACCCGGAGCACGCGTTCCTCGATCGCTTCGCCGCCGCCGCGCGCGATGGCTTCCGGGGTGTCGAGTTCCTGTTCCCTTACGAGCATCCGGCCAGGGAAATCCGCCAGCGCCTCGACGACAACGCGCTCGAGCTGGCGCTCTTCAACGCGCCGCCCGGCGACTGGGCGAAGGGCGAGCGCGGCCTCGCCGCGCGTCCCGGCCGCGAGGACGAGTTCCGCCGCTCGATCGCGACCGCGCTCGACTATGCGCGCGTGCTCGGCAACCGGACGCTGCACGTGATGCCCGGCCTCATCGCGCCGGGCGAGGACCGGGCGCGCCATCGCGAGGTCTACGTGAAGAACCTCGCCTACGCGGCGAAGGAAGCGGCCGCGCTCGGCATCACCATCGTGATCGAGCCGATCAACACGCGCGACATTCCGGGGTTCTTCCTCAATCGCCAGGACGAGGCCCACGCGGTCTGCAACGACGTGGGCGCCGACAACCTCAAGGTGCAGATGGACCTCTACCATTGCCAGATCGTCGAGGGCGACCTCGCGATGAAGATCCGCCAGTACATCGGCGGCGTGGGGCACATGCAGGTCGCGGGCGTGCCCGAGCGGCACGAGCCCGACATCGGCGAGATCAACTATCCGTATCTCTTCCGGCTCGTCGACGACCTCGGCTATGCCGGCTGGATCGGCTGCGAGTATCGCCCGCGCGGGCGCACCAGCGACGGCCTCGGCTGGCTGCCGCGTTGACAGGAGGCGCCATGGACTACCGCCCGCTCGGCCATAGCGGCCTCCAGGTCTCGCCGCTGTGCCTCGGCACGATGATGTTTGGCGATCGCACCGACGCCGCCGAAGCGGGCCGCATCGTCGCGAGCGCGCGCGAAGCCGGCATCAACTTCATCGATACCGCCGACGTCTACGCGAAGGGCGAATCGGAGCGCATCACCGGCAAGCTGATCGCGAGCGATCGGGACCGCTGGGTGCTCGCGACCAAGGTCGCGAATGCCATGGGAGACGATCCCAACCGCCGCGGCACCGGCCGCAAGTGGATCCTGCGCGCGATCGACGAGAGCCTCGAGCGCCTCGGCACCGATTACGTCGACATCTACTACCTCCACAAGGACGTGGCGGCGATACCGCTCGAGGAATCGGTCGCCGCGATGGCCGATGTGATCGCGCAGGGCAAGGCGCGCTATTTCGGCGTCTCCAACTATCGCGGCTGGCGCATCGCCGAGATCGTGCGGGTGTGCGACGAGATCGGCGTCGAGCGCCCGGTGGTCTCGCAGCCGTACTACAACGCGATGAACCGCCAGCCGGAGAACGACATCCTGCCCGCGTGCGCGCATTACGGCATGGGCGTCGTGCCGTACAGCCCGCTCGCGCGCGGCGTGCTCACCGGGAAGTACGTGAAGGGGCAGCCGCCGGCGGAAGGATCGCGCGCGGCACGCAACGACAAGCGCATCATGGAGACCGAGTTCCGCGAGGAGTCGCTCGAGATCGCGCAGAAGCTCAAGGCGCATGCGCAGAAGAAGGGCATGAGCGGCAGCGACTTCGCGATCGGCTGGGTGCTCGCGAATCCCATCGTCTCGAGCGTCATCGGCGGTCCGCGCACGCTCGGGCAGTGGCAGGGCTACCTGGGCTCGCTGGGCAAGGCGTTCGATGCCGACGACGAAGCGCTGGTCGATTCGCTCGTGAGCCCGGGACATCCCTCGACGCCCGGCTACAACGATCCCGCCTATCCGCTTACCGGGCGCCCCGCGCGGCGCTAGTCTCGGAGCTGCGCAGCCAGGCGATCGCCTCGTCGCCGCTTTCGAACACGCGCGCCTCGATGCCCACATTGTTGTAGCTGTCCTCCCAGAAGCGCGCGAGCGCGCCGAATCCGGGCGGATAAAGGGTCGCCATGCGCACGCGGCCTGCATGGCCATCCCGCGGCACGGGCAGCGACTGCGCCAGCCAGAAGATGTCGGAGCGTGCGAGCTCGCCCGGGGTGGCGGCGCGCATGTCGTAGAGGATGGGCAGGCCGGCGGTTTGCGCGGCGAGGCGTGCCTCGTTCGCCATGCGCAGCATGCCATTGCGATCGCACGCGCCCGTCACCGGCACCACGACGATGCCTTTCGTATTATCGATCCGCACGGTGAATTCCACGGCGGCTCCGCGAGGATGGGCAGCCCAGTCTGCGCTATTCGCACGCTGCACGCGTAGGTGACAGATGACCATGCAGGCCCCCGGGCGAATATGCACCGGCCTTGCGGTGACGCAAGCGCTTGCCGGTGCAGGCCGATATGATCGACCGGCGGCGATATTGTCCGCGGAGCCCTGGACATGATTTTGGCCGATCGCCGCTGGCGGGTACGCACTGTCCTGGTGGGGCTGGTCCTCGCCAGCCTGGTACCGGGTCTCTTCGGCGCCGGCTACCTGCTCGTGCGCGACTACGACAACGGCCTCGCCCAGCGGTCGAAGGACAACATCGCCGCCGCGCGCCTGCTCGTGCAGGCCGTCGATGCGCAGCTCGACAAGGCGCGCGTGCTCGCGCAAATGCTCGCGACGGATGACGCTACGCTGCGCGGCGACCTGCCGGCGCTGCATGTGCGTGCGCGCGAGCTGCTGGCGCGGGCGGGCGTGGGCCGCAACGTCGTCCTCACCGACCGTTCGGGACAGCAGGTCCTGAACACCCTGCGCGATTACGGGCAACCGTTGCCGCGCCACGGCAATCCGGATCTCGTGAGCCGCGTGTTCGAAAAGGGCGAGCCCGTCATCTCGGAGCTCTACACCGGCGGCCTCGTCGGCCTGCCGGTGCTGAGCGTCGACGTGCCGGTGACCATCGATGGCCGCATCCAGTACGACCTGAGCGTGGGCCTCACGCCCGGCAGCTTCGACCCGCTTTGGGCGACCGCCGGCTTCCCCCCCGACCGGATGGTGGCCATCTTCGACCCCTCGGGGACCATCGCCGCGCGCAGCTTCGCCGCCGAGCGGTTCGTGGGGCACAAGGGCGCGGCGGAATTCATCCGGCGCATCCGCGAGACGGGCGAGGGGGTGATGACGAGCCGGACCCTCGAAGGCATCGACATGGTCTCGGCGTTCAGCCGTTCGCGGACCACCGGCTGGAGTGTCGGCGTCGGCGTCCCGCTCGAGGTGCTCCGCGGCGAGCTGAGGCGCGCCCTTGGCATGCTGGCCTTGTTCTTCGCCGTTTTCTTCGCGGTGGGCGTCGCCCTTGCCGCCGCCGCGGCGAGGCTGATCGAGCGCTCGATGCAGGCGCTCGTGGAACCGGCAATGGCATTGGGCGCCGGCATGAACGTTCCAGCGCCCGCAACGGCGATCCGCGAAACCGACGAGGTCGCGCACGCCATCCACGAAGCGGCGAAGCTCCTCGCCACACGCACGCGCGCCCTGGAGGAAGCGAACACCGCATTGCGCGAGCGCGAAGGCGAGCTTCGCGAGGCGCAGCACATCGCGCGGCTGGGCACGTGGGATTGGAGCCGCGGGCGTGGCGACGTGCGCGTGTCGGACGAGGCGCGTGCGCTGTTCGGCGGCGGGCAATGCACGTTCGCCGGGATGCGAGGCACGACGCTGCCGGCCGAGGATTGGCAACGCGCCGACGACGCCCTGCGCCGCGCCGCGAGCACCGGGCAGGGCTTCGACATCCAGCTCGCCGTGAACGCGCTCGCGGGCGAGCGCATGTGGGCCGAGGTGACGGGCCGGCCGGTGCTCGATGCGCACGGCGACGTCGTCGCCGTGATGGGAACGGTGCAGGACGTCACGGAACGCAAGCGCGCGCAGGACACGTTGCGCGAAGGCGAGGCGCGCTTCCGCGAGCAGCTCGAACGCCAGGTGGCCGAGCGCACCGCGCAGCTCACCCAGGCCAACCGCGCGCTGGAGAACGCCGTCCGCCACGACGCGCTCACCGGGCTCGACAACCGCCTGAGCGCCAACGAACGGCTGCGCGCGGAATTCGTGCGCATGAAGCGCGGCGGCACCCCCTCTGCGCTGCTGCTCCTCGACATCGACCGCTTCAAGAGCATCAACGACCGCTTCGGCCACGGCAGCGGCGACGAGGTGCTGCGCCACTTCGCGCTGCTGCTGCGCGAAGGGCTGCGCGAGAGCGATTTCGCCGCGCGCTTCGGCGGCGAGGAATTCGTCGTGATCCTGCCGGAGACCAGCCTGGACGGCGCCGTGCAGCTTGCGGAGAAGCTGCGCGGCGAGATCGCCGCCGCCCGTTTCCCGGGCCCGATCCGCGTCACCACGAGCATCGGCGTGTCGTGCGGACGCCGGGACGATACTTCGGAAATCGATGTCGTGTTCCGCGCCGACAAGGCGCTCTATCGCGCCAAGGGCGAGGGGCGCAACGCGGTGCGGCCGGCCGCCTGAGGGGCTGCCCATCGACACTAGGCGTACGGCGTCTTGAGCGGCTTGCCGGCGAAGAAGGCGTCGAGGTTGTCGAGCACGAGCTGGCCCATCGCCGCACGCGTCGGATGCGTGGCGCTGCCCACGTGCGGCTGCAGCACCACGTTGTCGAGCGCCACGAGCTTCGCGGGCACGCGCGGCTCGTCGGCGAACACGTCGAGGCCGGCGGCGCCGAGCCGTCCTTCCTCGAGGGCCGCGATGAGCGCGGGCTCGTCCACGACCGAGCCGCGCGAGATGTTCACGAACACACCCTGCGGCCCGAGCGCCTCGATCACTTGCCGGCTCACGAGCCCGCGCGTGGCTTCGCCTCCGGGACAGGCCGCGACGAGGATGTCGACTTCGCGAGCGAGCGCCACGGGATCGGCGAAATGGGGCCATGCGAGATCGTGCTTGCGATTCGGGCCCTGGTAGGCGATGCGCAGGTTGAACGCCTCGGCGCGCCGTGCGATCGCGCGTCCGATGCGGCCCATGCCGATGATGCCGAGCATCTTGCCCTGCACCGTGTCGGTGAGGGGAAACGCGCCCTTGAGCCACTTGCCCTCGCGCACGTAGCGGTCGCCCTGCGGGATGCGGCGCACCGTGGCGAGGAGCAGCGCAAGCGTGAGGTCCGCCACCTCTTCGGTGAGCACGTCGGGCGTATTGGTCACGGCAATCCCGCGCGCCTTCGCCGCTTCCGTGTCGACGGAATCGACGCCCACGCCGAAGTGCGCGATGACCTTCAGGTTCGGCAGCCTGTCCATGGTGGCTGCATCCATGCCCCACGCGCTGGTGGTGGCGGCGGCGGTGATGCGGTCCGCGACGGAGGCGATGTAGGCCTCGCGGTCCTTCTCGAGCCACAGCTTGTGCGCGGCGAACTGCTTCTCCAGCTCCGCGAGCTTCGGCGGGTAGAAGGCACCCATGACGAGGACTTCGCGGCTCACGGCTGCCCCGTTTCGGCGCCAAGGGCAGGCACGCCCAGCTTCGCCGACCACGCGTTCATGTCCGCAAGCGCCTCGGGCTCGATGGCGATGCCGTGCGCGATGCGCTCCTCCTCGGCGATGTATTCGGGCTCGCCGGGATAGAGCACCTCGCCCTCGAGGCGCAGGTCCGCGATCATCTCGTCGATGACCGCCGGCATCGTCTCGCCGCCCGCGAAGCGGCCCGGATCCATCGCCATCACGAAGTGGCCCAGCTTGCGCGGATGCTCGAGATCGCCGTACATGTCGTTGATGCGCCGCCCGAACGTCATGCCGTTCAGCACGCCGCAGAGGATGTCGATCACGAAGGCGAGCCCGTAGCCCTTGTAGCCGTAGACCGCGCCGCCGAGCGGGGTGTTGGCGACGGCTTCCGCTGCATCGGTCGTGGGATTGCCTTCGGCGTCCACGGCGAGCCCGGGCTCGAGCGGCTTGCCCTCGATGCGCGCGTTGAGGATCTTGTTCCAGGCGACCTGGCTCGTCGCCATGTCGAGGACGAGCGGCTGTCCGCCATTGCGGGGGAACGCGAACGAGATCGGGTTGGTGCCGAAGAACCGGCGCTTGCCGCCGTGCGGCACGACGATCGAGCTCGAATGGGTCATGGCGATGCCGATCAACCCCTGCTTCGCGGCCATGCGCGTGTAGAGGCCCATGGCGCCGCAGTGGGACGAGTGCCCCACGCCGACCACGCCCACGCCGGCTTCCTTCGCGAGGTCGATGGCCGTTTCCATGGCGAGCGTCGCATGGATGATGCCGAGGCCGTCCTCGCCATGGACCTGCGCGGTGACGGGCCCGGTGCGCATGACCACCGGCGTGGAAGCGGCCTTGATCGATCCGAAGGTGAGCCGCCGCAGGTAATGCGTGAGCCTCAGGACGCCATGGGAATCGATGCCCCAGACGCTCGTCTGCACGAGGGAATCCGCCACCAGCTTCGCCTCCTCGTGCGGCACGCCGGCCTTCTCGAGGCAAGCCCGGCCCCATGCCTCCAGGCGTTCACGCGGGAAGCGCTGCATCACTTGCCGGAATACGCGACGATGCGCTGGCGCTGCTCGCCGAGCCCCTCGATGCCGAGCGTGACCACGTCGCCGGGCTTCAGGTACTGGGGCGGCTTCATGCCGAGGCCCACGCCGGGCGGCGTGCCGGTGGTGATGATGTCGCCCGGCAGGAGCGTCATGAACTGGCTGATGTACGAGACGAGGTACGCGCAGTTGAAGATCATCGTGCGGGTGTTGCCGGTCTGCCGGCGCTCGCCATTCACGTCGAGCCACATGTCGAGGTCCTGCGGGTCGGTGATCTCGTCGGTGGTGACGAGCCACGGCCCCACCGGGCCGAAGGTATCGCAGCCCTTGCCGCGGTCCCACTGGCTGCCGCGCTCGAGCTGGAAATCGCGCTCCGAGACGTCGTTCACCACGCAATAGCCGGCCACGTAATCGAGCGCCGCCGATTCGGGCACGTACTGCGCCTTGGTGCCGATGACGATCGCCAGCTCCACTTCCCAGTCGAGCTTGGTCGAGTTCTTCGGCTGGATCACGTCGTCGTTGGGGCCGGTGAGACACGTGGTGGCCTTCATGAAGAGCACCGGCTCCGTGGGCGTGGGCATGCCCGATTCCTTCACGTGGTCCGTGTAGTTCAGGCCGACGGCGACGAACTTGCTGATGCCGGCGTAGGGGACGCCCAGGCGCGGCGTGCCGCGCACGATGGGCAGCGTCTCCGGCTTCACGCGCGCGAGCCGGGCGAGGTTGCGCGGCGCGAGGAGCGTGTCGTCGATCTGCGCGATGACCTTGGACAGGTCGCGCACGTTGCCGTCCCTGTCCGCAAGGCCGGGCTTCTCGCGGCCGGGCGCGCCGTAGCGTAGCAGTCGCATAAGGGTCTCCGGAAGATTGAATGACGGCTGGACGGTTGCCTGTCATCCCGGGCGCCGCAACGCGGCGGTGGACCGGGATCCAATCGATTGGGCCCCGTTCTCCAACGGGGCGACAGAGTTTAATCGGGCCCCGTTCTCCAACGGGGCGACAAAGTTTACAGGCTCATTCCCCCGTCCACGTAAACGGCCTGGCCGGTCATGAATGAAGACTCGTCCGAGACGAGGTAAACAAATGTCTCGGCGATTTCTTCCGCCGTGGCGAGCCGGCCCATGGCCTGCCGTGCGATGAAGTCCTTGCGGGCCTGCACCGGGTCCGAGAACGCGTTGATGCGGTCTCCGAGCGAGGGCGTATCGACCGTGCCGGGGCACACGCAGTTCACGCGGATCTTCTGCTTCACGTGGTCGACGGCGAGCGCGCGCGTGAGGCCCGCCACCGCCGCCTTGCTCGCGGCGTAGGCGAGGCGGTTGGGCGCCGCCTTTTCGGCGCCGAGCACCGAGGCCATGTTGAGGATCACGCCGCCGCCTGCGGCGATCATCTTCGGGATCATCGCCTTGCACATGAGGAACTGGCTGCGCACGTTGAGGTTGAAGCTGCGGTCCCAGTCGGCCTCGGTGCATTCGAGGATCGAGCCCTGGTGGACCCAGCCGGCGCAGTTGAAGAGGATATCCACGGCGCCGGTGCGCTCGACGAAGGCGCGCACGGCTTCGCCATCGGTCGCGTCGAGGCGCGAGGCGGCGATCCCCGGCTGCCCGTCGAGCTCGCGCATCAGGTCTGCATTGATGTCGGTCGCGATCACGCTCGCGCCCTCGCGCACGAACGCCTTCACGGCGGCGCGGCCCATGCCCTGGGCCGCGGCGGTCACCAGCGCGCGCTTGCCCTGGAGTCGATTCGCCATCGGGATCTCCTGGTGTTGTTGTCCTTGACACGGCTTCGGCGCGTGTGGAAAGCTCGGCCGAATTGGCCTGACCACTTTACCAGATGCCGATCCAAGCCGTGGAGAGCCGCCGACTGTACCGGCAAATCGCCGACCAGATCGCGGCGCTCATCCAGAAGGGCGAATACGGCGCAGGCGAGCGGCTGCCCCCGGAGCGCGACCTCGCGAAGCAGCTCGGCGTGAGCCGCCCTTCGGTTCGCGAGGCGCTCATCGCGCTCGAGGTCGAAGGCTACGTCGATGTGCGCGTGGGTTCGGGCGTCTATGTCGTGGGGCCCGATCGCGCGGGCGCTTCTCCGCTTCCCGCCGATTCGGGGCCGTTCGAGCTGATCCGTGCCCGCTGGATCATCGAAAGCGAGTGCGCGGCGCTGGCGGCGCGGCACGCCACGCGCGCGCAGGTCCGCGCCATGGAAGAGGCGCTCGACGAGATGGGGGCGCAGCGCGATCGCGGTACGCTGCCCCTCGCGGCGGACCGGCAGTTCCACCTGCGCATCGCGGAGGCGAGCGGCAACAGCGCGCTGGCGCTCGTGGTGCGCACGTTGTGGGACCAGCGCACGGGACCGCTCTTCCTGCGGCTCGAGCACCATTTCGACACGCCGGCGCTGTGGACCGTCGCCATCCGCGAGCACCGCGAGATCGTCGCCGCCATCGCGCGCCACGATGCGGCGGGGGCGAGGGCGGCGATGCGCAGGCACATGGACCAGGCGGCTCGGCGCTTCAGCGCGAGCTGGGACAAACGCACCCGGATGAAATGAATGGCCGAGATCGAAGCGCATGGGCAGGAGCACATCCTCAACGCGGCGGGCGAGTTCGCGGTCCAGGAAGAGGAGGTCGACATCTCGCACTACCGCCTCGAGGACTGGGCGGCCTTCGCCATCTTCTGGGTGCTGGCCGCGGTCATCTTCTACCAGTTCTTCACGCGCTACGCGCTCAACGACTCGGCCTCGTGGACGGAGGAGATCGCGCGTTACCTCCTCATCGCGACGGCGTTCGTCGGCGCAGCGATCAACGTGCGCAAGAATAACCACATCCAGGTGGATTTCCTCTACCGCTTCCTGCCCCATGGCGTGAACCGGGCGCTCTCCACGCTCGTGGATCTCATGCGCATGGCCTTCCTCGCGTACTGCGTGTGGCTCACGATCGCGCTCATGGGCAAGATCGGCTCCTCGCGGATGGCGATCATCGACTGGCCGATCGGCATCGTGTACGGCTTCGTCGCCGCGGGCTTCGCGCTCATGACCTGGCGCTCCGCGGGCGTCGCCGTTGCGAACTGGCGGCGCGGTGCCTCGGTGCTGGAGCGGCCCGAGCTCATCGACGAGCAAAACTGATGGGACCGGGCACCTTCAAGCTGATGTTCCTGGGCTTCATGGCCTCGGGCCTTCCCGTGGCCATCGCCATGGCCGGAGCCTCGCTCGTCTACGTGATGTGGACCGGCATGGTGCCCGACTATGTGGTCATCCATCGCATGGTGGGCGGCCTCGATTCCTTTCCGCTGCTCGCCGTGCCGTTCTTCATCCTCGCCGGCAACCTGATGAACTCGGCCGGCATCACCAACCGCATCTACAACTTCGCGCTGGCCCTCGTGGGCTGGATGCGCGGCGGCCTGGGGCACGTGAACATCGTGGGCTCGGTGATCTTCGCGGGAATGTCCGGAACCGCCATCGCCGATGCCGCGGGCCTCGGCACCATCGAGATCAAGGCCATGCAGGATCACGGCTACTCGACCGAGTTTTCGGTGGGGGTCACGGCGGCTTCGGCGACCCTCGGCCCCATCATCCCGCCGTCGCTGCCGTTCGTGATCTACGCGCTCTTCGCGAACGTCTCGGTGGGCGCGCTTTTCCTGGCGGGCATCCTCCCCGGCGCGGTGATGGCGATCCTCATGATGCTCACGGTCGCGTACTACGCACACCGGAACAAGTGGGGCGCGGATATCCCGTTCCAGTGGGGGCGCGTGCTGCGCGGCTTCGGCGAGCTCTTCATCGTGCTGGGCTGGCCCACGGTGATCTGGGCGCTGGTCGAGTATGCGAACGCGCCGCCCACGGCGACCGTGCTCGCCGGAATCGTGCTGCTCTTCGCCGCCGACTGGAAATTCCACTTCAACGCCGTGCTGCCGATCATGACGCCGGTGCTGCTCATCGGCGGCATGACAACCGGCGTCTTCACCGCGACCGAGGGCGCGATCGCCGCCTGCGTCTGGGCGCTCTTCCTCGGCGCGGTGTGGTACCGCACGCTGCACTGGAAGAAGCTGGTGAAGGTCTCGATGGACACGATCGAGACCACCTCCGCCGTGCTGCTCATCGTGGCGGCCGCCTCGATCTTCGGCTGGATGCTCACCGCCACGCGCACCACCGAGCTGATCGCGACCTGGGTGCTGTCGGTGACCCACAGCCCGGCG
>DATMJE010000332.1:0-7250 GCA_035553995.1 Usitatibacter sp. | reverse complement strand
TGCTGACGCTGTTCACGACGCCGGTGATCTACCTGGCGTTCGACCGCCTCGGCGGCGGCCGCACGCGCAAGCTCGATGACGCGCCGGAGGCGTCGGTGTGAACCTGTCGAGACCCTTCGTCCGACGCCCGATCGGCACGGTGCTGCTGACGGTCGGCATCGCACTCGCCGGCATCGCGGGCTTCTTCGCGCTGCCGGTCTCGCCGCTGCCGCAGGTGGACTTCCCGGTGGTCTCGGTGAGCGCATCGCTCCCCGGCGTGAGCCCGGAGGTGATGGCCGCGACGGTCGCGCAGCCCCTCGAGCGTGCGCTGGGCCGCATCGCGGGCGTGAACGAGATGACCTCGTCGTCGTCCCTGGGCAGCACGCGCATCACGCTGCAGTTCGAGCTGAACCGCGACATCAACGGCGCGGCGCGCGAGGTGCAGGCGGCCATCCAGGCGGCGCGCAGCCAGCTGCCGTCGAGCCTGCCGAACAACCCGACCTACCGCAAGGTGAACCCGGCCGATGCGCCGATCATGATCCTCGCGATGACGTCGGAGCGCTTCACGCGCGGCCAGATGTACGACATGGCCTCGACCAACCTCGCACAGCGCATCTCGCAGGTCGACGGCGTGGGGCAGGTGACGGTGGGCGGCGGCTCGCTGCCGTCGGTGCGCGTGGAGCTCAATCCCACGCTCCTCAACAAGCTGGGCGTCGCCTTCGAGGACGTGCGCACCGCGATCACGACGACCAACGCCAACCGCCCCAAGGGCTTCCTCGAGGACGGCGATCATTACTGGCAGGTGCAGGCCAACGACCAGGCCAAGACCGCGAAGGAATACCTGCCGATCATCGTGGCATTCCGCAACGGCGCGGCCGTGCGGCTGGGCGACCTGGGCGAGGTGGTCGACAGCGTCCAGGACCTGCGCAACCACGGCATGGCCAACGGCAAGCCGGCGGTCCTGCTCATCATCAACCGCCAGCCCAACGCCAACATCATCGAGACCGTCGACCGCGTGATCGCGCTGCTGCCGGAGCTGCGCGCCTCCATCCCGAGCGACGTGAACCTCGACATGACGATGGAGCGCACGACCACCATCCGCGCGTCCCTGCACGAAGTCGAGCGCACGCTGATGATCTCGACCGCGCTGGTGGTGCTGGTGGTATTCGTGTTCCTGCGCAACGCGCGGGCGACGCTCATTCCCGCCATCGCCGTGCCGATCTCCCTCGTGGGCACTTTCGCGGCGATGTACCTGCTGGGCTTCAGCCTGAACAACCTGTCGCTCATGGCCCTCACCATCGCCACCGGCTTCGTGGTGGACGATGCGATCGTGGTGCTGGAGAACATCTCGCGGCACATCGAGCGCGGCATGGCGCCTTTCGAGGCGGCGCTCCTCGGCGCGCGCGAGGTGGCGTTCACCGTCGTCTCCATGAGCCTGTCGCTGGTGGCCGTATTCATACCCATCCTCTTCATGGGCGGCATCATCGGCCGCCTCTTCCGCGAGTTCGCCGTGACGCTGTCGGTCGCCATCGGCATCTCGCTCGTGGTGTCGCTCAGCACCACGCCGATGATGTGCGCGCGCCTGTTGCGCCGCCCGGACGAGCACCGGCCGCCGGGGCGGCTCGCGCGCTGGTGCGAAGGCGCGTTCGACCGGATGGTGCGCGGCTACGCGCGCACCCTGCGCGGGGCGCTGCGCTGGCCCTTCCTCGTGCTGCTCGTGTTCCTCGCGACGGTCGCCCTGAACGTCTGGCTCTACACCGTGGTGCCGAAGGGCTTCTTCCCGACCCAGGACACGGGGCTCATGATCGGCTTCATCCGCGCCGACCAGTCGAGCTCCTTCCAGGCGATGCGGCAGAAGCTGGAGACGGCGGTCGCCATCGTGCGCAAGGATCCGGCGGTCCTCAACGTGACCGCGTTCACCGGCAGCGGCGGCTTCGGGCAGCGCAACAGCGGCAACATGTTCATCACGTTGAAGCCGCTCAAGCAGCGCGATTCGATCGACACGGTGATGACGCGCATGCGCACGGCCCTCGGCAGGGAGCCGGGCGTGAACGTCTTCCTGAACCCGATCCAGGACCTGCGCGCGGGCGGCCGGCAGACCGAAGGCAACACGCAATTCACGCTTCGCGGCGAGGACGTGAACGAGCTGCGCGACTGGGGCACGAAGCTCGAGGCGGCGCTGCGCAACGTGCCGCAGCTCACCGACGTGAGCTCGGACCAGCAGAACCGCGGCTTGCAGATCACGCTGGTGGTGGATCGCCAGACCGCCGCGCGGCTGGGCGTGAGCATGCGCACCATCGACTCGGGGCTCGGCCTCGCCTTCGGGCAGTCGCAGGTTTCCACGATCTACCAGGACCGCAACCAGTACAAGGTCGTGATGGAGGCGGCACCCGAATACTGGCAGAACCCGTCGACGCTCGACTCCATCAACGTGCTTTCGCCCACGCGGGGGCAGGTGCCGCTATCGGCCTTCGCGCGCTACGAGACCACGCTGGCACCCCTCGCGGTGAACCACCAGGGCCAGTTCGCCGCGGCCACGGTGTCGTTCAATCTCGCCGAAGGCGTTTCGATGTCGCAGGCGGCCGATGTCATCCGCGACACCATGGCGCGCATCGCCATGCCCACCTCCATCTACGCCTCGTTCGAGGGGACGGCGAAGATCTTCCAGCAGGGGCTGGAGAACCAGCCGATCCTCATCCTCGCGGCGATCCTCACGGTGTACATCGTGCTGGGTATCCTGTACGAGAGCACCGTCCACCCGATCACGATCCTGTCGACGCTGCCATCGGCGGGCGTGGGCGCACTGCTGGCGCTGCTGCTGTTCAAGAGCGAGCTCTCGCTCATCGCGCTGATCGGCGTGATCCTGCTGATCGGCATCGTGAAGAAGAACGCCATCCTGATGATCGACTTCGCGATCGACACCGAGCGGCGCAACGCTACGTCGCCGCGCGAGGCGATCTACCAGGCCGCCCTGCTGCGCTTCCGCCCGATCATGATGACCACCATGGCCGCGATGCTGGGCGCGGTGCCGCTCGCGCTCGGCACCGGCGACGGCGCGGAGCTGCGCCGGCCGCTCGGCATCTCGATCGTGGGCGGGCTGCTCGTGAGCCAGCTCCTCACGCTCTACACGACGCCCGTGCTCTACCTCTACATGGACGAGTTGCAGCTGCTCGTGCGCCGCAAGCGGCGGCGGGGCGCGCAGGATGCCGCTCCCGTGACGCCGTGAGGGAAAAGCGTTGGACGCAGATGAACACAGATAAAACCGTTGAATGGTTTCCTGATGTAGCCGCCGCCATCGTGAACGAAGGCACGACACGACTGAAGGCTTTCATCTGTGTTCATCTGTGTTCATCTGTGTTCAGCGGCCTTTTGCTCGCCTCATGCACCGTCGGCCCGAACTATTCGAAGCCGCAAGTCGAACGCCCCCGGCCTACAAGCAATCGGGCGACTGGCTGGTGGCCCAGCCGAAGGACGACGTGCCGAAGGGCAAGTGGTGGGAGATCTATGACGACCCGGTGCTGAACGCGCTCGAGGAGCAGGTCCAGGTCTCCAACCAGTCGTTGATCGCGGCCGAGGCGCGCTACCGCCAGGCGCAGGCGGCCACGAGGGCGGCGCGATCCGCGCTCTTTCCCACCCTGGGTGCCACCGGAAGCGCCACGCGCTCCGGGCGCGGCAGCGGCGGCACGGGCAACAACGCCAATGGCGGCGGCGGCAGCGGCACCAGCTATTCGGTGCTGCTGGACGCGCGCTGGGAAGCGGACATCTGGGGCCGGGTCCGCCGCCAGGTCGAGGCGAGCCGCGCGAACGAGGAAGCGACGGCCGCCGACCTCGAGGCCGCGCGCCTTTCGCTGCAGGCCGAGCTCGCCACCGACTACGTCCTGCTGCGCGTGGCCGACACGCAGCGCGCGCTGATCGAGGACTCGGTCAAGGCCTTCCGCACCTCGCTCACGATCGCGCAGAACCGCTATCGGGCGGGCGTGGCCGCGAAGGTCGACGTCGTGCTGGCCGAGTCGCAGGTGAAGAGCAACGAGGCGCAGGCGATCGACCTGCGCATCACCCGCGCGCAGCTCGAGCACGCCATCGCGGTCCTCGCGGGCAAGGCGCCCGGGGATTTCGCGATCGAGGCGGTGAAGTTCACGATGGCGGGACCGGTGGTGCCGCCCGGCGTGCCTTCCACGCTGCTCGAACGCCGGCCCGACATCGCCGCGGCGGAGCGGCGCATGGCCGCGGCCAACGCGCAGGTCGGCGTGGCCGAGGCGGCCTACTATCCCAATCTCACGCTCTCCGGCAGTGCGGGCTTCGCCGGCACGCAGCTCTCGAATCTCATCTCGGCACCCAACCGCGTGTGGTCGCTGGGCCTCGACCTCGCGGGAACGCTCATCGACTTCGGCGCCCGCTCGGCCGCGGTGGAGTCTTCGCGCGCGGCGTACGACGAGGCGGTGGCGAACTACCGCGGCACGGTGCTGGGCGCCTTCCAGGAAGTCGAGAACAGCCTCGCGAGCGCGCGCTGGCTGGGCGAGGAGCTGCAGGTGCAGCGGGATGCGGCCAATCTCGCACGCGAGAACGTGACGCTCACGCTGAACCAGTACAAGGCTGGGACGGTGGGTTACCTCAACGTAGCGGTCGCGCAGGAGCAGCAGCTTTCGACGGAGCGCGACCTCTTCAACCTCCAGGGCCGCCAGATCGGCGCGAGCATCGCGCTGATCCGCGCACTCGGCGGAGGCTGGTAGGGCTTTCGAGCGGTCGAAAAGAAAAACCCGGCCGGCGGCCGGGTTCTTCTCGCACACCTGGATTGCTTACGCGGCCAGCGCGTGCGGCTCGCGAACCTGCATCTTCGTGGCGACGAAGCCGCCGGCGCGCTCTGCGCCGACCGGGCGCGAGAGCAGGAAGCCCTGGCCGTATTCGCAGCCCAGCTCGCGCAGCATCTCGAGCTGCTCGCCGGTCTCGATGCCCTCGGCGTAGACGCGCTTGCCGAGCGTCTGGCCGAGCTTGAAGATCGCCTTGACGATCTCGTTGTCCTCGCCCGTGCCCATGCGCTCGACGAAGGAGCGGTCGATCTTGAGCGCGTCGATCGGCAGCTTCGCGAGGTAGCTGAGCGACGAGTAGCCGGTGCCGAAATCGTCGATGCTGAGCGTGACACCCATGCGGCGCAGCTGCTGGAGCGTGTCGACCGCGTGGTCGATGCCCTCCATCAGCACGCTCTCCGTCACCTCGAGCGTGAGCTGCGAGGGATGCATCTCGGCGGCGTCGAGCGACTGCTGCACCAGGCCCACGAAGCCGGGCTGGGCGAGCTGCATGCTCGACACGTTCACGCTGATGCTGAGGCCGGCGCTGTTGGCGATGCTGCGCCATTCGCGCATCTGGCGGCACGCTTCCGCGAGCACCCAGTTGCCCAGCGGCACGATGAGCCCCGTCTCCTCCGCCGTCGGGATGAAGCTGCCCGGCTGCAGCAGGCCGCGCTCGGGATGGTTCCAGCGCACCAGCGCCTCGAAGCCCATGAGGCGGCGGTCGCGCAGCGTGCAGATCGGCTGGTACTCGAGGTAGATCTGGCCCAGGCCCGTGGCCTTGCGCAGGTCGTTCTCGAGCTTGAGCTGCGTGCTCACCTGCTGGTGCAGGCTCGCGTCGAAGAGCGCGTACTGCGCCTTGCCGTTGGACTTCGCCTTGTACATGGCGATGTCCGCGTCGCGGATGATCTGGTCCGAGTTCTGGTAGCCGTTGGCGCCGAACGTGATGCCGATGCTCGCGCTGATCGACACTTCCATCGTGCCGAGCTGGAACGGCTTCTGCACCTCGCGCTGGATGCGCTCGCCCAGGTCCACGGCGTCGCGTTCGCTCGGCATGTCTTCCATCAGGATGCCGAACTCGTCGCCGCCGAGGCGGGCGAGCAGGTCCTTCGCGCGCAGCACGCCCTGCATGCGCCTGGCTACGGCCACCAGCAGCTCGTCGCCCGCCTTGTGGCCGAGCGAGTCGTTCACCATCTTGAAGCGGTCGAAGTCCAGGTACATCACGGCGAACTGGTGCGAGGGCGAGCGGCCGGCACGGGCGATGGCCCGGTTCAGCTGCTCCATGAAATGCGTGCGGTTATGCAGCTGCGTGAGGTTGTCGTGGTACGCGTTGTGGTAGAGCTCGGCCTCGGCGCGGCGGCGCGCGGTGATGTCCTGCGCCTGCACGATGAGGTTGTAGTTGCGGAACTGCCAGTCGCGGGCGAGCGAGAGGTTGAGCGACATCCATACGTCGGAGCCGTCGCGGTGGCGGCCGCGCACCTCGGTATGTGCGCTCGACAGCTTCCCGGCGACCATCTTGTCGATGAGCTCCTTGATCGGGTCGTGGTCGTCCTCGTGCACCAGGCGGTGCAGGTCGGCCACCTCGAGCTCGCCGTGGGCGAGTCCCAGCATCTCGCAGAACGCCTTGTTCACCTGCACGAAGCGGCCCTCGGTCGAGACCAGCGCCATGCCGATCGCCGCGTGCGAGAACGCGCTGTGGAAACGCGACTCGCTCGCGCGCAGCTCTTCCATGTGGCGCTCGTCGGCGTCCCTGCGCAGGAAGTAGAAGTGCAGCGTGGACAGGAACATCGCGATCAGCGGCACGCCCACCAGGAGCACGGCGAGGCCGAAGCGCGCGAACGTGAGGTACAGCAGTCCCGCGACGGCGGCGCTGGCGAGGTACGCGAAGCCCATCCAGCCGAGCTTGCGCAGCCAGCGCATCGGCGTGAACTCGTTGCGGTTCTTGAGCGCGAAGAGCGTGGAGGTGAGGAGCGTGATCGCGGCGTAATAGGCGAGCGCGAAGACCAGCAGCGCGGACAGCATCACCGCGACGCCGGCGCCTTCGAGCGGCACGCGGGCACGCACCGTCTCGAGGAAATTCGCGCAGCCGAGCATCGCCAGCGCGATCATCGCCGGGGTGCCGATGCGGCTGGTCCAGCGCTTCGAGGTGCGCCACGAGGCGATGAAGCCCTCGACGGCGGCGGCCACGACGGCCGGGGCCGCTCCGTACAGCAGCAGCACCAGGAAGATGAAGATCTCGCCGGCGGCGATCGACGTCTTCGACCCGGGGATGCGAACGGGGAAGAGCCCGACGAGCGCGGCGACCGCCGCGCCCACCAGCGCCTGGATCAACAGCGAGGGCGGCAGCAGCAGCGTCGCGTAACCGGCGATCAGCAGCCCCGCCGTGCCGAGCAGGGTCACCGCCCACCAGTACGCTACCGCGCTCGGTGTGTAGTCCTTCATGTCCAGGAAGCGCATTTGTATTCTCCCTTCGATCGTGGCTGGCTT
>DATMJE010000331.1:0-9260 GCA_035553995.1 Usitatibacter sp. | reverse complement strand
CCTGGCGATCATCGGTCCCAACGGTGCCGGCAAGTCGACGCTCTTCAACCTGATCAGCGGGCGGCTGCGACCCACGAAGGGGTCGATCCGTCTGAACGGCGAGGAGATTGCCGGCGCGCCGCCGTATCGCGTCAATCGGCGGGGGCTGTCGCGCAGCTTCCAGGTGACGAACATCTTCCCGCGGCTTACCGTGCACGAGAACATCCGCTGCTCGGTGCTGTGGTCGCTCGGCCATCGCTACGATTTCTGGCGACCGATCGATCGCCTGCGCGACGTGAACGAGCGCGCCGAGGAGACGCTCGAGCAGATCCACCTCGACGCGCGTCGCGACACGCCCGCCGGTGTGCTGAGCTACGCCGAGCAGCGCGCGCTCGAGATCGGCATCACCATCGCGGCGGGCGCGCGCGTGCTGCTGCTGGACGAGCCCACGGCCGGCATGAGCCGCGCCGAGGCGGAGCACGCCGTGGCGCTCATCCGCCGCGTGAGCGCGGGCCGCACGCTGGTGATGGTCGAGCACGACATGGGCGTGGTCTTCGACCTCGCGGACCGCATCTCGGTGCTCGTGTATGGCCAGATCATCGCGACCGACACGCCGCAGCGCATCCGCGAAAATTCCGACGTGCGCGCTGCCTATCTCGGAGCCGCCGATGCTTGAGGTGGAGGACCTGCACGCCTATTACGGCAAGAGCCACATCCTGCAGGGCATGACCTTCGCCGTGCGCCCGGGCGAGATCGTGAGCCTGCTGGGCCGCAACGGCGCCGGCCGCTCCACCACCATCAAGGCGCTGATGGGCGAGGTGCGTCCGCATGGCATCGTCCGCTTCAAGGGCGCGCGCATCGACGGCCTGAAGCCCCACGAGATCGCACGCCGCGGGCTGGGCTACGTGCCCGAGAACCGCGACATCTTTCCCACGCTCACCGTGCGCGAGAACCTGCTCCTGGGCATGAAGGGCCCACGCGAGCAGGGAAGGTGGACCCTGCGGCGCGTGTTCGAGCTCTTCCCGATCCTCGAAGCGCGCGCGAACACGCCCGGCGGCGTGCTTTCGGGCGGCGAGCAGCAGATACTTTCGATCTGCCGTACGCTCATGGGCGATCCGGACCTGGTGATGGTGGACGAGCCCACCGAGGGACTGAGCCCGCAGCTCGTGGGCGTGATGCGCGGGCTGCTGGAAAGCATCGCGGCGCAGGGCGTGGCGATCCTGCTGATCGAGCAGCGCCTCACCATCGCGCTCGCGATCTCGCATCGGCTTTACGTCGTCGGGCATGGCCGCATCGTGTTCGAGGGCACTCCGCGCGACCTGCGCGACAACGAGGGAGTAAGACGCGAATGGCTGGAAGTGTGATGGAAGCCGAACGCATGGCCGCGGCGCCGTTCGAGCGCGACGGAACGGTCGCGGTGATCACGCTGGACAACCCGCCCGTGAACGGCCTGGGCTACGACTTGCGCAAGCGCATCGTGGACGGCATCGATGCCGCCGTCGCCGAGGACGCCATCCGCGCCATCGTGCTCATCGGCGCGAATGGCCTCTTCTCGGGCGGCGCCGACATCCGCGAGTTCAACACGCCCAAGGCGAGCGCCGAGCCCACGCTGCACACCGTGATCCGCATCGTGGAGTCGTGCGCCAAGCCGGTCACGGCCGCCATCTCCGGCCATTGCATGGGTGGCGGGCTGGAGCTCTCGCTCGCGTGCCATTACCGCGTCGCGGCGCCCGATGCACAGGTCGGCCTGCCCGAAGTGAAGATCGGCATCCTGCCGGGCGCCGGCGGCACCCAGCGCCTGCCGCGTGCCGTGGGCGTGGAGAAGGCGCTCGACATGATCGTGTCGGGCAATGCCGTCGCCGCCGCCACGCTCGCCGAAACGGCCCTCTTCGACGCGATCATTCCCGGCGACTTGCGCGAGGGGGCGATCGCCTTCGCGGCAAGGACGGCTTCCGCGCGGCCGTTGAAACGCGTGCGCGACCTGCCCGCAACGCATCCCGATGCGGAGGCCTTCTTCGCCTTCGCCCGCGCCGCGGTGGGTGCGGTCGCGAGGAACCTGCCCGCGCCGATGAAGTGCGTGGAAGCGGTCGCGGCCGCGGTGTCGAAGCCTTTCGAGGAGGGCATGAAGGTCGAACGCTCGCTCTTCATGCAGCTCATCCACTCCCCCGAATCGCGCGCGCTGCGCCATGCGTTCTTCGCGGAACGCGCGGCCACGAAGATCGACGACGTGCCGGCGGGAACACCCACGCGTCCCATCCGTGCGGTGGCCCTGATCGGCGCCGGCACCATGGGCGGCGGCATCGCGATGAATTTCCTCAACGCCGGCATCCCCGTCACGCTGCTCGAGGCGGATGGCGAGGCGCTCCAGCGCGGGCTCGGAACCATCCGCCGCAACTACGAGGCGAGTGCCAAGCGCGGCAAGATGGCGGCGGAGGATGTCGGCAAGCGCATGGCGCTGCTCAAGCCCACGCTCGCGTACGAAGACGTGGGCGATGCCGACCTCGTGATCGAGGCGGTGTTCGAGTCGATGGAGGTGAAGGAGGCGGTCTTTCGCAAGCTCGACGCGGCGATGAAGCCCGGCGCCATCCTGGCCACCAACACCTCGACACTCGACGTGGACCGCATCGCGTCCGTCACGAAGCGCCCGCAGGACGTGGTCGGCCTGCACTTCTTCAGCCCCGCGAACGTGATGAAGCTGCTCGAGGTCATCCGTGGCAAGGCGACCGCGAAGGACGTGCTCGCGACCGTCATGCAGCTCGCGAAGAAGATCCGCAAGAACGCCGTTGTCTCGGGCGTTTGCGACGGCTTCATCGGCAATCGCATGGTCGAGCATTACCTGCGCCAGGCCCTCTTCCTGGTCGAGGAAGGCGCGTCGCCGCAACAGGTCGACGCGGCGCTGGAGAAGTTCGGCATGGCGATGGGCCCCTTCCGCATGAGCGATCTCGCGGGCCTCGACATCGGCTGGGCGATCCGCAAGCGCCGCTACGTGGAGAAGCCGCAGGTGGCCTATTCGCGCGTCGGCGACCGGCTGTGCGAGCAGGGCCGCTTCGGCCAGAAGACCGGCGCCGGCTGGTATCGCTACGAGGCGGGCAAGCGCGATGCGATTCCCGACCCGGTGGTCGACGGCATCATCACCGCCTATCGCGCGGAAAATCGCCTCACGCCCCGGCCGGTGACCGAAAGCGAGATCGTCGACCGCTGCATCTACGCGCTGGTGAACGAGGGCGCGCGCATCCTGGAGGAAGGCATCGCGGCGCGCGCTTCCGACATCGATCTCGTCTACCTCACCGGTTATGGCTTTCCGGTGCATCGCGGCGGCCCGATGCTCTACGCCGACATGACCGGCCTCTACAACGTCGTGCGCACGATGCGCGCATTCGCGGCGAAGGGCGGGCCCGATGCCGCTTTCTGGGAGCCCGCGCCGTTGCTGGCACGCCTCGCCGCCGAGGGAAGGACGTTCAATCCATGACCGATGCCGTCATCGTTTCCGCGGCCCGTACGGGCCTCGCCAAGTCCTGGCGCGGCGCGCTCAACATGACCCATGGCGCGACCATGGGCGGCCACGTCGTGCGCCATGCGATGGAACGCGCGCGCATCGATCCCGCTTCGGTGGACGACGTGCTGATCGGATGCGCGTATCCCGAGGGAGCCACGGGTGCCAATATCGCGCGGCAGGTGGCGCTGCGCGCCGGTTGTCCCGTGACGGTGCCGGGTGCCACGGTGAACCGGTTCTGCTCCTCGGGGCTGCAGACGATCGCGCTCGCGGCGCAGCGCGTGCTCGCGGGCGAAGGCGAGACCTTCGTGGCGGGCGGCGTCGAGGCGATCTCGTGCGTGCAGAACGAGGCCAACCGCCACATGATCCACGAGGGATGGCTGAAGGAGCACAAGCCCGAGCTCTACTGGACGATGCTGCAGACGGCCGAGAACGTCTCGAAGCGCTACGGCATCACGCGCGAGCAGCAGGACGAATACGGCGTGCGCAGCCAGCAGCGTGCGGCGGCCGCTGCGGCGGCGGGCAAGTTCGATGACGAGATCGTGCCGCTCGCCACCCGCATGGCGGTTGCGGACAAGGCGGCCGGCCGTCTCTTCACGCAAGAGGTCACGCTCGAGTCCGACGAGGGGATTCGCGCCGATACGACGTACGACGGTGTCGCGAAGATCCGGCCCGCGATGCCGGGCGGCGTCGTGGCGGCCGGCAATGCGAGCCAGTTCTCCGACGGCGCGGCGGCGTGCGTCGTGATGAGCGATCGCGCGGCGGCGAAGTCGGGCGCCAGGCCGCTCGGCATCTTCCGCGGCTTCGCCGTCGCGGGCTGCGAGCCCGACGAGATGGGGATCGGCCCGGTCTTCGCAGTGCCGAAGCTGCTGCAGCGCGCGGGGCTGAAGGTGGAGGACATCGACCTCTGGGAATTGAACGAGGCCTTCGCCGTGCAGGTGATCTATTGCCGCGACCGGCTCGGCATCCCGGACGATCGCCTCAACGTGGACGGCGGCGCCATCGCCGTCGGCCACCCCTATGGCGTCTCCGGCGCGCGGCTCACCATGCACGCGCTGATCGAAGGCCGGCGCCGCGGTGCGAAGCGCGTGGTGGTCACGATGTGCATCGGCGGCGGCATGGGTGCCGCGGGCCTCTTCGAGGTGATCCCATGAACGAGCTGTTCCCGAAGCGGCAGGCCGAGACGCTGCTCACCACGCTCGGCATCGAGATCACGGAGGCCGGCAAGCAGCGCGTCGTGGCCCGCATGCCCGTCGGGCCCAAGGTGCACCAGCCTTTCGGCCTGCTGCACGGTGGCGCCTCCGTGGCACTCGCCGAGACCGTCGCATCCACGGGTGCCTGGATGAACGTGGACCGCGAGCGCGAGACCATCGTCGGCATCGAGATCAACGCGAACCACATGCGCGGCAAGCGCGACGGCGTGGTCACCGCTGTGGCCACACCCGTGCACGTTGGCCGACGTACGCAGGTGTGGGAGATCCGCATCACCGACGAGGAGGAGAAGATCGTGTGCATCTCGCGATGCACGATCGCGGTGGTGCCGGCGGGGGGCTGACGGAGGAGAGCCACGACTCACGGATTACGACCCCATGTGAATGCCTCATGCGCGCATCCGCGCGATCTGCAGCTTGACGCATAGGCATTGTGTATATACACTAATCCATGCGGTTTTCCTGGGATCGCTTCGCGTACGACGAACAGCGCTTTGTCACGCTCGGCCTGCTTGCCGGAACTGCCGTGTCCATCGCGCACACCGAAACGCCGTCGCGAATCCACGTGATCTCATTTCGGAAGGCGACGCGACATGAAGAAAAAATCCTCTTCAAAAACCTCCAGGACTGATTGGCCGCGAATCCGTGCGATGCACGATCAGGATATCAAGCTCTCTTCCGAACACCCTGAGGCGGATCTGAAGCATATTGTTCGCGGCATCGTCCGTCAGGGGCTCAAGCCGGTGACCTCGAAGACCTCGATTTCCTTGCGAGTCGATGCCGATGTCCTCGAATGGTTCAAGGCGCAGGGGCCTGGATACCAAACGCGGATCAACGCTGTTCTTCGCGCGTTCAAGGATGCTTCGCCGTGACTCGCATGTCATCCCGGTCGTCTCCAACTCGAGCTCGCGCGGCACCGATGAGGGACGTGACATGACCAGCAGTTTGAAGCAGTTCAAGCGCCGCGCTTTGTCACGCCCCGCCGTCAAGGCGGCATATGACGCATCCGCCGAGGAATTTGCCTTACTCGACGAAGTACTGAAATCGCGAGCCGAGTCCGCGCTCGATTCGACTACACGTTCGACCGCATCGCGAGCGAGCGCGATCCGCGGCGGGCCGCGGCGGAAATGATCCGCTGAACACGGCAGTCGCCCCTGCCAGCCGCTCGACGAAATCGCTTATCCGCGCGCAGCCGATGATCGCGCGAACCGGTCCAGGTGATAGTCCACGTCCCCGAGCTCGCGTGCGATCGCGGTGAGCCGGCGGAAGGTGTGGCTCACCTTGAGCTCGTCGCTCATGCCCATGCCGCCATGGAGCTGCACGGATTCCTGGCTGATGCGGGACGCGGCGTCGGCGATCTTGATCTTCGCGGCCGAGACGATGCGCACGCGTGCAACCGGATCTGACGCAGCGTCGACCCGTGCACAGGCGAGGCTTGCCATCGAGCGCGCCTGCTCGCACTCGATGACCATGTCGACCATGCGATGCTGCAGCGCCTGGAAGGAGCCGATGGGCACGCCGAACTGCTTGCGCGTCTTCAGGTACTCGAGCGTCGCCTCGTTGGCGTAGGTCATGGCGCCCACCGCTTCGGCGCACAGGAGCGCGGTGGCGTAGTCCGCGGCTTCCTCGATCGCGGGCATTGCGTCACGCTCGCCCAAGGGCTGGGCCGGGGTTTCGCGCATTTCGATATCGCCCGCGCGGAGATTGTCCAGCGTCACGCGTTCGTGGAGGGTCACGTCGGCGCGATCAACGAGGAAGAGGCGCACGTCGTTGCCGTCGCGTGCGGAGACGATGAGCTTGTCCGCGCAGGGGGCGTGGAGCACGCCGCGCTTTTTGCCGGTTAGGTGAGATTGGATTCCGGCCTTCGCCGGAATGACGGACCCGGGAGATTGGATTCCGGCCTTCGCCGGAATGACGGGCTTGACGGTTGTGGCGACGTGCGAGAGGTCATGCCGGGCGCCGGCTTCCGCGTGCGCGAACACCACCACGAGCCGCCCTTCCCCGATCGCCGGAAGGAGCGCCGCCTGCTGCACTTCGCTTCCGCAGCGCTCGATCAGCCGGGCCGCCACGAGCGTCGAAAGATAAGGCTCGACGAGCAACGCGTCGCCGAATGCTTCCATGGGTGCCAGCAGGTCGATGGCGCGGCCGCCGAAGCCGCCGTGCAGCGTCGGAAGCGGCAGCGCCAGCAATCCCAGCTCCGCGATCGTGGCCCACACCTCGCGGCTCCAGCCCTCCGCGGACGCGATGATGCGGCGGCGCGCTTCGAAGCCGTAGTCCTGCTGCACGAAGCGCCGCACCGACTCGGCGACGAGGCGCTGCTCCTCGGTGTAATCGAATCTCATGGGGTCCTCACAGGCCGAGGCTCATCTTCGCGATGATGTTGCGCTGGATCTCGTTCGAGCCGGCATAGATCGAGGTCTTGCGATAGTTGCAATAGCGCGGCGCCATCTCGGCCGCGACCGGGTCGAAGTCGCCACCCCCGAGCGAACGAACGATGCGAGCCTCGGGCCCGATCGCATCCATCATGAGCTGTGTGAGCATCTGCTGGATCTCCGTGCCGCGAATCTTGAGCATCGAGACCTCGGCCCCGGGCGGGCGTCCCTCGCGCAGCTGGTCGAGGAATCGCAGGTTGGTGAGCTCGAGCGCCATCAGCTCCACCTCCAGGCGGGTCAGCCGATCGCGGAAGCGCACGTCCTCGATGAGCGGCCGCCCACCCTTCGACTGCGCCGCCGCGGCCTCCTTCAGGTTCTCCAGCTCGCGCTTCGAGGTGCCGATGCGGGCGGTGTTCATGCGCTCGTGCCCGAGCAGGTACTTGGCGACCGTCCAGCCCATGCCCTCGTTGTGAACGCGGTTCTCGACGGGCACGCGCACGCCGTCGAAGAACACCTCGTTCACCTCGTGCCCGCCATCCATGAGGATCAGCGGACGGACGGTGACTCCCGGCGTCTTCATGTCGATCAGCAGGAACGAGATGCCTTCCTGCGCCTTCACGCCGCTGTCGGTCCGCACGAGGCAGAAGATCCAGTCGGCATAGTGCGCGAGGGTGGTCCAGGTCTTCTGGCCGTTCACGACGTAATGGTCGCCCTCGCGTACCGCGCGCGTCCGGAGCGAGGCCAGGTCCGAGCCCGAGCCCGGCTCCGAATAGCCCTGGCACCAGAAGTCGTCGCCGCGGTACATGCGCGGCAGGAAGCGGCGCTGCTGCTCCGGCGTGCCGAAGCGCAGCAGCACGGCCGCGCACATCGTGATGCCGAAGGGGATGAGCGGCGGCGCGCCGGCATAGCCGCACTCTTCCTCGAAGATGTAGCGCTGCACCACGTCCCAGCCGGTGCCGCCCCATTCGCGCGGCCACCAGGGCGCGACCCAGCCCTTGTCGGCGAGGATGCGATGCCAGCGCAGCAGGTCCTCGCGGCCGAGCGATTCGTAACGGGCGACCTTGCCGCGGAGATCCTCGGGCAGGTTCGCGCGCAGCCACGTGCGGACCTCGTCGCGGAAGGCCAGCTCCTCGGCGGAGTAATCGAGATCCATGTCGCGGCCTCGGCAATCGCGGGATCGCCAGTCTAAACCGGGCGGTGTAAGCTCGCTCGCGTCCACGGAGGAGGAGAACCTACGATGCGCCGCAGCATCCTGCTTGCGTTCGCGGCCGCGATGGCCGCATCGGGCCTCGCATGGGGCCAGCAATCGACGTATCCGACCAAGCCGATTCGCTGGATCGTCCCGTACACGCCCGGCGGCATCACCGATTCGGTGACGCGCATCGTGGCGCAGAAGCTCGAGCAGCGCCTCGGGCAAACCATCGTCGTCGAGAACAAACCCGGCGCCAACAGCATCGTGGGCGTGGATGTCGCGTCCAAGGCGCCGCCCGACGGCTACACCATCGTGACCGTCATCGCGGCGCATGCGGCCAACGCCACGCTCTACGCCGGCAAGCTCAACTTCGATCCGGTGAAGAGCTTCGAGCCGATCTCGCTTGCCGCGATCGCCCCGCTCATCCTCACGGTGAACCCAAGCTTTCCGCCGAAGGACGTGAAGGAGCTGATCGAATACGCCAAGGCCAATCCCGACAAGATCTCGTTCGGCTCGAGCGGCGTGGGATCGGCGACGCACCTCACCATCGAGCTCCTCAAGCAGACCGCGGGGATCCAGATGGTGCACGTCCCGTACAAGGGGACAGCGCCCGGCATCGCCGCCGCCACCGCGGGCGACATCCAGGTGCTGGGCGACGTGCCGAGCTCGCTCATGCCGCACGTGCGCGCGGGCAAGCTGCGTGCGATGTGCCTCTTCGCCTCGAAGCGCAGCCCCGGCGCGCCGGAGGTGCCGACCATCACCGAGGCGGGCGGCCCGCCGGTCGAGGGCTCGACGTGGGTCATGTTCCTCGCACCCGCCGGCACGCCCGCGGCGATCGTGAACCGGCTCTCGGCCGAGACCGCGAAGATCGTCTCCGATCCCGAGATCCGCAAGCGCTTCGAGGAGATCGGCATCGACGCCGCCGGCACCACGCCGGCCGAGACCGCGAAGTTCCTCGCCGACGAGATCGAGAAGTGGGGCAACGTGATCCGCACCGCCGGCGTGAAACCCGA
>DATMJE010000330.1:0-4370 GCA_035553995.1 Usitatibacter sp. | reverse complement strand
GTAGCACCGAGATAGTGCATCTGCTTGATTGGCAACGCGAATGGTCGATTCCGTTGTCTGGGGTCAAAGCACGGCACGGGCAGCGGCCTATCTTCGACCATATGACACCCACTCGAAGGAGGACTGAAATGAGGAAGATCCCTTTGGTCATTGCGGCCGCCGCGATGTTGCTCGCCGCCGGCGCCTTCGCAGCTGAGCCCGCCGTGCAGGAGAAGCTGATCGTGACAGGCAACGTCGTCACCTTGAAGGACGGCGGATCGATCACCATCGACAAGGACGGCAAGACCTACCACGTCGACGCCACCGGCAAACGCGTCCGCATGAAGGATGGGGAAGTAATGGAAGGCAAGGACGGCCGGAAGTATCTGCACAAGAACGATGTCGTGTGGCAGCAGATCAGCGAGAAAGGCACGATGGCGCCGAACCGCTGACGAAATTCCAATGTCCGCGTAATCGATGATTGGCCGGCCGTTGCCGGCACTCAACGGGCCCCGTCCCCGCCGCTCCTTTCGTCGAAGGCAGAAGGAGCGTTACCCTGAGTGCCACACGGCCGGCCGTTCTTTTCGGAAGACCATCGGCCTCGGGGCGCCCGCAGCACATCGCGCGTCAACTGTAATAACCCGCGTCATTCCGGGGCAGGCGTAGGAAAGCGCCGACAAGCCCTGCGCCATGTTTCCTATCGCCGTGTAGCGCGTCAATGAACATACTGGGTATCCCGTAGCAAGAAATCCTGCCCGTGAGCCATACCCTGCCGCCCGCCATCGCGCGCCAGAAGCGCCGCCCCGTGACGCTCTGCGGCCAGGATGTGCCGGCCTCGAGCCATATCTGCGCGTTCTTCGATTCGCGCAACGAGCAGGACCAGGTGCTGCTGCCTTTCTTTCACGAAGGTGTCGAGAACCGGGAACAGATCGTCTCGGTCTTCGATGCGCAGGCCAACCCGCACCATCTGCAGCATCTCGCGCACGGCGGCCTCGCACCGGATGACAGGCAGTTAGCACGCCAGTTGCGCGTGATGAACGCGGAAGAAAGCTTCCTCGCAGCCGGCCGCTTCGACGCCGACCGCATGTTCGGCACGATCGATTTGATCCTCCAGGCGGCCGCGCACACCGAATTTCCGCACGTCCGCACCTGCTGCGAGATGACGTGGGCGCTGCACCATCTCGATGCGATGGATCCGCTGATCGAATACGAATCGCGGCTGAACACGCTGACCGAGCATCACGACTGCACGCTCATGTGCGTGTACGACGTGAACCTCTTCAGCGGCCCGGTGCTGATGGACGTGCTCGCCACGCATCCGTACGTGCTCATGGGCCAGACGCTCACGGAGAACCCGTACTACGTCCCGCCGCGCCAGTATCTCGAGCGCGTGCTTCGGCGCCGTGCCGCTCCTGCCGCCCGAAAGGCCGCACTGCCCGCCTGAGCTTGTCCATGGGCGGCGGTGATCGCGCCCTGTTTCCGATGGAATGGCATGCCGCTTGCATGGAAAAGCGGTTACCACCATCCTCGTTCGCATGCTCAGGGTCCTGCTGGTCGACGACCGCAACGATCGCGCGTCCGCGCTCGAGGAGGCGCTTGCCGCGCTCGAGGGCGTCGAGGTGGCCTGCACGCTCGAGTCTCCCATCGAGCTCATGCGGCGCGTCGAGGAGCACAAGCCCGACATCATCCTGATCGACACCGAGTCGCCCAGCCGCGACGTGCTCGAGCAGCTCGCTGCCATTTCCAGCGCCGCACCAAGGCCGGTCGTGATGTTCACCGAAGATGCGCAGGACGCGGCGATCCGTTCGGCCATCCGCGCAGGTGTTTCCGCCTATGTCGTGGACGGGCTTGCCCCCGAGCGGCTCGATCCGATCATGCGGGTCGCGATGGAGCGCTTCGAGACCGAGCAGCAACTGCGCGCCGAGCTGCACGACACGAAGAACCGGCTCGCGGAGCGCAAGGTGATCGAGCGCGCCAAGGGCATCCTGATGAAGCAGCGCCAGTGCAGCGAGGAAGAAGCGTTCGTGGCCCTGCGCTCGCTCGCCATGCAGCGCGGCATCCGCCTGGGCGAAGCCGCGCAACAGGTGATCGACGTGACGTCGCTGCTCGGCTGATCCGGGGCATGCAGCGCATTCCCGGCGGCATGCTTTCGCCGGAGTCGCGGCCTGCTTTTCACCACATTGAGGCGCGCGGCGCCCCCGGATTGTGCGGCGCAACAGGATTGCGACGTGACCCCGCAGTGCCGCTTCCATACGGCTCAAGCACTTAGCTTTCAGGCTCCCGTGGCACGGCCCTTGCGATAGGTCCCTCGACGATTGGCGGCCAACGAGGGCCGTGCAATCCCGACAAAGGCGTCACGACGCGCGATTGCCGCGCGGTCGCGACGCCTTTTTTGTTTGGGACGGAAACGATGAGGGAGCCCCAGGAATGCACGAAGAACACAACTCGCGCCGCACGTTCATCGCCGGCACGGCCGCGCTCGTAGCCAGCATGGCACCCGGCATGCGCGCATCGGTGTGGGCTGCGGGGTCGGATGCACCCGAGAAGAAGGAAGTGAAGATCGGGTTCATTCCGCTCACCGACTGCGCCTCGGTGGTGATGGCCGCGGCCAAGGGCTTCGACAGGAAGTACGGGATCACCATCACGCCCTCGAAGGAGGCGTCGTGGGCCGCCGTGCGCGACAAGCTCGTGAACGGCGAGCTCGACGCGGCGCACGTGCTCTACGGCCTCGTCTACGGCGTGCAGATGGGCGTCGGCGGGCCGAAGAAGGACATGGCGGTCCTCATGAGCATCAACCGCAACGGCCAGGCGATCTCGCTTTCGAACCAGCTCCGCGACAAGGGTGCGGTGGACGGCGAGAAGCTCGCGGCGCTGATCGCGAAGGAAAAGCGCGAGTACACGTTCGCGCAGACCTTCCCCACCGGCACGCACGCGATGTGGCTGTACTACTGGCTCGCGGCTCACGGCATCAACCCGATGAAGGACGTGAAGACGATCACGGTCCCGCCGCCGCAGATGGTCGCCAACATGCGCATCGGCAACATGGACGGCTTCTGCGTGGGCGAGCCGTGGAACGCGCGGACCATCGCCGACAGGATCGGCTTCACCACCATCGCGACGCAGGGCATCTGGAAAGGCCATCCCGAGAAGGTGCTCGGCACCACGGCGGAGTTCGTGCAGAAGAATCCCAACACCGCGCGCGCGATGATCGCGGCGGTGCTCGAAGCCAGCCGCTGGATCGACGCCTCGGCCGCGAATCGCAAGGAGACCGCGGAGCTCATCGCGCAGAAGTCGTACGTGAACACCGACGCCGACGTGATCCTCGGGCGCTTCCTCGGCCACTACGAGGACGGCCTCGGCCGCAAGTGGGAAGACCCCGACTCCATGAAGTTCTGCGAGGACGGCGCGGTGAACTTCCCGTGGCTCTCGGACGGCATGTGGTTCATGACCCAGCACCGCCGCTGGGGTCTGCTCAAGGAAGACCCGAACTACCTGGAGGTGGCCACGAAGGTGAACCAGATCGAGCTCTACAAGCAGGCCGCCGCGATGGTGAAGCTCAACGTGCCGAAGGAAACGATGCGCACCGCGAAGCTCATGGATGGCGTCGTCTGGGACGGCCGCGACCCGGTGAAGTACGCGGGCGCATTCAAGGTGAAGGTCGCCTAGGAGCGAGACATGTCCGCAATTCCCATGAAGAGAGTGGTGGTGGCGCATCCTTCGGCGCTTCGAAATGCCGCGGCCGCGCAAGCGACCACCGTCGCCCCGGCGCAAGAAACCGCCGTCGCCCCGGCGAAGGCCGGGGCCCAATCTGCTGCTCCCGATGCATTGGGTCCCGGCCTGCGCCGGGACGACGGGCTTAGCGGGGGCGACATCGTGCCCCGCCGCCGCAAGGAAGCGCCGCAGTGGCTCGTGACCGCCATCGCCATGGCCTGCGGCCTCGCGGTGTTCGTGGCCTTCTGGGCGTTCGTGGCGAAGTTCGGGCGCATCCCCGACCCGCTCTCCGTGTTCCGTGAAGCCGTGAAGATCTTCGCCAACCCGTTCTATCGCAACGGCCCGAACGACCAGGGCATCGGCTGGAACGTGCTCGCCTCGCTCGGGCGCGTGGGCCTGGGCTTCGGCCTGGCAGCGCTCGTGGGCATCCCGCTCGGCTTCATGATCGGCCGCTTCCGCTTCCTCTCGGACATGGCGGCACCGATCATCGCGCTGTTGAAGCCCGTGAGCCCGCTCGCGTGGCTGCCGATCGGGCTGCTGGTCTTCAAGGCGGCGAACCCCGCTTCGATCTACGTGATCTTCATCTGCTCGCTCTGGCCGATGATCGTCAACACCGCGGTCGGCGTGCGCCAGATCCCGCAGGATTACCTGAACGTCGCGCGCGTGCTGAACCTCTCCGA
>DATMJE010000329.1:0-24604 GCA_035553995.1 Usitatibacter sp. | reverse complement strand
GTCCCGCAAGGCAAGCGCCCCGCCGCGGAATGGACGCGCCGCAGCGAACGCGGCAGCCTGTTGCTGATTCGCCTGATGGCATGGCTGTCGCTCAAGGTGGGACGCGCGCCCTCGCGGCTGCTGCTCTATCCGGTCGTCGCCTATTTCCTCGCGGCGGGCGGCGAGGCACGACGCGCCTCGCGCGAATACCTCACGCGCTGCCTCGGCCGCCCCGCGACGCTCGCCGAGGTCTACCGCCACCTGCTCGCGTTCGCCTCGACGCTGCACGATCGCGTGTTCTTCATGCAGGATCGCTTCGGCCTGTTCGAGCTGCGGATCGAAGGGACGGAGCTGTTCGGCGCAGGGGGCGCGCTGCTCATGGGCTCGCACGTGGGCAGCTTCGAGGTCATCCGCGCCTGCGCGCTGCGGGCCGGGCGGCGCGTGGCGATGGCGATGTACGAGGAGAACGCGCGCAAGGTGCAGAAGGTGCTGGCGAGCGTGAATCCCGCGTTCGAGCAGGACATCGTGGCTCTCGGCCGGCTCGAGTCCATGCTGGCGCTGCGCGAACGGCTGGACCAGGGCGCACTCGTGGGCGTGCTTGCCGATCGCTCGCTCGGCGACGATCCGGCGATCGAGCTTTCCTTCCTCGGCGCTCCGGCCGCGTTTCCCACCGGCCCGATGCGCATGGCGGCGGCGCTGCGCCAGCGGGTGATCCTCATGACGGGCCTCTATCTCGGCGGCAACCGCTACGCCATCCGCTTCGAGAGCCTGGCGGATTTCAGCGCGCTCGACACGGTCACGCGTACGGAGCGCGATGCGCGCATCCGCGAAGGGGTCGAGCGCTATGCCGCGCGCCTCGAGCAGCACTGCCGCGAAGCGCCTTACAACTTCTTCAACTTCTATCCCTTCTGGCGATCGTGAGGAAAGCCGTGCTTCGCGCCGCGGCGTTCACCGGCATCGCAGCGGTCCACGCCGCGATCGCCGCACCGCCGCTTTCGCTCGACGCGCTGATGGACATGCTGCGGCGCGAGAAGCCCGCGACCGTGCGCTTCAACGAGACGCGGCAGATGGCGTTGCTCGATCGCCCGCTCGAATCCTCCGGCGAGCTCACGTTCACGCCACCCGATCGGCTCGAGAAGCGCACCACGAGCCCGGGCAGCGAAAGGCTCGTGGTCGAGGGCGATACGCTGGTGATGGAACGGGCGGGCCGCAAGCAGACGGCGTCGCTGCGCCAGTGGCCGCAGGTCGCCGCGATGCTCGAAGGCATCCGTGCCACGCTGGCGGGCGACGGTCCGCGGCTGCAGCAGGTCTACCGGGTCACGCTCGACGGCGACGCGGGCGCCTGGCGGCTGGTGCTCGTGCCGCGCGATGCGGAGGTCGCGAAGATGGTGGCGCGCGTGACGCTGGGCGGCGTGCAGGGCAGCGTGCGGCGCGTGGAGGTCGACCAGCCCGACGGCGACCGCTCGCTCATGCAGATCGCGCCCGCGGGGCGATGAGCGCATCGCGCTGTCGCGCCGCGGTGGCGCTTGCCGCATGGCTCGTGGTGCTGGCGGCCTGCGCGGTGCAGATCGCGCACACGCGCTTCGTGGCCGATCTCTCGTCCTTCCTGCCCACGGCGCCGACCGCCGAGCAGCGCCTGCTGGTCGACCAGCTTCGCGACGGCGCGCTCTCCCGCGTGATGCTGCTCGGCATCGAGGGTGCGGATGCCCGTGTGCGGGCCGAGCTCTCGCGTGCGGTGGCCACGACGTTGCGGCAGGATGCACGCTTCAGCATCGTGGCCAATGGCGCCGCGGACGGGTTCGCCGCCGAGCGCGACTTCGTCGTGGCGCACCGGTATGCCCTCAGCCCGCGCGTGAACGCGGAACGCTTCACGGTGCAGGGCCTTCGCGCGGCGATCGGCGATACGCTGGACCTCCTCGCATCTTCCGCCGGCCTGCTGGTGAAGCCGCTGGTCGCGCGTGACCCGACCGGCGAGACGCTCGCCGTGCTCGAATCGCTGCAGGGCGGGCAGGCGCCGCGCGTGCTCCAGGGCGTCTGGTCGGATGGCGAGGGACGCCGCGCGGTGCTGCTCGCGCGCACGCGTGCAAGCGGCTCCGATGTCGATGCGCAGGCGGCCGCGCTCGCCGCTGTGCAGCGGGCTTTCGACGCGGCGGTGGCTTCCGTGGGCGCCAACGCACGCGAGACGCGCATCGGCGTGACCGGCCCGGGTGCATTCTCGGCACGCTCACGCACGCTGGTGAAGGGCGACGTCGCGCGGCTTTCCACGCTCGCCACGGCGGCGGTTGCCACGATGCTCCTGGTGGTCTATCGCTCGCCGCTGGCGCTCCTCCTGGGGCTCCTGCCCGTGGTGACCGGTGCTGTCGTGGGCATCGCCGCGGTGTCCGCCGGGTTCGGCCTGGTGCACGGCATCACGCTCGGCTTCGGGGCGACGCTCATCGGCGAGGCCGTCGATTACGCCATCTACCTCTTCGTGCAGTCCGGGGAGCGCGGGCGCGACGCCGATGCGGTCGCGCTGCGCGGCTTCTGGCCCACCATCCGCCTCGGCGTTCTCACCTCCATCGCGGGCTTCTGCGCGCTCGTCTTCTCGGGGCTGCCGGGCCTGGCGCAGCTCGGTGTGTACTCGATCGCCGGACTCGTCGCCGCGGCGCTGGTGACGCGCTACGTGCTCCCCGTGCTGTTGCCGGCGAATTTCCGCGTGCGTGATCTTTCCGTGGCCGGTGCACGCGTCGCCGCACTCGCTCGCCGGCTGCGGCGGCTCGCACCCTGGATCCTGGTCCTCGCGGCCGCGGCGCTCGCATTGCTCGCGTGGCGCGGTGACGACGCCTGGGACGGCGACATTGCGAGCCTCAATCCGATCTCCGAGCGCGACCGCGCGCTCGATGCACGGCTGCGGTCGGCATTGGGCGCGTCGGATGCGCGCTACATGGTGGTGATCCGCGGCTCGAGCGCCGATGCCGCGATCGCCGGTGCCGAGCGCGTGGGCGTGGCACTCGATGCGCTGGTCGAAGCGCGCACCCTCGAAGGCTACGAGAGTCCCGCCCGCTTCGTGCCTTCGCTCGCGACGCAGCGGGCGCGGCTCGCGAGCCTGCCCGATGCGGCCACGCTGCGCTCGCGGCTCGCGCAAGCGCTGCAGGGCCTGCCCCTGCGCGCCGACCGTCTCGAACCGTTCATTGCCGAGGTGGCGGCCGCACGCGACGTCCCGCCGATCACGCCCGATGCGCTGGAGGGTACGGCGTTCGCGGCGCCGGTGAAGGGCACGCTCTTCCGCGACGCGAACGGCACGTGGACCGCCCTCATGGGACTGAGGCTACCGCGGGCAAGCCTCGTCGATCCACGCGCACTCCGCGCAGCCGTGCTTGGCACGGGCGTGCAGGGCGCGACCTTCCTCGACGTGAAGGCCGAGCTCGATCGCCTCTACGCGGGCTACCTGCAGCAGGCGCTTCTCATGTCCGGCCTGGGGCTTGCCGTCATCGTGGCGCTGCTCGCCATTGCCTTGCGCGATGCGCAACGCGTGGCGCGCGTGATGGTGCCCCTCGCGGCCGGCGTGGCGGTGGTCGCGGCCGGCCATGTGCTGCTCGGCACGCGCCTTTCGATCCTGCACCTGATGGGCCTGCTGCTCGTGGTGGCCGTGGGCTCGAATTACGCGCTCTTCCTCGATCGTATCGGCCTCGGTGCGGGTGCGACCGAGACTACGCTCGCGTCGCTCGTGCTCGCCAATGCGACCACGGTGGCGAGCTTCGGCATGCTCGCCCTGTCGTCGATCCCGGTGCTGTCCGCCCTCGGCTCGACCGTCGCCGCGGGTGCATTTCTCACGCTCGTCTTTTCGGCCGCGTTCGCCGCGCCCGCACCGGTCGATGCGCCCAACCCCTGAGCTACAATTTCGTGGCGACGAGGATAGCCGCATGCGCACGCTGGTCGAGGCGACCGGGCCGCGGCCGCGCCTCGCGATCGTGCTGCTGTCCGGCGCCTATGCCGAACCCGAGGATTTCCTGCGCGAAGGCTTTGTCGATGCATTGCGCGCTCGCGGCGTCGAGGCGGAGGTCGTGATGGCGGGCGTGCGCGTGGCCCATTTCGCGGACGGCTCCGTCGTCGATCGCATCCGGGATTCCGTGTTGGGGCCCGTGAAGGCCCGGGGATTCACCCGCATCTGGATCGCGGGCATCTCGCTGGGAGCGCTCGCGACGCTGTGCCATGCCGCACGCCACGAGGACGAAGCCGAGCGGCGCCTGCTGCTCTCGCCGTATCCCGGGACACGCGAGGTGTGGTGCGAGATCGCGGCGGCAGGAGGCCTCGCATCGTGGCGGCCGTCGTTGCCGCCCGGCGGCGACCTCGAGCGCGAGGCATGGCACTGGCTGGCGCAGGGCGGCGCGCGGCGTACGCCGGTGGAATGCTGGTTCGGTGCCGGCGACCGCTTCGTCGAGGGGCAACGCATGATGGCGTCGGCGTTGCCGCCAGCCTCGGTGCACGAAGTCGAAGGCGGCCACGGATGGAAGGATTGGCAATCGATGTGGAGGGATTTCGTGCGGCGCCTGCCCGCGTGAGCGCCGGCATCCAGGCCGTCGCGGCGCGCTGGCGCCCTGCGCCCGCGCTGGCGGGGTCGGTGGGGCTGCATTGCGTCGCCTGCGCCGCGGCGCTCGTGGCGCCCGAGCAGGCGACGTGGGCCCTGGCGACCATCGCCGGCAACCACCTCGTCCTCGGAGCGGCGGGTCTCTGGCCACGAAGCTCGATGCTCGGCCGCAACGTGACGCGGCTGCCGGCCGAGGCGGCCGCGCGCCGCGAGGTCGCGATCACCTTCGACGACGGCCCGCATCCGCAACATACGCCCCGCGTGCTCGACATGCTCCAGGCGCATGGAGCGCGCGCGACTTTCTTCTGCGTGGCGCAGGCCGCACGCGCGCATCCGGAGCTCGTGCGCGAGATCGTGCGCCGCGGGCACGGTGTGGAAAACCATTCGCTGCGCCATCGCGCGACCTTCGCGCTGCATTCGTTGCGCGGATACCGGCACGAGCTCATGGCCGCGCAGGAAATCATCGCGGGCATCACCGGCCGTGCACCGCGCTTCTTCCGTGCCCCCGCCGGCCTGCGCAACCCGCTGCTCGACCCGGCGCTGCAATCGCTGGGACTCACGCTCGTGAGCTGGACCCGCCGTGGCTTCGACGCGCGTGACGGCAATGCGGCCACGGTGGCTCGCCGCCTGCTGCGAGGGCTGGCCCCGGGCGACATCCTGGTGCTCCACGACGGCCATGCCGCTCGCACGCGCCGCGGTACGCCCGTGTCGCTCGAGGTGCTGCCGCGCGTGCTGGATGCGCTGGCGCAGGCAGCGCTCACGCCGGTAGCGCTGCACGAGACGATGTCCGCATGACACCGGTCCCGATCACCGCATTCACCGTCACCAGCGCGCTGGGCCGCGGTGTTCCGGCCACGCTCGACGCGATCTCGCAGGCGCGAACCGGGCTGGCGCCATGCCGCTTCGAGACCGTGGACCTCGATACCTTCGTGGGCGAGGTCGATGGCGTGGATGCGGTGGCGCTTCCCGCCGCGCTCGCACGCTTCGATTGCCGCAACAACCGCGCGGCGGAGCTCGGCCTCGCGCAGGACGGCTTCGAGGAGGCGGTGAACGCCGCCGCCCGACGCCATGGCCCCGCGCGTGTCGGCGTCTTCATCGGCACGAGCACGGCGGGCATCCTCGCGGCGGAGCTCGCTTACCGTCGACGCGATGCCGCGAGCGGCGCACTGCCGCCCGACTTCGACTATCGCCACACGCACAACACGTTCTCGGTCGCCGCTTACGTGCGTGCACGCCTGGGGCTCGCCGGGCCGTGCACGGCGGTGTCGACCGCCTGCTCGTCGAGCGCGAAGGCATTCGCCTCGGCCGCGCGATACATGGCGGCGGGACTCATCGACGCCGCCGTCGTGGGCGGCGTGGACACGCTGTGCCTCACGACGCTCTACGGCTTCAACTCGCTCGACCTGCTGTCGCGCGAGCCGTGCCGCCCGTACGACGCCCAACGCGACGGCATATCGATCGGCGAGGCGGCCGCATTCTTCCTGCTCGATCGGACGGCCGGCGCGGGGAGCCTCGCGCTGCTCGGGACGGGCGAGACGTCCGATGCGTATCACATGTCCGCGCCGCATCCCGAGGGCCGCGGTGCGCGCGAGGCGATGCAGTCCGCGCTCGCGAAGGCCGGCATCGACGCGGCGCGCGTCGACTACGTGAACCTGCACGGCACCGGCACGCCGAGCAACGACGCCGCCGAGGACAAGGCCATGCACGCGGTGTTCCCGGGCGGCGTCGCCTGCAACTCGACCAAGGGCTTCACCGGCCACACGCTGGGCGCTGCGGGTGCCGTCGAGGCGGCCATGTGCCTCATCGCGATGCGCGAGGGCCGGGTCCCGGCGAGCCCCGGCACGCGCAGCGTGGATGCGAGCCTGCGCGCGCACTACGAGACGCGCGGCTTCCGCCGCCCGGTGGACGTGGCGATGAGCAACTCGTTCGGCTTCGGCGGCACCAATTGCAGCCTCCTTTTCGGCCGCCTTCCATGACGCTCGCCGGCATCGTGCGCGGCATCGGCCTCGTCGGCCCCGGGCTGCGCGGCTGGGATGCGAGCCGGGACGTGCTTGCAGGGGTCGCGGCGTTCGTTCCCGCGGCAACCGCCGTGCCGGCTGCCGAAGCGCTCCCGGCCACCGAGCGGCGGCGCGCCGGCGTGGCGGTGAAGCTGGCACTCGCGGCGGGTCTCGAGGCGGCACGTGCCGCGCGGTGCGAACCGGGTGAGTGTGCCGCGGTCTTCGCATCCTCCGGCGGCGAGACGGAAAACTGCCATGCCATCTGCGAGGCGCTCGCGTCGGAAGACCGGCTGATCTCTCCCACGCGTTTCCACAACTCCGTGCACAACGCGCCGGCCGGATACTGGGGCATCGCCACCGGCGCCACCCAGGCCGCCGACTGCATCGCCGCTTTCGATGCGAGCGCCACGGCGGGGCTGCTGGAGGCGCTCGTGCGCATCGCCGACGAGCCTGCGCGCGCCGTGTTGCTGCTGGCCTACGATTGCCCTTATCCCGATCCGCTGCACGCGTTGCGCCCCATTCCGGATGCGTTTGCCGTGGCGATGGTGCTCGCTGCGGATGGCGTGGGTCCACGCTTGCAGGCCTCGATGGCAACCGGCGCACCCGATGCGATGGCAGAGGCGCGCCTCGACCACCTGCGGCGCGCGATTCCGGCGGCACGCCTGCTGCCGCTGCTCGCCGCCCTCGCACGGGGTGGGGCGCAAACCGCCGCGCTCGAATACCTGGACGGCACCGTGCTGCACGTGGCGGCGCAAGCGTGAGCACGGCGCGCGACAGGGCCTGGATCGCCAGCCACCTGCCCCATCGCGACGGCATGTGCCTGCTCGACGAGATCGTCGATTGGGATGTCGAGCGCCTGCTGGCACGCGCCACCAGCCACAGGCGCGCGGACCATCCGCTGCGCCGGCAGGGACTGCTGCCCATTGCGATCGCGGTCGAGTACGGCGCCCAGGCCGTGGCCGCACATGGTGCGCTGCTCGCGGACGACAGTCGCGCTCCTGCCGCCGGCTATCTCGCCTCGGTTCGAAATGTCGTCTTCCACGCGGAGCGGCTCGACGATATCGAGGGAGCGCTCGAGATCCGCGTGGAAGCCCAGGGCCGCGGCACGGGCGGCATGGTCTACGGTTTCAGCGTCTCGGGTGCGGGCCGTGTGCTCGCCGCGGGCCGCGTCGCCATCGTGCTCGGCGCGCGGGCCACCGCGTGAGGCGCGCGCTGGTGACCGGCGGCAGCGGCGGCATCGGTGCGGCCATCGCCCGGCGCCTCGCGCGGGACGGCATCGACGTGATCGTGCATGCGCATCGCAACGCGGCGGCGGCCGAGGCGATCGCGTCGGAAATCGCGGCCACGGGCGGACATGCGAGCGCGCTCGCGTTCGACGTCACCGATACGGCGGTCACGCGCGGGATGCTGGAGGCGCTCGTGGAAGATCGCCCGGTGGAGGTCCTGGTTCATTGCGCGGGGGTCCACGACGACGCGGCCTTTCCGGCGATGCGCGAGGAGCAGTGGTCGCGCGTGGTCGACGTCTCGGTGAAGGGCTTCTACAACGTGACGCGCCCGCTGGTGATGCCGATGGTGCGCGCGCGATTCGGCCGCATCGTTTCGATCACGTCGGTCGCGGCACAGCTCGGCAATCGCGGGCAGGTGAACTACGCGGCCGCCAAGGGGGCGCTGCATTCGGCGACGAAGGCGCTCGCGCTCGAGCTCGCCAGCCGCGGCGTCACCGTGAATGCGGTCGCGCCGGGCATCATCGCGGCTCCGATGAGCGAGGGCGCGTTCGATGCGGCGGCCATCCGGCGGCTGGTGCCGATGCAGCGTGCCGGCCATCCCGACGAAGTGGCCGACCTCGTGGCGTTCCTCGCCTCCGACGCCGCGGCCTACATCACCGGGCAGGTCATCGGCATCAACGGCGGCATGGCCTAGGCCTTCGCGGCTTATTGCGTGCGCAGGCGCTGTTGCACGAGCCGCGGCAGGCGTGCCGCGAACCCGAGCATGAGCCGCAGGTGCATCCACGTGAGCAGCACGTTGTCCCGCAGGTAGTCGAAGTGCGAGACGCCGCCCTCCGCGGCGGTGAGGTAGCGCACCGGCGCGTCGATGTTGACCGGACGCACGCCGCGCCACGCGAGGCGCACGGCGGCCTCGGGATCGAAATCGAAACGCCGCATCCAGGTGCCATCCTCCATCACACCCAGCAGCTCCGCGATCGGATAGACACGGAAGCCGAAGAGCGAATCGCCGATGCCGGCCCACAGCGTCTCCAGGTTCGCCCACCAGTTGGAGAGCTTGCGGCCGCGGACGCGGATCGCCGGGGCGCTCGCGTCGAATACCGGCTTGCCGAGGATCATCGCACCCGGGTTCGCCGCCGATGCCGCCATGAATTCGGGGATCAGTGCGGCGGGATGCTGGCCGTCGGAATCCATCGTGAGAACGTGCGTGTAGCCCATCGTGCGCGCGATGCGGATGCCTTCGAGAACGGCGCTGCCCTTGCCGCCGTTGCGCGGCAGGACGATCACGCGCAGGTGCGGATCTTCGCGGGCCAGGCGCTGGAGCTCCGGGGGCGTGCCGTCGGTGCTCCCGTCCACGACGATCCACACCGGAGCCCAATGGGCACGGGCATCCCGCACCGTCTCGAACACTTTCGGCCCCGGGTTGTAGCTGGGAATGAGGACGAGGTGCGTGGCGGAGCGCTGCATGCGGAAGCCCGTCAGCCCCTCGACAACCGCATCTCGGAATCGTCGCGGATGTTGAAGGCGCGCCGGCGCCATGCGGCGACGGTGCGGCGCAGGTGCACGAGCGAGAAGACGTAGTAGGCGACCTTGAAAAGCCCCAGGCCGCGGCGGATGGGGGTATCGCCGAAGATGTCGCCCGCGAGCACCGACAGCAGCGCCTTCTTCATGTTCATCATGTCGCTCGGCGCCATGAAGAGATCGCGCAGCGTGGGATTGGTCACGCGATAGATGAACCACGAGAATTCCTTCGGCCCGTGGCGCATCACGTGATCGAAACGCTGTCGCGCCCGCGCCTCGGCCGCGCGATCGGCCGCGAGCCGCGCCCCGACCACCTCCGCGCCCGCGAACGCACTGTTCATCGCGAGCATCACGCCGGAGGAGAACACGGGATCGACGAACGCGAAGGCATCGCCGAGCATCACGTAGTTGTCCCCCTGGCAGCGGTCGCAGCTGTAGGAGTAGTTGCCGGTGGCTTCCGGCTCCGCCACGAGCTCGGCATCGGCGAGGCGCGATTGCAGCGCGGGGCAGCGCGCGATGGTCTCGAGGAAATATTCGCGCAGCGGCTTGTCGCGATTCTTCATGTAGTACGGCCACACCACCGCGCCCACGCTCGTCGTGCCGTCGCGCAGCGGGATGAACCAGAACCAGCCGTGGTCGAACCAGAAGATGATGATGTTGCCTTCGAGCCTGCCGCAATCGCGCTCGGCATTGCGGAAGTGGCCGTACATGGCCGAGCTGTTGTGCGCCGGGTTGCGGCGCTTGATCCCGAGGCGGCTGGCGAGGAGCGTGTCACGGCCCGTGGCATCGACCACGAAGCTCGCCTGCCATTCGCGCAGGGTGCCGTCGCCCATCGTGGCGGTTACGCGCGTTGGCGCGCCTTTGCGACCGAGGTCGAATTCGCGCACGCGGGCATTCTCGTGCGTTTCCGCGCCGACCGCGGCCGCCCGGCGGAAGAGCACCTCGTCGAATGCCGCGCGCCGCACCTGGTACGCCTTCGGCAGCGCGGGATCGGTCGCCTCGGCGAATTCGAAGCGCGTGACGTGGTCGTGCCACGGGGAGACGAACGTGGCGCCCCACTTCTCCAGGCCGAGCGCCGCGATCTCGGCGGCGACGCCCAGCTTCTCGAACAGCGGCACATTGGCCGGCAGCAGCGATTCTCCGATGTGGAAGCGCGGATGGCGCTCCTTCTCCAGCAGCACCACCTTGTGGCCGCGCTGCGCCAGCAGGATCGCCGCGCTCGAGCCGGCAGGGCCACCGCCGATCACCACGACGTCGCACCGGGACGGCGTGCCGGGCAGCGGCTGTTCGTTCTCGCGCAAGCGCATGTCTCCATGGACAGGGCGGGAACATTCTAGCCGGGAATGCGCCGCTGGCCGCGAGCTTCCTTTTGGAAGCGGCGCGGCGCCGGCCGGAAAGCCCATCGCCGGGCGGCCTGATCCGGGGCCTCCGCCGGCTGCAAGACGCGAGCGACCATGTCCGGCGGGCCCGATATAATGGCGCGCATGAAGGTCCCATCGTCCCCGATCCTCCCTGCCCGTTGGCGTTGGCGTAAGCCTGCCGCCTAGCCTTTGCCGCTCCTGCGGCCCCCTCCCAGAGTTTTTCGGGTGCCGACGCGGCCACCGCGCCTATCCAAGCGCGCGCCGACCTCGAGTAAGTGCAAGACTGCTTGAAAAGTGACCAAGTCATGCTGCTGATGATCGACAACTACGATTCCTTCACCTACAACCTCGTCCAGTACTTCGGCGAGCTGGGGCAGGAGGTGAAGGTGGTGCGCAACGACGAGATGTCGGTCGAGGAGATCGCGGCCCTCGAGCCCGAGCGCATCGTGCTCTCGCCCGGCCCGTGCACGCCCAACGAAGCGGGCGTCTCGCTCGACGTGATCCGCCATCTCGCCGGCAAGCTCCCGATCCTGGGGGTGTGCCTCGGCCACCAGGCGATCGGCCAGGCCTACGGCGGGCACATCGTGCATGCGAAGACGCTCATGCACGGCAAGGTTTCGAGCATCCATCATTCGGGCAAGGGCGTCTTCGCCGGCCTGCCTTCGCCTTATTCCGCGACGCGCTACCATTCGCTCGCGATCGAGCGCGCGACGTGCCCGGCGGAGCTCGAGGTGACGGCGTGGACCGAGGACGGCGAGATCATGGGCGTGCGGCATCGCTCGCTGCCGATCGAGGGCGTGCAGTTCCATCCCGAGTCGATCCTCACCGAGCACGGGCACGCGCTGCTGCGCAATTTCCTCTCCGAGCCAAAGAAGCCATGACCACCTTCACGCCCCTCGAGGCGATCAACCGACTCTGCGACAAGCGCGAGATCTTCTACGACGAGATGGTGGACCTCATGCGCCAGGTCATGGAGGGCAAGGTGCCGCCGGTCCAGCTCGCCGCGATCCTCATGGGCCTGCACGTCAAAAGCGAGTCCGTCTCGGAGATCGCCGCCGCCGCGTCGGTGATGCGCGAGTTCTCCACGAAGGTGGACGCGGGCGATGTCGAGCACCTGGTGGATACGTGCGGCACGGGTGGGGACAAGATGCACACGTTCAACGTCTCCACCACCGCCGCGTTCGTGGCGGCGGCAGCGGGTGCGCGCGTGGCCAAGCACGGAGGCCGCTCGGTCTCGTCGAAATCGGGTAGCGCGGACGTCCTCGAGGCGCTCGGCGTGAATCTCGCGCTTTCGTCCGAGCAGGTGGCGCTCTGCATTCGCGAAGTGGGCCTGGGCTTCATGTTCGCCCCGAACCACCATCCGGCGATGAAGCATGCCGCGCCCGTGCGCAAGGAGCTCGGCATGCGCACCATCCTCAACATCCTCGGCCCGCTCACCAATCCCGCCGGCGCGCGCAACCAGGTCATGGGCGTGTTCCACCCGGATCTCGTCGGCATCCAGGCGCGCGTGCTGAAGATGCTGGGCAGCCGCCACGTGATCACCGTGCACGGCCAGGATGGCCTCGACGAGATCACGATCACCGGCCCCACCTACATCGCCGAGCTCAAGCACGACTTCATCACCGAATACACGATCGAGCCGAAGCAGTTCGGGCTGGACACGGCGCCCCTCGAGGCGATCCAGGTCAAGGGACCGGAAGAATCGAAGGCGCGTGTCGAGGCGGTGCTGGCGAACGAGCCGGGCCCTTCCCGCGACATCGTCGTGCTCAATGCGGCGGCGGCCCTTTACGTTTCCGGCGTCGCGGGCAGCCTGTGGGATGGCGTCGCCTCGGCGCGTGACGCGCTTGCGAGTGGTGCCGCGCGCGGCAAGCTGGACCAGCTCGCGGCGTTCACGCGCGGCTTCGGCAAGGCCGCGTGATGGGGAACGTCCTCGATCGCATCCTGGAGGTGAAGCGCCGCGAGGTGCACGAAGCGCAGCAGCGCGTGCCGCTGCACGAGATGCGCGAGCGTGCGCGCGAGGCGTCGCCATCGCGGGGCTTCGAGCGCGCGCTGCGGACGAAGATGGCGGCCGGCGTGCCCGCGGTGATCGCGGAGATCAAGCGCGCGAGTCCCAGCCGCGGCCTCATCCGTTCCGATTTCGATCCGGCCCGCATCGCAGCCTCCTATGAACGCAATGGCGCGGCGTGCCTGTCCGTGCTGACCGATCGCGATTTCTTCGGCGGCTCGCCCGAGGACCTCCAGGCTGCAAGGGCCGCCTGCGCGCTGCCGGTGCTGCGCAAGGACTTCATCGTCGACGAGTACCAGGTGCACGAAGCCCGCTCCTGGGGCGCGGACTGCATCCTCCTCATCATGGATGCAGCACCCGATGCCCAGCTCCTTGGCCTGGGCCGTGTCGCCCGCCAGCTCGGCATGGACGTGCTGGTGGAATGCCACGACGGGCCGCAGCTCGAGCGCGCCCTGAAGCTCGAGAGCCCCTTGGTAGGGATCAACAATCGCGACCTTCGCAGCTTCGAAACCCGTTTGGAAACAACGATTTCCCTTCGCAGCGACGTGCCGCCGGAGCGCCTGCTCGTAACCGAGAGCGGCATCGCCAAGCCCGAAGATGTTGCCCGCCTGCGTGCTGCCGGAGTAGGCGCTTACTTGGTCGGAAGTGCCTTCATGGCCGCCGAGGATCCGGGAAATGAGCTTAAGCGCCTGTTTTTTAGCGCCTGAAAAGGTTGTTGTATCGAAGCAACAGCTGCCTTTGTTTGTTGCGTGATTGGCTAAAAACCCCTTGAGTCAACGGGTCCGCTTTGGCATCATGCGGGTGGCTTCTCAACAAAGAATTGGGAAAGTAGTGATATCCGGGGGGCAAAATCCCCAGCAGATTTCCAAGAAAGCGCTTTAGTAATTCAAGGCCTCACTTCAACAAAGGAGATTCTGATGAATAAGAAACTGATTGCTGTGGCTGTTGCTGGCGCGTGCGTGGCGCCGGCTGCCATGGCACAGACCGCGAACCCGGTTACGTTGTACGGGCGCGTGTACGTAACCTTCGAATCTGTGGAGGCGAAGGGCAATGTCGGCAACGTGCCGGAGGTCGTGCGCCGCAACCGCGTCTCCGATCAATCCTCTCTCCTTGGCGTGCGTGGCACCGAGGACCTGGGTGGTGGCCTGAAGGCTTTCTTCCAGTTGGAAACCGCGTTCAAACCGGACCAGAACGACACCACCTTCGCCGCGCGTAACAGCGGCGTGGGACTGCAGGGCGGCTTCGGCAGCGTCCTGCTCGGCCGCTGGGACACGCCGTTCAAGACGTCGACCATCGCGGTCGACCCGTATGGCGACCTCACCATCGGCGGCATCACCGCGGCCATGAACGGCTCCGGCATTGCCAACGGGCAGGCCACGTTCGACCGTCGCGACCAGAACGTCGTGCAGTACTGGTCGCCCACCATCGCGGGCTTCCACTTCCGCGCCAGCTACTCCGCCAACGAGGCGAAGACTTCCACCGTCAATCCGCGCAGCGAAGGCGCGAGCATCACCTGGACCGGCGGCCCGTTCTACGCGGGATATGCCTATCACCAGCTGAAGGACCAGCCTGCGGCCACATTCGCCGTGACGGCCACCACGCCGCCCCCGTTCAACATCGGCTCGGTCACCTCGCCCAAGCAGGTCGGCCAGGCGGTGTTCGGCACGGCCACGTTCGGCCCGATCAAGGTCGGCGCCCTGTACGAGAAGTTCCGTCGTGACGTCAGCACGCAGGCGACGACGCCCGGCACCATCACCGGCTTCTCCGACCAGAAAGCCTGGATGGCCAACATCGTCTGGACGCTCGGCAACCACCAGCTGATCTACCAGTACTCGGATGCCAAGGACGGCGGCGAGGAAATCATCGAATCGGCAACCATCCACAAAGCGGGCGAGCCGCACTGCCGCGTGCACGCGCCTGGATATCAGTACAACTTCACGCGCCGCACGTTCTTCATCGCCCAGTACGTGCACATCGACAACAACGAGACCTCGAGCTGCAACTTCGGCTCGAACACGCTCGCAATCACCCCGGGCCAGGATCCGCGCGGCGCCTCCGTCGGCATCCGTCACGTGTTCTGATCGCCCAGGCGATTCGTTGCACAATGGGGCGCGGCATCTGCCGCGCCCTTTTTAATTCCGGGGCTCGCTGATGAGACCTGCATTCGGATTGCTGGACACCCTGCTCATCGCGGCCGACGAGGCGTTGCGCACGCTCGCAGGAGCGGCGGTGGCCGCGCGCCCTTCACCGGCCGCGAACCTTCCGGACGCGCCACAGCCCGGGGATGCCGGCGCGCTGATGCGCGTGAACCACACGGGTGAAGTCTGCGCGCAGGCGCTCTACAGCGGCCAGGCGATCTTCGCGCGGGACGAGCGCGTGCGCGAGGCGCTGCGCACGGCCGCGGCGGAGGAGCGCGACCACCTCGCGTGGTGCCGCAAGCGCATGGGGGAGCTCGACGCGCGCCCCAGCGTGCTCGATCCCCTCTGGTACGCCGGCTCGTTCGCGATGGGCATGCTGTCGGGCGCGGCCGGCGACCGCTGGAGCCTGGGCTTTCTCGCCGAAACCGAGGCCCAGGTCGAGCGCCACCTCGAGGGGCACCTCGATCGCCTCGCGCCCGAGGACCAGCGCACGCGCGCAGTCCTGGTACAGATGCGCGAGGACGAGAATCGCCACGGCGCCGCGGGGCGCGCGCTGGGTGGTGCGGAGCTGCCTTACGTGGTGAAGCTCGCCATGCGCGCGGCGTCGAAGGTCATGACGCGGACGGCCTACTGGGTCTAGGGAGGCTCAGCCCTCGCGGATCTCGAAGTCGAACCTCACCTCGACGGTGTGCGCCAGCATGATCGTCGCGGAGCAATATTTTTCCTTCGACAGCTTGATGGCGCGCTCCACCTGCGCCGGTGCGAGTCCCTTGCCGCTCACGATGTAGTGCATGTGGATGCGCGTGAACACCTTCGGGTCCTCCGCCGCGCGCTCCGCATCGAGCTCCACGACGCAACCGGTCACGGCCTGGCGCGACTTGCGCAGGATGTGGACCACGTCGATCGCGCTGCAGGCCCCGGTGCCCATCAGCACCAGCTCCATCGGCCGCGCACCCAGGTTGCGGCCACCCACGTCGGGCGCCGCATCGACGACCACGGCGTGGCCGCTGCCGCTTTCGGCGACGAACGTCATGCCTTCCACCAGCTGGACCCGGGCTTTCATGCCTCGCCCTCCACGCGCTGGAGATCGAGCCAGGTCACGATCACGCTCCATCCCACGGCGAGCAGCGCGGGCCCGACGAAGAGCCCGATGAACCCGAACGCGATCGCGCCGCCGAAGACCCCGAGCACCACGAGCAGCATCGAAAGGTTGCCCGCGCGGCTCATGAGGATCGGCTTGATGAAGTTGTCCACGGAGCTGATGACCGCGGCACCGTAGATCACCATGAAGATGGCCCAGCCCGTGCTGCCCTGCGCGTACAGCCAGACGGCGGCGCCGCCCCAGATCAACACCGGTCCCATGGGCACCAGCGACAGCAGGAACGTTCCTGCCCCGAGCAGGACGGCTCCGGGCACGCCCGCGATGAGGAAGCCCACGAACGCGACGGCCGCCTGCGCGAGCGCGGTGCCGAGCAACCCGTACACCACGCCCTTGACCGCGCTCTGGCCGGTCCGCGCGAGCAGCTCGCCGTGCTCGTGCCCGGCGAGCCTGCCCAGCAGCTCCAGCAGCAGGACGCGCACGCGCTCGCCGTCACGGTAGAAGAAGAACGCCACGAAAAGGGCCACCAGCACCTGGATCAGGCCCTGGCCCACGGCGGCACCGAGGGCCGCGAGCATCACACGCGCGGGATCGGCCAGCCGCTTCACCAGCGCGATCAGCTCGTCGCGGCTTTCCAGCAGCGAGCGGCCGTAGTCACTGAGCCAGGCGCCCACGAGCGGGATGCGTCCCACGAACTCGGGCATGGTGATGGCGCTGCGGCGATCGAGGAACCCGCGTACGTCGTCCACCAGCGAAGCCGAGTTCAGCACGAGGCTTTGCGCGACGAGCGCGATCGGCACCACCAACGCGATCACCATGCCGAGCACGATCGCCAGGGCTGCCAGCGTGCCACGCCCGCCCCAGCGCGCGCGCAGCCATGCGAAGGCCGGCCACGTGGACAGCACCAGCACGCCCGCGAAGAGGATGGCGCCCATGAACGGCAGCAGCACCAGCACGCAGCCCAGCATGAGAAGCGTTACCGCGATGAGTCGCGCGTACTGTTCGAGGCGGGTGGGTTCCATGCGGCGGGCCGGGGGTGGGGAGGGGCGATTCTAGCCCGCCACCCCTTTTGACACAAAACTATGATTCCCCTATAATTTCGGGTTCGCAGCCGTACCCAAAACCAAGCGGCCAAAGTATCGGCAAGAGCAACTCGCCGGCACCCAGGGTCGCGTAAAAGGAAGGACATCTCCATGAAGACCTTTTCGGCCAAGCCGGAAGAGGTCCGCCGCGACTGGTACGTCGTGGATGCGACCGACAAGGTGCTGGGCCGCCTCGCCGCGGAAGTCTCGCGCCGCCTGCGTGGCAAGCACAAGCCCGAATTCACGCCGCACGTCGATACCGGCGATTACATCGTCGTCGTCAACGTGGAGAAGCTTCGCGTCACCGGCGCCAAGGCGCAGGACAAGAAGTACTTCCGCCACTCGACGTATCCGGGCGGCATCTACGAGACGAACTTCACCAAGCTGCAGCAGCGCCATCCCGACCGCGTCCTCAAGCTCGCGGTGAAGGGCATGCTGCCCAAGGGACCGCTCGGCTACGCCATGATCAAGAAGCTCAAGATCTACGCGGGCTCGGCGCATCCCCACACGGCGCAGCAACCCAAGGCCCTCGAGATCTAAGGAGCGAGCAGATGATCGGCAAATACAACTACGGTACCGGCCGCCGCAAGAACGCGGTGGCGCGCGTCTTCATCAAGCCGGGCAAGGGCGATATCGTCGTGAACGACAAGCCCGTCGACGTGTTCTTCTCCCGCGAGACCGGCCGCATGATCGTGCGCCAGCCGCTCGAGCTCACCAACCACGCGCAGACGTTCGACATCAAGGTCAACGTCTTCGGCGGCGGCGAGTCGGGCCAGGCGGGCGCGGTGCGCCACGGCATCACCCGCGCGCTGATCGAGTACGATCCGACGCTCAAGCCGGCGCTGTCGAAGGCCGGGCTGGTCACGCGCGACGCGCGCGAGGTCGAGCGCAAGAAGGTCGGCTTCCACAAGGCGCGCCGACGCAAGCAGTTCTCCAAGCGCTAAGGCGGAGAGCAGCACTGTTCTGCACGCACAAAGCCGCCTCGCAAGGGCGGCTTTGTCGTTCATGGCACCATTTGTCGTCGTGAGGCAACGGAGGGCACGTACGCATGATCAAGGTGGGCGTCGTGGGCGGTACCGGTTACACGGGCGTGGAGCTGCTGCGCCTGCTGGCCATGCACCCGCAGGTCGAGGTCACCGCGATCACCTCGCGCGCGGAAGCGGGCGTCAGGGTGGCCGACTATTTCCCGTCGCTGCGCGGGCGCTACGATCTCGCGTTCTCCGATCCCGCGAAAGCCGGGCTCGGCAAGTGCGATTGCGTGATGTTCGCCACGCCCAATGGTGTCGCGATGAGCCAGGCCAAGGCGTTGCTCGATGCGGGCGCGCGCATCGTCGACTTCTCCGCGGACTTCCGCCTCAAGGACCAGGCGACGTGGGAGAAGTGGTACAAGGTGAAGCACGCATCGCCGGAGCTGTTTTCGCAGGCGGTGTACGGGCTGCCGGAAATGAACCGCGAGCGCATTCGCGCGGCGCGCCTGGTGGCGAATCCCGGCTGCTATGCGACCGCCGTGCAGCTCGCCCTGTTGCCGCTGGTGGAGACGAACCACGTCGACCACCGCCATCTCATCGCGGATGCGAAGTCGGGCGTGAGCGGCGCGGGACGCAAGGCCGAGGTGGACATCCTGTTCTCGGAAGCGACCGACAACTTCAAGGCGTATGCGGTGCGCGGCCATCGCCATCATCCCGAGATCCTGGAGAGCCTCATGAGCCTCGAGAAGGCCTCGGGCCGCGAGCTCGGGCTCACGTTCGTCCCGCACCTGGTGCCGATGGTGCGCGGCATCCTTGCAACCGTCTATGCGCGTGTGACGGCCGACACAGACTTCCAGGCGCTCTTCGAGCAGCGTTACGCCCATGAGCCGTTCGTCGATGTCCTCCCCCCGGGCTCGCAACCGGAAACGCGCTGGGTCCGCGGCACCAACCAGTGCCGCATCGCCGTGCATCGGCCCATGGATGGCGACACGGTCGTCATCCTCGCCGTCGAGGACAACCTCGTGAAGGGCGCGGCGGGCCAGGCGGTGCAGAACATGAACCTCATGTTCGGCTTTCCCGAGACGCAGGCGCTCGATCAGCTCGCGGTCGTGCCCTGATGCGAAGCATCGCCCGGCGCCTGCGCAGCAACTTCGGCATCGGCTCCTCGCGGATGGCCATCCGCTCGCAGCTCGCGTGGCACTGGCGCTGGCTGCTGAACGTGCTGATGATGGCGCTCGTCGCCACGGTGGTGTGGTGGGTCGTGCAGTACACGCAGGGCCTCGCGGGCTTCAACGCCGACGAAGCGAAGCAGCGCATGGACGCGCTCGCCCAGGAGAATGCCGCCATGAAGCGCGCGCTGGAGGCCACGCGCGCGCAGCTGCTCGAGCGGGACCGGCAGATGCAGGTCGATCATGCGTCGCAAAGCGAGCTCGCCCGCAGCGTGGCCCAGCTCCAGGACGAGAACGCCTCGCTCAAGGAGGACCTGGGGTTCCTGCGCAAGGTGATGTCGTCGGGCACGTCGGCCGAAGGCATCGCGGTATCGGATCTCAAGATCGAGCGCGACGGCCGGCCCAACGAGTTCCGCTACCGCATCCTGCTCACGCAGGGTGGGCAACGGAAGCAGGATTTCCGGGGCAAGGTGCAGATCCTTGCAAAGGTCGCCAACGGCCCCAATGTCACTACCTATACCTACCCCGAGACGGGCGCCCCGGAGGGGGCCGGCAGCGTGGATTTCCGCTTCTACCAGAAGGTCGAGGGCCGCTTCGCGATCCCCGACGGCTGCGAGCTGAAGAGCGCGGAAGTGCGCGTTGTGGCGGTTCCCGGAGGACAGGTTAAACTGTCCCGGACGGTGAACGTGTCGTAAGGGAGAGATGCGATGTTCGGAAAGACCAACAAGCCCAGCCCGATCGACAGCCTGATCGGGGCGGGATCGACCATCGACGGCGATGTCGTCTTCACCGGCGGCCTGCGCATCGATGGGCACATCAAGGGCAACGTGCGCGCCTCCGGCACCAAGCCGGGCACGCTCGTCATCTCCGAGCTGGCCAGGGTCGAGGGCGAGATCGAGGTCGCGCACGTGGTGATCAACGGCACCGTGGCCGGCCCCGTGCGTGCCACGGAGTACGTCGAACTGCTCCCCAAGGCCCGTGTCACAGGAGATGTCTCGTACAAATCCATCGAGATCCACGTCGGCGCGATCGTGATGGGACGCCTGGTCTACGAAAGCTCGCAGAAGAGCGAAAAGGTCATCGAGCTGAAGACCGCGACCGCCGACTGAAAACGCGTTACAGGAGAATTGCAATGAACGACATGGCCACCGCCACCACGATGCCCGACCCGCTCCTCTTCACCGAGAGCGCGGCCAACAAGGTGAAGGCGCTCATCGAGGAAGAGGGCAACAACGAGCTCAAGCTGCGCGTGTTCGTCACGGGCGGCGGCTGCTCCGGGCTGCAGTACGGCTTCACGTTCGACGAGGTCGCGAACGAGGACGACACCGTGATGCAGAAGAACGGCGTGAGCCTGCTGATAGACCCGATGAGCTACCAGTACCTCATCGGCGCGGAGATCGACTACACGGAAGGGCTCGAGGGCGCGCAGTTCGTGATCAAGAACCCGAACGCCAGCTCCACCTGCGGCTGCGGCTCGTCCTTCACGGTCTGAGCTTCGCGCGCGGCACGAAATCGCGGGGAAGGCTTCGGCCTTCCCCGTTTCTTTCAGGGGCTGCGATCAGGCGGGGTAGATCGCGCCCAGCACGCGCGGCGCACGCGCACCGGTAGCCGCGGTGAGGTCCACGGGCTCGCGGCGCACGCACTTCATCGCGAGCCACGCGAAGGCCATCGATTCGACATGCTGCGTGGGCACACCGAGCACGTCGGTCGGCGCCACGGGGCGGCCCTGCGCGAGCGCGGTGATGCGCGATACGAGCGCACCGTTGCGCGCGCCACCGCCGGCGAGATAGATCTCCTCGGTGTCGCCGCAGAAGCGGTCGATGGCGCCCACGATCGCGTGGGCGGTGAAATCCGTGAGCGTGGACTGCACATCCGCCGGCGTGATGCCGGGCGAGAGCCGATCCTCGAGCCAATCGAGGCGGAAGAGCTCGCGTCCCGTGCTCTTCGGCGGCGGCGACTTGAGGAACGGCTCGTCGAGGAGGCGCTCGAGGAGCGCCGTGTCCGTGCGCCCGCGCGAGGCCCACGCGCCGTTCTCGTCGAAGTGCGTGCCGATATGCCTGCGGGCCCACCCATCGAGCAGCACGTTGCCCGGCCCGCAATCGAAGCCGACGGTAGCGCGCGCCGCGGGAAGCCACGTCACGTTGCTGATGCCGCCGATGTTGACCACCGCACGGGACTTGCGGCCATCCCGGAACACCGCCTCGTGGAAGGCCGGCACGAGAGGCGCACCCTGGCCTCCCGCGGCCATGTCACGGCGGCGGAAATCGGCGACCACGTCGACGCCGGTGAGCTCGGCGAGGCGCGCGGGATCGTTGAGCTGGATGGTGAAGCCCAGGTCCGGGCGATGCCGCACCGTTTGTCCATGGCAGCCGATGGCCACGATGTTGCGGCGCTCGACGCCTCCGCCGGCGATCACGCCTTCCACTGCACGCGCGTAGAGGTCGGCCAGCTCGATGGAGACAGTTCCGGAGAGCTCCAGCGGATCACGCCCGGGCTCGCACAGCGCCAGGATGCGCTCGCGCAGCTCGGCCGGAAAAGGCACCGTCGCGAATGCGAGCGTGCGCGGAAAGCCGTCGCTGAAGTCGACGAGCGCGGCATCGGCCCCGTCGAGGCTGGTGCCGGACATGAGCCCTACGAAAAGCACTGCTATTCGAAGCGGGCCGGCGGCGCGTCGGTCACGCGCTCGATGGCGTTGCGCGCGTCCGCGGCGACCTGCACGAACTGCGGGCGCAGTTGCGCGGCCACAGGCCCCGCCTTGGGAAGGGCGACACGCATCGGATCCTGGTGCACGCCGCCGATCTTGAACTCGTAGTGCAGGTGCGGGCCGGTTGCATAACCCGTCATGCCGACGAAGCCGATGACCTCGCCCTGGTGCACGTGTGCGCCCGCATGCACGCCCCGTGCAAAGGCCGAAAGGTGGCCGTAGAGCGTCGAGATGCCGCCGCCATGGCTCACCTCGATGGCGTTGCCGTAGCCGCCGCGCACCCCGGCCGACATGACGGTGCCATCGGCCGTGGCGAGCACACGCGTGCCCTGCGGCGCCGCGAAATCGACGCCGGTATGCGCGCGCCAGTTCCTGAAGATGGGATGGAAACGGCTGCCGAAGCCGGAGCTGATGCGCGTGAATTCCACCGGCGAACGCATGAAGGCCTTCGCACGGTTGGTGCCGTCGAGCGAGTAATACGCTTCGTGGCCCTCTTCATCGTGGAACAGCACCGCCTGGTACACGCGGCCGTCGTTCACGAACTCCGCCGCGACGATCTTGCCGGGGGCGACCATCTCGCCCGATTCGTACTGCATCTCGTAGACGACCGAGACGCGATCGCCCTTGCGCAGGTCCGCATGGAAATCGATGTCCGTCGCGAAGACGCGCGTGATCTGTGCGGCGATCGCGTCGGGGATCCCCGCGGCATCGGTCGCCGCGAAGAGCGAGGAGCGGATGGTCGCGGTCTTGTAGAAGCGGCGCGGCGTTTCCGCGATAGCGCGCTGCCGGGCGGTGAATCCCTCGCCGGCGCGCGTGATCTCGAGCAGCGACGCGGGACCCAGGAGGTAGCGCAAGGCCAGCAGGTCGCCATCCGCGTCCGTCTCGGCCTGCAGCAGCCGTCCGGGGATGAGCTGGCGGAAGAGCGTGCGACCGGTTGCGTCGGCCCGGAGGAATTCCAGGGCCCGCGGATCGCGTACGCCGAGGCGCTCGAAAAGGGCCGCCACGGTGTCGCCCCGAAGCACGCGCTCCTGGCTCATGAAGCGCTCGGTGCCGGGCACGTCCGACGGCAGCTCCAGTGCGCCCAGGCGCTGCTCCACCATGTGGGCGGGGCCGATGTTGGTCTCCGTATCCGGCGCGATGCCGAAGGCGGTGATCACGGCCAGCGGGGGGAGGGCCAGCAGCAGGGCCGCGTATGCGAGGCGCCGGGACCACCGGGAGGGGAACGGGCGCTGCGATAGAATGTTCGTTTTTTCGGCGTCCATGCTGGCCTGTCGGAAAAGTCCGACGAAGCATAGCAGACATCGCCTACAAGACGCTGTGAAATAGGAATCAAATCAATGAGTCATTCGAACCACCTCGAGGTGATTCGCAGGGGCGCCGACGAGGTCATCCTGGAGGAGGACCTGGTCCGGAAATTGGCCAGGGGCAAGCCGTTGAGGGTAAAGGCCGGCTTCGATCCCACCGCCCCGGACCTGCACCTGGGCCACACGGTGCTGCTCAACAAGATGCGCCAGTTCCAGGACCTGGGGCATCACGTGATGTTCCTGATCGGCGACTTCACCGGGATGATCGGCGACCCCACCGGCCGCAACGTGACGCGCCCGCCGCTCACGCCGGAGCAGATCGCGGCCAATGCGGACACCTACAAGGCGCAGGTCTTCAAGGTGCTCGACGCGGCGCGCACCGAGATCATGTTCAACTCGACGTGGTGCTCGCAGCTCGGCTCCTCGGGCCTCGTGAAGCTCGCCGGCTCCTATACGGTCGCCCGCATGCTCGAGCGCGACGACTTCTCCAAGCGCTTCGCCGAGCAGCGCCCCATCTCGATCCACGAGTTCCTGTATCCGCTGGTGCAGGGCTACGATTCCGTCGCCATGCGCGCGGATGTGGAGCTCGGCGGCACGGACCAGAAATTCAACCTGCTGGTGGGACGCGAGCTGCAGAAGCAGTACGGGCAGGAATCGCAGGTGATCATCACCATGCCCCTGCTCGAGGGCCTCGACGGCGTGAACAAGATGTCGAAGTCGCTCGGAAACTACGTGGGGATCGCGGACGCGCCCGGCGACATGTTCGGCAAGCTGATGTCGATCTCCGATGAGCTCATGTGGCGCTACATCGAGCTGCTCTCGTTCGAGTCGCTCGAGACGATTCGGGGCTGGAAACGCGATGTCGACGCGGGCGGCAATCCGCGCGAGGTGAAGGTGCGCTTCGCGCAGGAGATCATCACGCGCTTCCACGACCGTCGCGCGGCCGATGCGGCGCTGGAGGATTTCGAGTCGCGCTTCCGCCACGGCGGCGTCCCCGACGACCTCGTGGAGCAGGTGATGCAGGTGCCGGGCGCGGATGCCGCGATCGCGCAGGTCTTGAAATCGGCCGGGGTGTGCCCGTCTACATCCGACGCGCACCGCATGATCGAGCAGGGCGGCGTCCGCGTGAACGGCGAGAAGGTGAGCGACAAGTCGCTGCGCCTCACCGCGGGCGTCACGTACGTCCTGCAGGTGGGCAAGCGCAAGTTCGCCAAGGTCACCCTTACGCAGGCGGCCTGACACCCCCCGGAAATTTCGCGCGCTTCCTTGCCACGGGGAGCCAGAAATGCGTATAATCGTTGGCTCTGTTGCTGATTCACAAGGGCCCCACGGGGCTGGCAGCGGACTCGCTCTTTAACAAGTTACAGCCGATAGAGGTGGGTGCTGGGTAGTCGCGCTCGCTCAGGTGATGTTGGGCCTAGGCGAGGTCAAGTGATACTGCAGTGCTCACTTTGGATCCAAGTGATTCGAATTGAGTGATTTCTTTG